>CAINXC010000265.1 GCA_903854655.1 uncultured Verrucomicrobiota bacterium | reverse complement strand
CCCGCAGGTGCGCGCGGCTTATCTGGGAGGGTGATGATTTCGGCATGGCGAAGCGAAGAAGTCCGCGAGTCCCTCGCGGTTTGTGGTTGGCAATGACGCAGATTCCTCCCTCCGGTCATCTCAACGCCACGCAGGGACTCGCGGACTACTTCGCTTCGCCATGCCGAAATCATCACCCTCCCAGATAAGCCGCGCGCACCTGCGGGTTGCTGCGCAGCGCTTCGGAGCTGTCCTCCAGCAGCACCTTGCCGGTTTCCAGCACATAACCATGGTTGGAGATGGCGAGCGCGAGATTGGCGTTCTGCTCGACCAGCAAAATCGTAATGCCACGCTCCTTGTTGATCGCCACAATTTGTTCAAAGATCGCGCGCACCAGCATCGGCGCGATCCCCAGCGAAGGCTCGTCCAGCATAAGGCAGCGCGGTTTGCTCATGATGGCGCGGGCGATGGCGAGCATCTGCTGCTCGCCGCCGGACATCGTGCCTGCGGGCTGATGGATGCGCTCCTTGAGCCGGGGGAACATGTGGAAGCCGTATTCCATGTCCTCCGCGATGCCAGCCTTGTCGTTGCGCAGGTAGGCGCCCATGCGCAGGTTTTCTTCAACCGTGAGATTGGCGAACACCATGCGCCCCTCGGGCACATGGCAAAGGCCTTTAGCGACGATCTTGTGGGCCGGCAGGTTCGTAATGTCCTCGCCATCGTAGCGGACGCTGCCGCCGCGCGTCTTGATCAGCCCGGAAATGGCGCGCAGTGTGGTGGACTTGCCAGCTCCGTTCGCGCCGATGAGTGTGACAATGGACTTCTCCGGCACCTTCAACGAGATGCCGTGCAGGGCTTTGATGGAGCCGTAGCCCACTTCCAGATTGGTGATTTCGAGCATGGAGGAAGTTGAGAGTTGAGTGCTGAGAGTTGAGAGACAGGCGGTCAACGACTGTTTAATTGCCTTGTTCTGGATCGAGAAGAGTTCGTCGCAAGCCACTGAGCATTCTGGTTTGCTCCTCTGCAAGACGACAAAGCGTCTCATGCGCGGGCTGGTCGAGGAATCCCTGCCGAATGGCGATTCGAGCCTGCGAGACGACCTCGAAAACCGAACCGGTGGCGAATTCGATGAAGCGGACGAACTCCTTGTTGGAGAATCTGGAACTGCCCTCCGCTATATTCGAGGAAACCGAGACAGCGGCCCCACGCATCTGGGACGTCAGCCCAAACCGTTCGTTGTCAGGAAAAGTGCGAGTCAGCGAATAGACCGTATCTGCGAATGTAATCGCCTTCTGCCACACCTCCAGCTTCTCGAAGTTAAACATGAGTCAAAATCTCTTCTTGCTCAATCACTCAACTCTCAGCTCTCAACCCCCAGGTATGCTTCAATCACCTTCGAGTTCCCTCGAATTTCCTCCGGCGTTCCTTCGGCAATTTTGACACCGTACTCGATCACGACGATGCGCTGGCAGATGCCCATGACGACCTTCATGTCGTGCTCCACGAGCAGCACGGCGATGTCGAACTTGTCGCGGATGAAACGGATGAGGTGCATGAGCTGCTCCTTCTCCGTGGGGTTCATGCCGGCCGCAGGCTCGTCGAGCAGCAGCAGCTTCGGTTTGGTGGCAAGGGCGCGGATGATTTCCAGGCGGCGCTGGTCACCATAGGAGAGGGACTTGCACTCCACATGGGCGGCGTCGCGCAGCTTGAAGATGTCGAGCAGGTCGAGGATGTCGCGCTCGATGGTGGCCTCCTCGTCGTGATAGACCGGGCCGCGCGTCAGGGCGTGCGTGATGCCATGCACCTGATGCATCACCATGGCGGTGCGCACGTTGTCGAAGACGGACATCGACGGGAACAGCCGGATGTTTTGAAACGTCCGCGCGATGCCCAGCCGCGTGATCTGGTGGGGCTTGTGGCCGGGGATGGCGATGTCGTTGAACTTGATGCTGCCCGCCGTGGGGTTGTACACACCGGTGATCAGATTGAACACCGTGGTCTTGCCTGCGCCGTTGGGGCCGATAAGGCCGATCAGCTCGCCCGGATTGATGCTGAAGCTCAGGTCGCCCACCGCGCGCAGACCGCCGAATTGAATGGTGACGTTATCGAGTTGCAGGCTCGCGCTCATGCTTTCGTCCTCCTTTGGAACAGGCTCGCCGGCAGCAGCCCCTGCGGCCTCACGATCATCATGATGATGAGCAGCAGTGAAAACACAATCATGCGATACTGCTCGAAATCGCGCAGGAACTCATTGAGCACGGTGAGCACCACCGCCGCCAAAATGACCCCCACAGTGCTGCCCATGCCGCCGAGGATCACCATCACCACCACATCCACCGACTTGAGGAAATTGAACCCCTCCGGCGAAATCGTCGTGCGCAGGTGCGCATAAAGCCCGCCCGCAAGGCCGGCGAAGAACGAGCCGGTGACAAAGGCGATCACCTTGTAGCGCACCGTGTTCACTCCCATGGATTCAGCCGCGATCTCGTCATCGCGCACCGCCAGGAAGCCCCTCCCATAGGTGGAATTCACCAGCGCGCTGATCACATAAACAGCCACCGCCGCGATACCGAAGACCCAGAAGAAGTTGGTGTAGGGCTCGATGCCCTTCAGGCCCAGCGCACCGCCAAACGGCCCGTCACCGCTGGTATTCTGCAGGACGACCCGGATGATTTCATTGAAGCCAAGAGTTACAATCGCCAGGTAATCCCCGCGCAGCCTCAAGGACGGAACACCCACGATCCAACCGCACAATGCCGCGCACAGACCGCCGACACCGAGGGCAATCATGAAGGTCATCGCATGAGCGAACCAGCCCTCCCCGCCAAACACGCGCACCATGGAATGCCCCATCTCCAACGTCACGATGGAAGCACCGTAAGCGCCGACCGCCATGAAAGCCGCATGCCCAAGCGAGAACTGGCCGGTGTGGCCGTTGACCAGGTTGAGGCTCACGGCGAGGATGATGTTGATCCCGGCGCTGAGCATGATGTCGAGGTAGTAGTCGTCTATCGAACCCGAACAAAGCGACACCCCCAGGCTGACGGCCAGGGCGGCAACAAGGGCAATCTGGGATTTGTATTTCGTCATGGGAGGAGGAGCGGCGCGCCAAGTGTAGAGGAGGTTCCTGCCGCTGCAACGGGCGGTTCAGGCTTCCTGGAGGAAAGCATTTGTCTTGCCTGCCGCCCCACGATTTCGCAAGCTGCCTGCATTCTACATGTCTCACCTACTCGCCATCGGCTCTATCGGCAATATGGAGTTCCTGGTTATCGCCGTGCTCGCGCTGATCGGCTTGGGTCCTCCCCTGATCGGCATGGGCTTCCTCGTCTGGCATCTCGCCAAGGAGCACTCACAAAACGCGGCCCTGCCGCAATCGCCCCCGCCGCTGCCAAAGCAGCCGCCCGGCGAATGATCAGTTTACCACGTTCCAGGGCTTTTCACCCAGCAGCACGCGCCGCACGTTGCGGCTGGACTTGATGCGCATGTCGGCCAGCCCCTCCTCGGTGTAAAAGGCCGCGTGTGGATTGAGGATGAGACGGTCGTGCGCCGGGTGCGAGGGATCGCGCCACGCCAGAATCACCGGGTCGTCACTGTCCGGCGGCTCCAGGGGCAGCACGTCAATGCCGGCCCCGGCAAGATGGCCGCTGGTGATGGCATCGAGAACCGCCTGCGGATCGACCACGCCCCCGCGCGCCGTGTTGACAATAAAGCCGCCAGGCTTCATCAGACCCAGGGTCTTCGCATTGATGATCGAGCGCGTCTCCTCATTCAAGGGGCAGTGGGTGCTGACCACCTGCGCCTGACGCAGCAGTTCCTCCAGGGTCTCAGCCCGGCGCACACCCAGCGCTTTGTCCCAGCCCTGCGGCACATAGGGATCATAAAAGACCACGTCCATCCCCAGCGCTTTCGCCCGCAGGGCCGCCGCCGTGCCAATGCGCCCGATGCCGATCACGCCAAACACCCGCCCCCGCAGCCGCCCCATGGGGGCCGCCTGGGAGTAGTGCCACGGCCCCTCGTTGCGACGCAGGCGGCTGTTGAGCAAATGAATGCCACGCGTCAGGCTCAACATCATGCCGATGGCGGTGTCCGCCACGTCCTCGGTGCCATAGTCCGGCACGTTCGCCACCTCGATGCCCCTTTCCCGGGCGGCGATTCGGTCCACATTGTCAAAGCCCACCCCGCCGCGCACAATGAACCGGCAGTTCTTGAGCCGCTGAATCGTCTCGCGCCCTATTTTGATGAGGTGGTACATCACAATGACATCCGCCTCCTCAACTCGCCCCGCCAGTTCCGGCTCGCGCTGCGCCCCCAGTGCCTCAACTTCCGCCAGATCCCCAAGGATTTCGCGCTCGATGTCGAGCGGCTCGGATATGAAATCGGTAATGATGACTTTGGGTTTCATGGAGATTGGAAGCGATGGACGGAGATTGAACTTTCCCCAAATCGCCCGCCGCTTTGAATTTGCAACCCCGGCCGCCGCAGTGAAACATGCACCCTCGGGCATCGTTTGCTTTGTTCTCATGCGCACCGCTTCCGCCGCCTTCGTTATTGCCCTGCTCTTCGCGAGCCGCTTGGCGCATGGCGCTGAGGGAGTGGATTTTTTCGAGAAAAAGGTGCGCCCGCTGCTGGTGGAGCACTGCCTGGAGTGCCATGGGCCGGAAAAACACAAGGGCGGGCTGCGCTGGGACTCGCGCGAAGGCTGGCAAACTGGCGGGGACAGCGGCTCGCCCATCGTGCCAGGCAAGCCGGACGATAGCCTCGTAATGAAGGCTGTGAGCTACAAGGACCGCGACCTTAAAATGCCGCCCGACCGCAAACTGGAGCCCGAAGAGGTCGCGGTGCTCCGGCAATGGATCGAGCAGGGCGCACCCGATCCCCGCGCTCTGGCGGGAGGCGTGAAGCCCAAGGTCACGCTCACGGCCGCGCTTGCCGCCGCCAGCACGCACTGGGCGTATCAGCTTCCCAAACGGGCGGCCCCGCCAGCGGTGAAAGACGAGTCCTGGCCGCGCAACGACATCGACCGCTACATCCTGGCGAAACTCGAAGCGAAGGGCCTGAAGCCCGCTCCCGACGCCCCGCCTGACACGCTGCGGCGCCGCCTGGCTTACGATCTCACGGGCCTGCCCACCATTGCTGAATGCGGCCTGCCCATCGCCGGCGTGGACACCTCGGCCATTCAGGGCAGTCCCTCCGACGTCGACAAGCTGCTGGGCTCCCAGGCCTTTGCCGAGCGCTGGGCGCAGCACTGGCTGGATGCGGCCCGCTTCGCAGAATCCTCAGGAGGCGGGCGCACCCTGCCGTTCAAGGATGCCTGGCGCTACCGCGATTACGTGATCGCCAGCATCCGCGACGATGTACCGATCGACCGCTTCATCACCGAACAGCTCGCCGGAGATCTCCTGCCCTACGACAACGCCGGCCAGCGCGCACGCCAGCTCACCGCCACCGGCTTCCTGGTGCTGGGGGCCAACAATTACGAGGAGCAAGACAAGGAGCTGCTGCGAATGGACATCGTGGACGAGCAGCTCGATGTCATCGGCAAATCCCTGCTGGGCATGAGCATCGGCTGCGCCCGCTGCCACGATCACAAGTTCGATCCCATCCCCACCCGCGACTACTACGCACTCGCGGGCATCCTGCGCAGCACCAAGCTGATCCGCAACACCAAGGAAAATGTGGCGCACTGGATCGACACGCCGCTGCCGCTGGAAGGCGAGGCCGAAACCGCCATGAAAGCGCAGGAGGCAAGGAAGACCGAATTGCAGGCGCAGCTTGACGCGGCAACGGAAGCCTTGAAAAAGGCGGGAGGCGGCAAGGTGGCCAAAGGCGAGCGCTCGCTGCCAGTGAGCAAGGTGCCGGGCATCGTCATTGATGATGCGGATGCCAGGCAGGTGGGTGATTGGAAGCAGTCGAGCAGCGTGCCTCCTTACATTGGCGCGGGCTACGTGCATGATGCCAACGAAGGCAAGGGCACCAAGACAGTCACCTTCAGCCCGCGCATCACACGCACAGCACGCTACGAAGTGCGCTTCGCCTACACCGCCTTCCCCGACCGTGCCACCAATGTGCCGGTGAAGATCCTGCACGCGGATGGCGAAGAGGAAATCAAGGTCAACGAAAAGCTGCCGCCGCCCGTCGCCAATCATTACATCAGCCTGGGCAAATTCCGTTTCGAGGC
This sequence comes from uncultured Verrucomicrobiota bacterium, assembly GCA_903854655.1. Classification (GTDB taxonomy): domain Bacteria; phylum Verrucomicrobiota; class Verrucomicrobiia; order Verrucomicrobiales; family Verrucomicrobiaceae; genus CAINXC01. Next base: position 2,930 of record CAINXC010000265.1, on the reverse strand, counting down.
GGATGGGCAGGGCTTTGTGCTCGTCAGCAATGAGGGCACTGACGGGGTGGTCACCGCCGATGCGGTGGTCTTCATTCCCGAGGAGGACCTCGCCGCCATCACGACAGCCGAAAGCGCCGCCATCAGCCACAACCCCAAGGTGGCGAAGGCGGAAAAAAAGGCGAAGGACCTGACCGAAGCCATGAAGAAGCTGGAGAAATCCATGCCCAAACGCCCCGAAGTCATGACCGTGGCGGAGCACGACGAAGTGGGCGACTGCCCCATTCACATCCGCGGCCAGATTCGCAACCTGGGCCCCAAGGTGCCGCGCGGCTACCTGCAGGCCGCCTTCCATGGTGGCGACGCCCCGAAAGTGCCCGCCGATCAGAGCGGCCGGATTCAGCTCGCGCAATGGATCACCAGTCCTAACAACACCCTTACAGCGCGCGTGCTGGCCAATCGCGTGTGGCTTCAGCTCTTCGGCGAAGGCCTGGTGCGCAGTCCCGACAACTTCGGTGTCACCGGCGAGAAGCCCAGCCACCCGGAACTGCTCGACCACCTCGCTTTCAAGCTGATGGACGAAGGCTGGTCCCTGAAAAAGCTGGTGCGCTACATCGTCAGCTCACGGGCCTACGCCATGGGCAGTGATGCGAATGCCGGACAAGGCGCGCTTGCTGACCCGGAAAACCGGCTGCTCTGGCGCCAGAACCGCAAGCGCATGGACGCCAACGCCCTGCGCGACACCATCCTGGCCACCGCCGGCACGCTCGACCTCGCCTTCATGGGGCCCAACATCATCAATGCCAAAACGGTGGACGGCAATGACGGCGGCGCCGGCAAGCTGGAGTACGATTACGTCTTCAACGACACCCGTCGCAGCCTCTACACCCCCGCCTTCCGCAACAAGCGCCTGGAACTGTTCGAAGCCTTCGACTTCGGCAACATCAACCAGCCCCTCGCGCAGCGCACCACCAGCACGGTCGCCCCGCAGGCGCTGTATTTCATGAACCATGAGTTCGTGATGCAGCAGGGCCGTGAAGCCGCGAAGCGCCTGCTGGCCATGGGCCTCGGGAACGACCGCGCGCGGCTCGGCAAAGCTTTCCGCCTCACCCTCGGGCGCGCTCCCTCCGAGCATGAAGCGCAGCTCGCTGCGGATTTCGTCGCCGTCTCTCCCTCCGATGCCGAGCCCGCGGCTCTTGAAGACCACTGGGCCCTGCTGTTCCAAAGCCTCTTCGCCTGCGTGGACTTCCGGCACGTGGAATAGGCCTATGCGGGAGGCTGGGGTGCACCTCCCGGCATTTTCAGAGTTTCCAAAGAGGAACATGGACGTCACTCCCACTGTCCTTGCCCGCAGCCCTTCCCCCTGCTTCAATGCCATTGTGGAATTCGACGTGAATTCCTACTTGCGAGATATACATAACACGAATATACATCCACCACACCATGCGACTCACAAAGAAAGGCGAATACGCTCTGCGCACCCTCATCCGTCTCGGCGTTGCCGAGAAACTGGGCGAGGGCGTCATTTCGGTTTCCTCGCTGGCGGAGCAGGAGCACCTGCCCTTCAAGTTCCTGGAGGCCATCCTGTTCGAGCTTCGCGGCGCCGGCTATGTCGAAAGCCTGCGCGGCAAGCATGGCGGCACCCGCCTCGCCAAGCCCATGAAGACCATCAAGATGGGCGACGTTGTGCGCCTCATCGACGGCAAGCTCGCCCCCATCGGCTGCGCCAGCGAAACAGAATATGAGAAGTGCACCTGCCCCGACGAACTGCATTGCGGCCTGCGCATGCTCATGATCGACGTGCGCAACGCCATCGCCAACATCCTCGACCGTTACACCCTCGAACACGTCGTGGAAGTCACCCTGCGCAAGCAGGCGCTCGAATCCACCCTCAAGACCAAGGCCAAAAAGAAATCCGTCGGCAGCCGCCATGCCGACCCTGCGGACGGGTTCCTGGCGGCCTTGCTCGACACCAAATCCGCCTGACGCCTCCCCATCCCCCGCCCATGAGCCAAGCCCGAACAGAACCCGAGCCCGAGTCGTGGCTCGACATCGTTAAACAAAAAGTGGAAGCCATGCGCTTCGGTTCCGTGCAGATCGTCGTCCATGAAGGTCGAGTGACCCAGGTCGAAAGCACGGAAAAGACCCGCCTTCCGGCCGAGGCCGCCGCAACTGCACGCGGCAAATAGCCTGCCCTTTCCTGCGCTCATGGTTGGATCAGGAAACAAGGGGTCGCCGGCCGGTATTCCGGCGGCCCCACCCCTCTTCTTAAACCCCTAACAACCACAACCTGCCATGTCCTACTACGCCAACATCGTCGAAACCGTCGGCCACACCCCGCTGGTCAAACTCAACCGCATCGCCGCCAATGTCGGCGCCACGATCGCCCTGAAGGGCGAATTCAAAAACCCGCTGGGCAGCGTGAAGGACCGCATTGGTCGCGCCATGATTGAAGCCGCCGAAAAATCCGGCGAGCTGAAGCCCGGTGGCGCCATCATTGAACCCACCTCCGGCAACACGGGCATCGCCCTCGCCTTCATCGCCGCAGCCAAAGGCTACCCCCTCACCCTCACCATGCCGGAAAGCATGAGCCTTGAGCGGCGCACCCTGCTGGCCCTGCTGGGCGCCAACTTGGTGCTCACCCCGGCCAAGGAAGGCATGAAGGGCGCGATTCGTCGCGCAGAGGAGCTGCAGGCGGAAAACCCGGACGCCTGGATTCCACAGCAGTTCAACAACCCGGCCAATCCCGAGGTGCACCGCCAGACCACTGCCGAGGAGATCTGGGACGACACCGAAGGCAGGATCGACATTTTCGTCTCCGCCGTGGGCACGGGCGGCACAATCACTGGCGTGAGTGAAGTCATCAAAGCCCGCAAGCCGGGATTCAAGTCCATCGCCGTCGAGCCCACGGCCTCCCCCGTCATCACCCAGTTCCTGGCGGGCGAGCCGCT
>CAINXC010000264.1 GCA_903854655.1 uncultured Verrucomicrobiota bacterium | reverse complement strand
GGTCATAGACCGCCGCTACACGCTGTGGGGGACGATTCACTTTTCCCTTGTCCTTGCGTGCCTGCAGCCCAAGCATATGACCATGAAAGAGCGACTCCAGAGGCTCGAAGTGGTGTTCTACCGGCATCCGGTGTATTTCATCACCACCAACACGATGGATCGGAGGGCTTTGCTGGCCAACGCTCCTGTACACGAGGCATTCCTCGCATTTGCTTCGCAGGGCGCAGCCTTTGGGGCTTTGATCGGTCGGTATGTGCTCATGCCGGATCACCTGCATTTGTTTGTCGCACTTGATGAGCGGCGACTTTCCTTGGACCGCTGGATGAAGTCGCTCAAAAATACCCTTTCCAAGACGCTGCGTCATCAGGGCGTGGCTGCGCCTCATTGGCAGAAGGGATACTTTGATCACGTGCTGCGCAGTGCTGCATCTTACGATGAGAAATGGAGCTATGTGAGTGCAAACCCAGTGCGCGCGGGTCTGGCATCAAGGGTAGAAGACTGGCTTTACCAGGGCACGGCCCATTCCATTGAGTTCAGTTCCGAGCGCTGATCGGACACCGAGCCTTCTGAGCCGGGGAGGTTGGAAGCAGCCTTCGGGCGAAAAAGGGTCGTAGCCCCGACGGTCATAGACCGCCGCTACACGCGATGGGAGGGAACGTTACCCAACCTCAAAGGAAAACAAAACGGGCGGCCATTGCTGGCCGCCCGCTGAGGAATGAATCTGGTGCTGAAGCTTACGCCACCGTGTACTCGCCGCGATATTCGCGGGTGAGCCACTTGGGGTCGCCGCCGCTGATGAATTCGCGCTTGGTGGGATCCCACTTGGCGTGGGCGCCGTGCCAGTAGGCCATGTTCATGAGGTGGCAGGAAATGGCGCTGGTGGCGCCGATTTCGACGTCGCAGATCGGGCGGCCGCGGGTGCGCACGGCATTGAGGAAGTCGTCGTGGTGCTCCTTGCTGTCGTAGAGCTTGATCTTCGCGTCCTTGAGGAACTCGTTTTCGGCGAAAGTGACTTCGCGCAGCAGGGTGGTCTTTTTGCAGGCTTCGTCGGACTTGTCGTAGTAGAACTTGGTTTCGCCTTTGATCACGAGCTTGAACTTGCCGCGGTTGACGTGCACTTCGCCGTCGGTGCCGTAGAACGACACGCCGAAGCCGTCACCATGGGTGAGGACCACGCCGTTGGCATAAATGAGCTTGGCACCGCGCTTGGCGGTTTCCCAGCCTTCAGGAGCGATGACTTCCACCGGACCGGTGGCGTCCACACCCAGGCCCCACTGGGCGATGTCGATGTGATGGGCGCCCCAGTCGGTGATCATGCCGCCGCCGAACTCACGCGTTTTGCGCCAGTTCGGGAAGGTCTGGCACGGGCCGCGAGGGCTGAGTTCATGGTTGTAGGGGACGACGGGACCCGGGCCGCACCAGCGGTCCCAGTCAAGGCCGGGCTCCATGTCCTCTGCGGGATAGGCGTCGGGGGTGGCGGGATCGCCGAACTGGGTGGTGATGGTCTTGATGGTGCCGATCACGCCGTTCTGGACGAGTTCACAGGCGATGCGGAACTCCTTCATCGAGCGCTGCATGGAGCCGGTCTGGAAGACGCGGTTGTTGCCACGGACGGCGGCGGTGAGCGCCAGGGCTTCGTGGACGTTGTGGGTGAGCGGCTTTTCGCCAAAGATGTCCTTGCCGGCTTTGCAGGCGGCGATGCCGGCAATGGCGTGCCAGTGGTCTGGCGTGGCGATGCAGACCACGTCGATGTCCTTGCGGGCTAGAAGCTCGTGCAAGTCGTTGTAGGCGGCGGTGTCGCTGTTGCCATACTTCTTGTCCGCGTGGGCCTTGGCGTCCTCACGGCGGTTCTTGTCCACATCGCAGACGGCGATCACCTTGGTGTCCGGGCGGCCCAGGAAGTGGCCCAAATGGCCGGTGTTCTGCCTGCCCATGCCGATGAGGCCGACGCCGAGCTTGCTGTTGGGGGCGGTCTCTGCGGACCAGACGCGGGAGGGCAGAATGAACGGAGCGCCAACAGCTCCGGCTGCGGCGGTGAGGAATTGACGACGATTGGGGGTGCTCATGATGTTAAACGTGCGGGGACGAGGGTGGGTGGGAGAGGACTACGGGTGCAGAATCCCGCATTTGTCTCAGGAACCAGACAAAAAATCACGACTTATTTCCACACCACCTCGTGGGAGAGCATGGTGTCGTTGTCGAAGGCGAAGCGGCCGGTGAAGTGCTTCTTTTCGACCAGAACTTCGCGCAGCCAGAAGCGGTCGTCCTCCCACATCTCGTGCAGGGGCAGGGCGTCAAGAGCCGTCCAAAGCGGCAGGGCTTCGGGCGTTTCGGTGGGCTCGCCCTCCCAGCGGGTGGCACGAAAGACGGCGACGTTCATGGCCAGGCCGTCGGTGAACTGGAACCAGAGCTCGCCATGTTTGACGGGATCGAGGGCGGTGACGTGCAACTCCTCCTGAGTCTCGCGCACGGCGCACTGCACCTCCGTCTCACCGGGATCAATCTTGCCGCCGGGACCGTTGATCTTGCCAGCACCGAGGCCGCGCTTTTTGCGGATGAGGAGCGCCTGCCGCCGGGGCTCATCAACGATGAACATGAGGGTGGCGCGTTGGTTGGGCTGCCAGGTGGTCCAGTCGATGTGCATGTGGGAGGTTCTTCAGCCTGGGAAGGGGGGAATGCGAGGAAAAAGGAACGGCTAGGGATCGCTGGCAATCGCTTGTGTCACAGGCGGCGCGGACCGGGACGACACGAACAGGAGGCCGCCGATCAGGCCCCAGAAGACGTTGAACAGCCAGCCGGCCAGAGATGCGGACACGCCAATGGCTTCGGGCAGGCCGCAGAAGGCAGCCATGAGGGTTTCGAAGGTTTTTTCGCGGACGCCAAGCCCTGAGACGCTGATGGGCAGGGCGGCGGCCATGTCCACCACCGGCATCGCCAGCAGCACCGGCAGCAGCGGCACCTGGCCGCCAACGGCGCGGACACCGCAGTAAAAGGCGAAGAAGGTGAAGAAAAAGATGATGATGGAGATGGCCGAGGCCACCAGCGAGGAACGCCAGGAGGACCAGAGCGGCCTGAAGCCCGCCTCCATCCTTAACATGAACGGGTGGTTGAGAAAACGGGGCGCGCGTTTGCGCCCCCAGTTCATGACGCGAGGGGAAAGCGAGGCGACCGACAATCCGATGCCCAGGGAGG
>CAINXC010000263.1 GCA_903854655.1 uncultured Verrucomicrobiota bacterium | reverse complement strand
GGCCTGTGATGGTGTCTGGAATTGATTACTATAACCCCTTGCGGCGGCCTGTTTGCCAGGCCCTCGACTGGTCGAAATCGACAGGTCAAACCACACTCTGGGCAAGTCCAAGCGTATGGCCCCATCGACGTAGAATTCGCGCTTTGCGATTTTTTTTGCGAGCCGGAATCCAAAACGCCAGGGGCCTGCCCGGTCGCAGCCGCACCCCGGCCCCCCGGTGTCCTCGCCTTTCGCGACGCCTTCCGTTTCGTGGCGGGTCTTGTCTCCGGTGCCTTCGTCACCAGCTTCCGCTTCGCCGTCGCCTTCTTCGATGCTGTTCGCTTCGTGGCCATGGGTGGCAAGGTGCGGCGCTTCGTGCCATCGGCAAGGCGATTGATGCCTACAGGAAGTATTCGGCGGGCAGGGCGAAGTGTGCCGCCAGTGCGCGGATGTGCGCGGCGGTAAGCTGGCGCGTGCCGTTGATGAGCTTGCTTCCCATGCTCGGCTCAAGTTCCAGCAAGCGCCCGAAATCTGCCGCCTTCATGCCGTGCGCGTCCAGCAAGGCGGCGAGACGCTGCGCCAGTGGCAGCGGCTTGGCCTTCCTCCCGGTGCGGTCTTCAAAGTCGGCGATGAGATCGGTAACGAGCGCGAACCAGTCGGCTTGATCGGCGGTCATGCTGTGCTCGCGGCCCCACAGCGGCCCCACAGCAGCCAGCGCGGCCTCGTGCTCCGCCTTGTCATGGATGGGGCGAGGGAGCCACACGTTGCGGCATAGCGTGGCGTAGTCGGCAGGCAGTGCCTTCGCTGCGCTGCGCTTCGATGGGGTGAGGGTCTTCATAGTTGGTCCTTCCAGCGGTCTTTGGAGTAGTCGGCGTGGGTCAGAAAATCGAGGGCGAACACAATGCCCGTATTGAAATGCACGGCAGCAATGAGGCGGAACTTGTTCCCCGCGACATTGAACACGATCACCCGCCGCTTGCTGTCCGTCGTCACCTGGTCAGCGCTTGGAAAGGTCCGCTTCAATTCCGCGAGGTTGCGCCACTTCGCCGCTTTGATGATGGCGAGCCATCCTTCCAGGCCAGGCCTGGCAGGCGGATGCCGCCGCATCCACTCCCGCACGGTGCCCGGTTTGATGATTCGCATGATTCAGAACTTGCCACAGTCTGGACAATTTGTCCAGCCACGTGTTTCAAGCCACCGCCGCCTTCCGTTCAGTCTTCATCGCGATCACGTTCCCGCCCTTCCCTGCGGGCCGCAGCGCCCACCATTCCTTGGCAGCCGCAGGCTTCACGGCTTCCCGGTAGTGCTTGAACAGCATCTTGGTGCTGGTGTGGCCTAGCTGTAGCGCCGTGCCATCAATGTCAGTGTGCATCGCCAGATGGTAGGAGGCGAACGAATGCCGCAGCACATCCATCGGCCACTCCTCAATCTCCGCCGCTGCCATCGCCGCCAGCCGCAGCTTGCGCTCGTTCTTCGGGGCCACCAGCCCCGTGCGCTTCGCATACGGTGCCAGCCATTCCTTCAGATTCTTGGCGATGGCCACCAGACGCCGCGAGCCATTCTTCGCCTTGCTGGCCTTCACCTGTATGAAGCCTCCCGCCAGGTCGATGTCCTCCCACTCCAGACGCCGCAACTCCTCCGGGCGAATCCCTGCAAAGCCACCGATGGCCAGCACCGGCAGCCAGTCCTGATGCGCCCCGGCAAGCAGCGCCCGCATCTGCGCAGGCGTGAACACCTCCACAGCGTCCGCATCCGATACGGTGGGCTTCTTCACCTTGCGGAACGGGTTC
>CAINXC010000262.1 GCA_903854655.1 uncultured Verrucomicrobiota bacterium | reverse complement strand
GGTGACGGTGCGCTCGGTCTGCTCCGGCATCACGCCCGAGAGCACGCGGCCATCCTTGAGCTTGAGCACGGTCATGCGGAAGTCATTGGGCACCACGGCGCTGGGGTCGAGGATGTTCTCCAGCAGGTAGTTCAGGTTGTGGCGGTCGCTGCCGGTGAGTTCCGGGCCGATGGCTGCGCCTTCGCCGTAGAGCTTGTGGCAGGCGGCGCAGACGCCCGCGAACACCACCCGGCCCTTGCTGGCGTCGGCCTTGGCGATGATCTCGGCGGTGAGCAGGCCCTTGTACTTCGCCAGCTCCTGCTTCTTCGCTTCCGGCGCCTCTCGGATTTCACCCCAGACCTTGGCAAGCTGGGCGTTGAGGTTCTCATCGCCAAAGTTGCGGATCTGCCGTGCCTGGAAGGGGGTGATGCTGCTGGACGCCAGCCCGCCCTTTTCGACCTTCTCCAGCAGCGCCTTTGCGTAGGCGGGGCGGGAGATCAGCGTGTTGATCGCATCCGGCTGAATGTTGGCGGGGAAGTACTTGTACATGCCCAGCAGCGTGCCGGGAACGGAGGAATCATCAAAGCTGGCCAGGCCGCGCACCGCCGTCTGCGCCAGGATCTTGTCCTTGATCCAGCCCTTCAGCAGCGGCAGAAGCTCGGGCTTGGGGCTGCGCAGCAGGCTGACAAGGGCGTTCACGCGGGCCATGGAATCAGCCTCGGCATTCTTGGCGATGGCGATCAGTTCATCGCTGGCGCGACCGCTGCCGAAGATCACGGAGAGATCGCGCAGCAAGGTCTTGGTTTCATCCGTCGCCTTGGCTTGCAGGGCGGCGTTGAGCTTGTCCCAGTTCGCAGGCTTGGCGGCCTTGCTGAAGCCCTGCAAGGCCTCGCTCATGCCGCGCAGAATGTCATTCACCGCAGCGGCGCTTTCAGACTGGAGGGCAAGTGCAACGAGGTCGTTGACGAAGGCCGGGTTCTTCTCCATCTCCTCGGTGAGGCGGCGGCTGATGAGCCTGCGCACCGTGGGGATCTTGGCGCTGGCGACGAGCGCGATGGCTTCCTTCGGATGCGCCACCACGGCGGGCTCCACGCCATACCAGATCATGAGCGGCTGCTGGCGGTCGCCTGCGTCTTCTTCATGTGACGCAAGCGCGGTGGCAAGCGGGAAGCGGGCGTCCAAAGGCAGCCGTTGCAAGGCGCTGGCAAGGTGCAGGCGCACGATGCCGGATGGGTCGTCCTTGGGCAGGTCGGCAGGCTTCTGCTCCGCCAGAATGGTCACGCCCTTGGCGCGCTGGTGCTCGTCTTTGGATGCCAGCAAGTCAGCCGCATTTGGCTCCTTGAAGGAACCCCGCTCGCGCAGAAGGTGCTCCGCCGTGCGCGCCCACCAGCTATTTTTGCTGGCAAGCTGGGCGGTGAGTTCTGCATCCGTCATCTTCGCCGCGTCAAACGGCGCCAGCTTCTTCGGCTCGCCGTAGCTGATCTTGTAGATGCGCCCGCTGGTGCGATGCACGCCGTCGCTGTCGTGGCACTCGCCGGTGTCGCTCCAGTCGTTCACGAACACATTGCCGTCCGGGCCGGTGATCAGGTCCAGGCCGCGGAACCACTTGTCCTTGGCCTTGGCGAAGTCCGGCGCGTGCTTGCCCACGTAGCCGTTGCCTTGGCGCTCCAGCCTGTCCATGTTGATGCGGTTGCCATGCAGGTTGCAGGTGAGCATCGCGCCGTTGTACTGCTCGGGCCAGACGCCGCCTTGATACAGAAGCAGGCCCACATGGGCGTGGCCGCCGCCGGCTGCGTCCGTCGCGCTGGAAATGCCCTTCTTCGCCTCGCCCCACTTCTCCGCGCCCACGTCCCAATGGAAGTGGTCGGCGGTCTGCTCGATGTACTCGTAGGCGTGCTGGTTCAGGTGCGTGCCGAACATGCGCCGGTAGTAGGCCCCTGGAATGCCGTGCCAGAGGTGGCCGATCACCGTGTTGATGAAGAACAGCTCGCCATTCGCATCCCAGTCATGACCCCAGGAATTGGTGCCGCCCTGGCACACGACCTCAAACTTATGCGTCACGGGATGGAAGCGCCAGATGGCGCAGTTGAAACGCGTCCGCTGCTCCGGCGGCGTGCCGGGCGCGCCCACAAGCGAGTCGCTGGTGATGCCGTGGCGGCCGTACAGCCAGCCATCGGGGCCCCAGCGCAGGCCGTTGACGATGTTGTGGCCGATGGTGGTGACGTTGAAGCCGTCGAGCAGCACCTGCGGCTCGCTATCCGGCACGTCGTCGCCGTTCTTGTCCGGGATGAAGCTGAGCGTGCCGTTCGTGAGCAGCCACACGCCGCCGTAGCCGATCTCCAGGCTGGTGAGGTACTGGCCCTTGTCCCAGAACACCTTGCGCGAGGTCATTTTGCCGTCGCCGTTCTTGTCCTCCAGGATGGTGATGCGGTCGCGCAGGGAGAGATCCCAGCGCTTTGGATTCTCCGCGTACGTGTAGTTTTCCGCCACCCAGAGGCGGCCCTTGGGATCGAAGACCATGGCGATGGGCTGCTGCACCTCGGGCTCCGCCGCGAACACCTGGCACCTGAAGCCCGGCGGCAGCTCCATCGTGCGCGCCACCTCCTCCGCCGGCATCGGCCCGGTCTTGTCCTTCTCGGTGTTGAAGGGTGTGGGGAAGTCATCGCCGCAGGCAGCGGTGCAGAGGGCAAGGAAGGCGAGGGCGCGGGTCGTCATGGTGGAAAAGGCAAGGCTGGGGGAAAAGAACGCCGGGATCAAAGCCGAATAATCACCCGACGCTGTTTTTTCCAGGTGGCGGTGGGCTGGACAAAACTCTGGTGCGATGGCAGATTTATGAAGCTTCCGCTTGCATCCTCTTTCAGATTGAGTATGAAAGCAGCCCGCCAAAACAACGCCTCCGTAGCTCAGTTGGTAGAGCAGAAGACTCTTAATCTTTTTGTCGTAGGTTCGAATCCTACCGGGGGTACCATTCGGAAGAGGGCGCTGAGTGCAGCGCAGACTCATCCAGTGGGCCCATAGTCCATATAGGACCTATTCGTCCTATCGAAAGCGGCAGGCGACCGGCCTCACCCGTGTCGGCCCTTGAACGTCAGTTCGGCAATGCCGGACTTGTCGAGGCCGCCCAGGCCGTGATCCACCATGCGCTGGTACTGTTCCACCGTGGCGGTGTTGAGCGGCAGGGTGAGCTCCACTTCGACCGCGAGCTGCGCGGCGATGCCGCTGTCCTTGGCCGCGTGCTCGGCGCTGAACCAGCAGTCGTGCTCGCGCGCCACCATGTCCGCGCCGTCGG
>CAINXC010000261.1 GCA_903854655.1 uncultured Verrucomicrobiota bacterium | reverse complement strand
TCATCAAATCAAGCCCGACGGCCGTGCCCACGCCCTGCCCGACGGTCTCCTCGTGGTGGGCCACCAGCTCAGGCGCGGGTCGCGGGTCTGCTTTGTGCGGCAGGCAGGGGAGGCGGCGGGGGCTTCCAGCCTTGCCATGCTGGAGCGCAGCGACACCTGGGCCACCCTGGGCATCTTCTGGCTGCTGTCCTTCGCGCTCGCCTGGTGGCTTTCGCGCCGTGTGGCCCGCCCGCTGCGCGACCTTGCCACCGCCGTGCATGAGGTGGGCGGCGACCAGCCCCTGCCCGCGCTGCCCGTGGGCCGCACCGACGAAATTGGCCTGCTGGCGAGAGCGCTTGCCGACACCCACGCCTCACTTCTTGACGAACGCGAACGGCGTCGCGCCGCCGAGCGGCTGGCGCTTCTTGGCCGCATGGCCACCAGCCTCGCCCACGAGGTGCGCAACCCCATATCGGCGATCCGGCTGCACGCCCAGCTCCTCGACGGTGCTCCGGCGGAGGAAGCCGCCGCCTCCATCGCGCTGATCGAAAGCGAAGCTGCACGCATTGAGTCGCTGGTGAGCCAGTGGATGCGCTACGCCAAGCCCGCCGCGCCGGTGTTTGCGGAGGTTCGTCTCATTGATCTGCTCCACCAGGCCATCCAGACCATGGAGCCTCAGGCCCGGCACGCCGGGGTGGTCATCGAACCACCGACTTCCGGCGACGAATCCCTGGTGATTCAGGCAGATCGGGCGCGGCTGCAGCAGGTGCTGCTCAACCTGCTGCTCAACGCCATCCAGGCCATGCCTCGCGGCGGCAAGGCCGAGGTGCGCCTCGTCAGCACCCCGGCGGAAGTTCACATTGCCGTCGAAGACCAGGGTCCGGGCTTCAGCGCCGCGGCCCTGACCAGGTTTGGCGAGCCCTTCTTCAGCGAGAAGGAGGGCGGCATGGGCCTGGGCCTCGCCGTCTCGCAGGAGCTGTGCCGGGCCCACGGCGGCGAACTGCGGGCGGAAAATCGCGTCGAAGGCGGGGCGTGTGTCACGATTGTCCTGCCGGTCTCAGACGCTCCTTGATCGCCCGCCCACCCTCATCCAAGGCTTTCACACCGTTCCCGTCTTACCCAGCCCATGCGCCCGCAGACCATCCTCATCATTGAAGACGAGCACGCCCTGGGCACGGCGCTTTCGTTCGCCGCCCGCCGCGCCGGGCACCTGCCCACTCTTGCCGCCAGCGGCGCGGCAGGGCTGGACGCGATGAAGAAGGAGAAATTCGGTGCGCTGGTGCTGGACATCGGCCTGCCGGACATGAGCGGCCTGCGCGTGCTGGAGAAGGTGCGTAAACACAATGCCAGTCTCCCCGTGCTGGTGATCACGGCGCACGCCACGCTGGATCACGCGATCACGGCCCAAAAGCTGGGCGCCACCGAGTACCTCACCAAACCACTGGACCTGCGGCAGTTCGAAAATACCCTCGCCGCCCTGCTCGCCCAGGGGGTTCCGCTTGCCAGCCCAGCGCCGCCGGTCGCCGCCGTTGCCAAAGCCCCCACCCTCGTCGGCGCCGCGCCCTGCCTGCAGGAGGTGTTCGTGGCCATCGCGCGCAGTTGTGCCGGGAACATGCCGGCATTGATCACAGGGCCCACGGGTTCAGGCAAGACTTTGGCTGCGAGTGTCATCCACGCTCATGGCCAGCGGGCGGCACAACCCCTGCGCAGCATCGAGTGCGGCACCGTGAAGGATGCCGAGGCCATCAACCTCGCGCTTGCAGACGCCGGCGGCACGCTTGTGCTGGAGGAGATCACTCTGCTCCCCGCCGCCGCGCAAAGCCAGCTCGCCGCCTGCCTTTCGGACTCGTCCATGCCTCGCCCCCGCCTGCTGGCAACCACCAGCGCGGACCCGCGAGAAGCCGTAACCCATGGCACGCTGCGCGCGGAGCTGTACTATGGCTTCAGCGCCCTCACCATCCCGATGCCGCCGCTGCGCGAGCGCACAGGCGACATCCCGGCCCTGAGCGCATTTTTCCTGGCCCCGCGTGACGGCCAGGCCAGCCCCCAGATCACCCCGCCGGCCCTCGCTGCGCTCCAGGCCTATGCCTGGCCCGGCAACGTGCGCGAGCTGCGCCATGTGCTCGACTACGCCAGCACGGTGAGCCGTGGCGGCCCGCTCCTCCTCAGCCACCTGCCACCCCATGTGGCCAGCGCGGCGCAGGATCCCTCGCAGCCGGTCATGGCCAGCGAGCTGGAGGCCGCGCTCGGCCGCTGGCTCGATGCCCGGCTCACTCTTCAAACAGAGGACGCCCCGGCCTATGACACGCTGCTGGACCAGGTCGAGGCCGCCATGTTGCGCCACCTGCTGAACCGCCATGACAACAAGCCCACCCACCTCGCCAGCAACCTGCGGATGAACCGCGCCACCCTGCGCCAGAAGCTCCGCCGCGCCGGCTTGCAGCGCGATGAGGAGGCGTAGAATGCTGCTTCAGTTCGTAAACAGCGGCAGGAGCCCTTCGAGCGAGGGCTCGGCGGCGCAAACCTGGATCAGGTTGGCGACGGCGGCGGGGATGTGCTGCTTGAACTGCGGCTTGCCCTGGTTGCGGCTCAGGTTGCCATAGGCGCCCAGGGCCTGCATGAGGCGCTGCGCGGCACACAGCAAAAAGCGCTCCTTCAGCAGCCTGCCATCGAGGTTGCGCAACCCTGCATAGAAGTCCAGCAGCTCATAGCGCTCATCCATGCTGAGCGTGACGTACGGATCGAACAGCAGGGAGGCGAGATCGTACTCCGCCAGCCCGGGCCGCAGGCCCTGGTAGTCCACCAGCCAGGCGTTGCCTTCCTGCAGCAGCACGTTCTGGCTCTGGAAATCGCGATGCACCAGGCAGCGGGGCTCGTTTGCCAGGCGCTTGCGCAGCGTCTTCAAGGCCTCATGAGCGGGGGCGAACTGGCCGCTCTTCCAGTCGCGCACCAGGTGGCCCTGCACGAAGTGGGTGAGAAAATACTCCTGCTCCCACTCGTACAGCGCCTCGTCGAACGGCGGCTCCAGCACGGTGAGATCGACCTTGCTCAGGCTGGATTCCTGGATGTCGTGGATCTTCGCGCCCTCGCGCAGCGTGGCCTCGTACAAGGGGCGGCGCGCTTCCCATGGCCGGTCGCGATGGGCATGCAGGTCATCGTGACCCAGGTCCTGCAGCCACACGCAGAGCTTGTGTTCATCGAAGGCGTAAATCTGCGGCACGCGCACGGCATGAGCGGCCAGACGATGCGTGGCGGGCACGAACTTCGGGTTGTCGCGGCGCGCCAAAGTGTAAACCATGAGCACCATGCCCGGGTGGGCTTCCTTCGGCCAGACAAGGCGGTAGAAATGACGGTCGGAGCCGCCCTTGACGATGGGATCGACTTCGCAAGGCACATCCGCCAGCTCCGGGAACTGCTGGTGCGTGAGAATGACAAGGGCTTCGTGTTCTGGTGGCATGTGGGGAACGGGCAGGAAGCCTTTATTTGAGCGGCACAGGACCGGCGGGGATTTCGACGTCCTTGCCCAGCAGTTGCTTTTCAAGGAACAGGCGGATGTCCTTGATCAGCCCCGCGCTCACCCACACGTGCCCGGCGCCGGGGCCCGTAAGAAGCGTGGCGGAGACACCGGCATCACCCAGGGCTTTGTTGAATTCTTCAGCCTGGGCATACGGCACCAGGGGATCCTTGGTGCCATGAATGATGAGGAAGGGCGGATCGTCCTTGGTGATGTAAGTGACAGGGGAGGCCGCCTTGGCCAGATCCAGGTGCTGGCTCATGGGGCCGCCAAAAAGCTTGCTCAAGGCCGTGCCGGGCTTCTCCGGATCAACGGCGCTGCCCTGACCGGCGATAGCCGGGAAATCGGCCGGCCCGCAGAAATCCACCACGCATTCCACGCGGCTGCTCTTGTCCAGGTTGCCACCCACGGTGCCTTCGAGTTCCTTCACATCGCCACTGGTGCCCAGCAGGCTCACCAGATGGCCGCCGGCGGAGATGCCAAAGACCCCGATCTTCTCAGGGTCAATGCCATAGTCCTTGGAGTGCGCCCGCAACCAGCGAATGGCGGCTTTGCAGTCAAAAATCTGGATGGGGAACGGCCCCTTGTCCGTGAGGCGGTAGTTGATGGCCGCACCAATGAACGCGCCATCCTTGATCAGCGGCAGCAGGATGCCGGCCTGCTCCTTGCTCCCCTCCTCCCAGCCGCCGCCATGGATGAACACCACCAGCGGCAGGGGTTTGGCGGGCGGGGTCTTTGGCACGTACACGTCCAGAGTCTGGCGCGGCTCCTCACTGCCCGCATAGTTAAGGTCGCGCACGGCAACGACACCGGGTGGTGTCTTGAGCTCCGGTGGCTTGCCAATGGCCGCCAGGGGTAGCAGGCATACAATGATGAGAAATAGAAAGGCGCGCATGAAGCCGCTAATCTACAACATGCGCGCACCTTCTGGCAACGCATGACCGCGCAAGAATTCGGCGGCCGCCATGCGTTTGCGGCCCTCGGCCTGCACCTCCATCAGTTCCAGCAGCCCGTGGCCGCAGGCGATGAGAAACCCTTTGCGAGGATCGCCGCTCACCACGGTGCCGCCGACGGGGCACACCTCCGCCTGTGGCACCACACGTGTGGCATGCACTTTCAGCGGCACGCCCTCTGGCAGCCTGGTGAAGGTGCCCGGCCAGGGTGTGTAGGCGCGCACTGTGCGTTCGATCTCCGCGGCGTTGCGGCTCCAGTCGATGTGCCCATGTTCGCGAGTCAGCTTGCCCACGTGGGTGGCCAGGGCGTTGTCCTGCGGGACTCGTGGCGGGTTGCCGCCACTGATCAAATCCAGAGCCCGCTCTAGTGCGGCCGGGGCTGCCACCGCCAGCCGGTCATGCAGCGAGCCGCCGGTTTCATCGGCGGCAATCGCCAGCCGTTCCATCAGCAGGATGTCACCGGTGTCGAGCCCCTCGTCCATGGACATGATGGTGACACCGGTCTCCGCATCGCCCTCACGGATCGCCGCCTGAATGGGGGCGGCCCCGCGATACCTGGGCAGAAGCGAGGCATGCACATTGATGCAGCCGAGCCGGGGGGCATCCAGCACCGCCTTGCTGAGAATCTGGCCGTAGGCAATAACCACCGCCAGATCGGCATCGAAGGCCTTCACTTCATCCACCACCTTGCGCAGCCGCTCCGGCTGAAACACTGGCACGCCTGCGGCCAGGGCGCGCACCTTGGTTTCCGGAGGGGTCAGGACGAGTTTGCGGCCCACCGGCTTGTCCGGCTGCGTGATCACCCCGACGACCTGATGTTTCGGGGTCGAAAGCAGCCAGTCCAGCGATGGCAGGCCAATGTCGCCGGTGCCTAAAAAGAGAATGCGCATGATGGGGGCAGAGGAAGCCCGGTCAGACTCGCATGCGCTCCACTTCCTTCCAGGCGTCGAGCTTCATGATCTCGCCCAGCATGTCGTAGAGCACCTTGGCCGGGGACTGGCTGGCGTCGATATCCACGACCTTGTCGCCCGCGTAGTAGTCAAGGATGGGCTTGGTTTCCTGCTCATAGGTGCGGAAGCGCTCCTGGATCACCGCATCGCTGGCGTCATCAAAACGATTGTCCTTGAGCGCGCGCTTGCGCAGGCGGCGGGCCAGCTCTTCGCGGTTGGGGCAGCTCAGGTGGAAGAGCTTGATCACCTCGACGTCCTCCTCCAGAAGCTTGGCCTGCATGACGTTGCGCGGGATGCCGTCGAGCACCAGGAAGTCAATGTCGGGCTTGAAGATGCGGCTCTCCACCCGGTGATGCACGTTCGCGCCCCAAAGCTGCACGGTCAGATCGTCCGGCATGAGCTGGCCCTTGCTGGCATAGCGCACAAATTCCTGCCCCAGGGCCGTGCGCGTGTCGAGCGAGCGGAACACATCGCCGCAGGCGAGGTGATGGAAGCGCGGAATGGACCCCAGCACCTTGCCCTGGGTGCCCTTGCCACTGCCTGGCGCGCCCAGGATGAGGATGGTGCGGAAGCGTCCGTATTTCTTGGCGTCTGACATAAGAGGTTCATGCTAGCACGCCAGCCGCAGCCTCACAAGCCGGGAGCGGAA
Organism: uncultured Verrucomicrobiota bacterium; assembly: GCA_903854655.1. Classification (GTDB taxonomy): domain Bacteria; phylum Verrucomicrobiota; class Verrucomicrobiia; order Verrucomicrobiales; family Verrucomicrobiaceae; genus CAINXC01. The sequence continues at coordinate 1,235 of CAINXC010000261.1, read as the reverse complement.
CTTTTGAATGACTGTGGCGCGGTGATTCGTCGTACCGAGGGCGACCCGCCCTCGGAAGCTGCCGCCACCAGCCGCCGCCCCCGGCCCTGGAAGACCGGCGGCCTGTTCACCGATTCGCGCAGCGCAGCATGGCCGTGAGCGGCCTTACCCCCGGCGGCAACTACCAGTTCGAAGCGCGCGCCATCGGCGGCAGCACCGGCCAGAGCTACTGGAGCGATGCCGTGAGCCACACGTCGATGTGAAGCGACCGCCCACTCTCCGTGCGTGCTATTCCACACGGGTTTTGGTTGCTCTGCACGCCTCTTCGCGTGCAGAGCAACGTTTTCGGCGTGAAAATGGGGAATCATCTCGCCATCTGCCCCAGTTTTGTTAAATATCGCGGTGCTATTCAACAAAACGGTTGGCTATAAATATGCTGGAACACAAACCCACCTATTTGTTGCTGATCAACTAGTTACGCGATTCCTCGCACATCCCGTATGACATCACCTGACGAATCCACCGGCAGCATGACCCACGCTGATTTCGCTGCTGGGATGCGAAGCCAGACAGTTGCGTGTTTCCTCGGAGAGCCATACCAACTGCTAAAGGGCGCACGATGGGCGATATTCAATTTCTTGGCGATGCTCTATATGGTCGGCCCGCTAATTTTTATTCCATTGTGGGCCTACCACATGTGCGATTGGTGGCTTCTGTTTGGAGTTATCGTTTCGTATGTGGGGAGTAGTTCCGCGGGCCAGTATTCGTCCGGCATTTTTCTATTTTGGTGTTACTGCATCGGGTTCTGGATTCACAACGGATTCAACATTCACCACCATACTACGTTCTACTTTCTCTGCGCGGGAACGGCATACATGACATGGCATTTGGCAGACACCATTCGGATGGACTGCGCGAGGCGCTCCCTTATAGATAGTTCCGAGCTGTATTATTCCGCAGTGCGCCAGAACAAAATCATGACATTCCAATTAGATTCCTTCAATAACCTCGTATGGACGGCGGCCGACATATCGGCAGTTATGGACCGATCTCTACTGCAACTCAAACCGCACGTAATGCTACTGGTCCTCTCGAACATCGTTATCAAGGCATTTACTTACTGATCAGTCCGTTGCATAGACTACACTTGGAGCGCCAAAAAAGGAGCGGACCAATCTTGGCTGGGCTTTGATTTCGGCCAAATCGGCTTTCACTCGCTCCTTGAGAGATTCATTTTTCATGAGCGGTTTCTTGGC
>CAINXC010000260.1 GCA_903854655.1 uncultured Verrucomicrobiota bacterium | reverse complement strand
GCCAAGAAACCGCTCATGAAAAATGAATCTCTCAAGGAGCGAGTGAAAGCCGATTTGGCCGAAATCAAAGCCCAGCCAAGATTGGTCCGCTCCTTTTTTGGCGCTCCAAGTGTAGTCTATGCAACGGACTGATCAGTAAGTGCCTGCGGGGCCTCCAAAGGAACATAGATATGGCGGTGCAGTCGGCGCGGAGAACCAAGTGACGAAGTCAGATCCGCACCAAAAACCACCGTGCAGACAATGGCTCGGGACTCTTCAGTTTTTAAGCTTGTGTAAAATAACGTCTCAATGAGACGTTGTACTGTGCCAACATTTACAATTGTCGGGCGCCACTGGCGTTTGCGAAGGTGGTCGGTAATCAGCTTAGCTATGCGCTTTAGATTCGACGTGGGTGGATTTGGCATCGATGGTACTGTAAAGTTTGTGGCAATCTCACAGCCGGGGGCTCTCTACCATGTGTCGCGCTCCTCGTCACCCAAAAGTCATCCGGCCATCACGCAGCCACCGGTCTTATCGGGTGAACTGCAGTTGGTTGGTGGATTGCATTGGATGGAAATCCCGAAGCTCCAGCGGTAAACCGTTGGTCTGTCGCCTGAATCTGCAGTGGGAAGTTGTGGGCTGGTCACTGGGTCAGGTGTTTCCCGTTGCGTCGCGTGGCCGACCTTGGGGGCACGAGTGCGTTCCCAAAATTACCTCACTGAACGGCCATCTCCCGCAAAACCCCTGCCGATGAGTCCCAGAGCGACTGCACCAGAAATTCAGCGGGAAGCGATACAAGCGCGAGCGCTTGGGAAGCCTGCCTGTCGGGAGCGGTACGGGACTTGGAGAGTGCCCCAGGACGTTCCGGCACCGGCTGGCAGCCGGTGTCACTTTCTGGGTGGCGCTCCTCTTTGCCCCGGCCCCTCGGGAAACGGAAAACGCGCCCCGCTCGTCCAGGCCGCAGCCCCAAATTCACCCCGGCGCACTTGTGACCCCATGGCCGCACTTGCAACCGGGGGCATCCTGATGCACTCCAACGGTTCCACCATGGCCGCTACGTCCCCCCAAGCCTCCTTCCGCCACATCCCCATCACCACCCTGAGCGGCGAGGACCTCCTCGCGCTGAGCCAGAAGATGAAGCTCTCCCTCTCGCAGGAGGACATGCTGGCGGTGCAGGCGATCTTCAAGGAGGAGAACCGCGAGCCCACGGAGGTGGAGCTGGAGGTGATCGCCCAGACCTGGAGCGAGCACTGCAAGCACCGCATCTTCGGCTCGCGCATCACCCACACCCTGGACGGCAAGACCGAGATCATCGACGGCCTGTTCAAGACCTACATCCGCAACGTCACCTTCCGCATCATGGAGGCGAAGCCGGACTTCGTGCTGAGCGCGTTCGTGGACAACGCGGGCTTCGTGAAGCTGGATGACAAACTGGCGGTCTGCCTCAAGGCCGAAACGCACAACCACCCCAGCGCCATCGAGCCCTACGCGGGTGCGAACACCGGCCTGGGCGGTGTGATCCGGGACATCCTGGGCGCGGGCAAGGGCGCCAAGCCCATCGCTTCGCTGGATGTCTTCTGCTTCGGCCCGCCGGACACCGAGCAGGAGCAGATCAAGGCCAAGGACGTGATCCATCCGCTGGGCATCATGCGCGGCGTGGTGCGTGGCGTGCGCGACTACGGCAACCGCATGGGCATCCCCACCACCAGCGGCGCAATCCAGTTCGACGACGCCTACATTTACAACCCCCTGGTCTTCTGCGGCACCATGGGCGTGATCCCGATCACCGACATCGCCAAGGAAGTGAAGCCCGGCCACATCCTGATCGCGGCGGGCGGCCGCACGGGCAAGGACGGCCTCAAGGGCGCAACCTTCTCCAGCGTGAGCCTCACCACCGCCAGCCATGAGGAGGACCAGACGGCGGTGCAGATTGGCAACCCCATTGAAGAAAAGAAGGTGGCCGACTTCATCCTCGCCGCCCGCGAGAAGGGCCTGATCCAGTTTGTGACCGACTGCGGCGCGGGCGGCTTCAGCAGCGCGGCTGGCGAAATGCTGAGCGAAACCGGCGGCGAAATCTGGCTGGAAAACGCCCCCCTGAAAGCCCAGGACCTCCTGAGCTGGCAGATCTTCATCAGCGAATCCCAGGAGCGCATGGTGCTGGCGGTGGAAGAGAAGGACCTGCCGGAGCTGCAAAAGATCGCGGACACCTACGAGACGGAAATCTGCAAGCTGGGCAAGGCCGATGGCACCGGCATTCTGAAGGTGTCGCATCACGGCGACATGGTCTGCCAGCTCGACTGCTCGAAGCTGCACGAGGCCCCGCGCCGCCACATGACGGCCACCTGGAGCACCGACACCGGCGACGCCGAGGACGTGTTTGTGCCAATTGATGACGAGCGCGTGGGCAACGAAATGCTCAAGGCATTGCTGGCTGATTTCGCCATTGTTTCGCGCGAGCCGATCATCCGCGAGTACGACCACGAGGTGCAGGGCAACACCGTCCTGAAACCCCTCGCGGGTGCTTCCGGCGATGCGCCGCAGGACGGTTCGGTCATCCGTGTCGATGGCAGCGAGCAACTGGTGGCCCTGGGCCTCTCCGTGCTTCCCGAGTGGGGCAAAACCCACCCGCACCTCATGGGCCGCGCCTGCGTGGACGAGTGCTTCCGCCAATTGGTCGCCATGGGCGCGAATCCGGACCGCATCGCCATCCTCGACAACTTCTGCGTCGGGAATCCCGATGATCACAAGGAGCTCGGTGCCTTGGTCGAAACCGTCAAAGGCATGGCGCAGACCGCCGAGGTCTATGGCGCGCCCTTTGTCTCCGGCAAGGACTCGTTCTACAACTACTTCAAGACCGACGAAGGCCCCATCAGCATCCCCACGACACTGCTGGTGAGCGGCTTCGGCATTGTCGAGAAGCCCGAGCACGTAGTCGGTGCCAGCATTCGCAAGCCCGGCAACAAGCTCGCCCTCGTCGGCCTGGCCTCCAGCGGTCTCGCCGGCAGCGTTTTCGCCCGCCTCATCACCCGTGGCGCGGAGGACGATGTCAGCTTCCCCACCGCCCCCACGTTTGACGAGGCCCAGGCGCTGGCCAGCTACCGCAACTACTACGAGCTGGTGAAGCAGGGCGTGGTGCTCAGCGCCCACGACATCAGCGAGGGCGGCCTCGCCGTCGCCGCCGCCGAAATGGGCTTCAGCGGCAAGGCCGGAATCAAGATCGACCTCGCTGTGATTCCTACCGTGGATGACACCCCCGCCGCCGAGCACCTCTTCGGCGAAACCCCGGGCCGCCTCATCATCGAAATCGCTCCCGAAAACGCCCACCTCGCCGAAGAGGAAGGTTTCACCATCATCGGCGAAACCACCGGCGACGGCCACGTCACCATCACCAACGGCGAAGACACCCTCATCCACGCACCCCTCAGCGAGCTGAAGCCCATCTGGCAGGGCGGGCTAACCGAGTATTATTGATGAGCACGGACCGTCAACCGGTCCCGGACTGATGAAGTTGCGCCTCTTGTCCTCCCAGGTTAGGTTCGGCTCACCATGATCATGACGTTCGACATCCCGTCCGATGTGCAAGACAGTGTGGCCAGCATCTCCGGTCTGGACATCCGTGTCGCCCTTTTTCTGCGGCACGAGGCGCAGCTTGAATCCGTGCGTCGCCAGCGCCAAAGCGCCGAGGCCAGGGCCATCGCCGAGCGGGCGGTGAAGCAGGCCGGGAGCGATCAGTCGGCGGGATTCGACTTTGACCTCTCCTTCGAGGAACTCCGGCGGCAGCATCAGGCCATCACCTCGAAGCTTTGATGTGAATGGCCGGGAAACTGCGAGCCGTCATCGATACCAACGTCCTGCTCGCCGCCCGGCGCAGCAGCCACCCCGCGAGTCCAAACATTGAAATCTTCGACCGGTGGCAACGGCGGGAATTCACCTTCTTGTTCAGCCTCGACACCCTTGCCGAATACGCCGAGAAATTGCTGCACCACGGCATTCCTGCGGTGGAGGTTGAGTCGTTCATCCATCTGCTGGCCCGACATGGCGAGATCGTTCCGGTCGTGTTTTTCCACTTCCGCCACTATCCCGTCGATGCGGATGATGTGATGTTCCTGCTCTGCGCCATCAATGGGAGCGCCACTCATCTCGTCAGCTATGACGATCACCTCCTGTCCCTTCGCCCGTTCTACTCCGGCGAGATCATGATCTGCCCACCACTGGAATTCCTTGCCGCGTGTCGCGGGCAAGGAGCGTCAAAATAGCAGATTTTCCCCTCGCTGATGGCCTCCGCTTCCGTCCTCGCACCCACGGGCTGGTAAAGCCCATGCTTTCAGTTGAAATCAAGCGCCCTTTTGCCATCCCTCGCACGCCCCTTCTTGCGCTCGGCGCAACTCGGGCCATAGATGGACCCTGACCATGCCCGCCACACCCCACGCTCTGATCATCAAGTTCCCCGGCACCAACTGCGATGCTGAAACCGCCCGCGCTTTGGAAGCGGCGGGGTTCACGGCGGAAGTGCTGCCGGTGGCCCTTCTGGAACCGGCGGCGCTGGACCGGGCGAAGCTGCTGGTGTTCGCCGGAGGCTTCAGCTATGGCGACTACGTGATGAGCGGGCGCATCGCCCAGCTCATCACCAAGCACAAGCTGGGCGAGCGCCTGAAGCAGTTCGTGGCGGCCGGCGGCTACGCCATGGGCATCTGCAACGGCTTCCAGATCCTCACGCAGCTCGACCTCCTGCCGCGCGGCAGCCTGCTGCACAACGAAAGCGGGCGCTTCATCTGCCGCTGGGCGGGCCTGAAAAAGAACGCGGACAGCCCCTACCTGCGCGGCCTGCCGGACAACTTCGAGCTGCCCGTGGCCCATGCCGAGGGCCGGTTCATGAGCGTGGACGACGAAGCTGGCGACTACCTCAAAAACGGCCGTGCGGCGTTGCTTTACACCAGCAACATCAATGGCAGCACCCACGCCATCGCGGGCCTGCAGGACGAAACGGGCCGGGTCTTTGGCCTCATGCCGCATCCTGAGCGCTTCATCGCCAAGGCCAACCACTACGATCCCGACTGGAATGGCGCGGAGCACGGCTGGGGCTACTACATGTTCAAGTCGGTGCGCGAGGCGATGGCGGCGTGAGACCATAGGGTCAGTGATACGGACCAGAATGGGCCTGATGGGACCCATAGGACCTATGATCATGGCGGGCTGAGGTTCGGCTTGCGCTCCTGACCTACGTCGGCACCGTGGGAAAATGCTCACGCTTGCCCAGGTTCGCCAAGCCACCGCGACCTGTTGGCGGGCGTGGCTGGATGCGGTTTACCCGCGCATGTGCCGGGTGTGCGACAAGCCGTTGCCGGAGCGCGACGCCTTGCGTCCCCTGGGCGAGTGGTTTTGCAAGGACTGCGAGGAGGACCTGGACAAGCTGGAGCCGCCATACTGCAAGGTCTGCGGCCAGCCTTACGAGGGGATGATCGAGAGCGAATTCCGCTGCGGCAACTGCGCGGACCGGAAGTTCTTCTTCGATTTCGCGGTTGCGGGCTACCAGGCCGAGGGATCGGTGCGCGAGCTGGTGCACCAGTTCAAGTACGGCAAGGACATCTCGCTGCGCGGTGCCCTGGGCGACCTGTTGCAACGGGCCTTGCAGGACCCCCGGCTGCAGAAGGAGGACCTGCGCGGCTGGTGCCTCGTTCCTGTGCCGCTGCACCGCATTCGCGAGCATGAGCGGGAGTTCAACCAGAGCTGGGAATTGTGCCGGCAGCTTGCCAGGCGCACGGGCATCCCGGCGCTCCAGGTCTTGCGCCGCAAGCACCACACGGACAAGCAGTCGCGGCTGACCCGCGCCCAGCGCCTGGAGAACCTGCGTGGGGCCTTCGCGCTGAGGCGAGGTTTCCAAGGCCCGGAATCGCCCCTGAAGAACGGCAAAGTGCTGCTGGTGGACGATGTCTTCACCACCGGCGCGACCACCGACGCCTGCGCCCGGGTTCTGCGCCGCGAAGGGGGGGCTCAGAAGGTGGTTGTGATTGCGGTGGCGCGGGGCTAGTATCGCCGTTCAACCATGGGAATTTTCAAGAAACGAACCGTCGAGAACCTCGGCGAAAAGAAGAGCGACATGCCCGAGGGTCTGTGGACCAAGTGCCCGTCGTGCGGGGAGAGTTTGTATGAGTCGGCGCTGGCCAAGAACCTGCGCGTCTGCACGCACTGCGGCCACCACTTCACCCAGAGCGCGCCGGAGCGCATCCTGGCGCTGTGCGACGAAGGCAGCTTCGAGGAGATGGATGAGAATCTCGATTCCGTGAATCCGCTGGGCTTCAAGGGCTACTTGGAGAAGGTGAAGGCCAATCAGGAGAAGACCGGACTGACCGAAGCGGTCGTGACCGGCCGGGCGATGATCGAAGGCCAGCCCTGCGTGATGGCGATCATGGATTTCCGTTTCCTGGCGGCGAGCATGGGCAGCGTGGTGGGCGAGAAGATCACCCGTGCGGTCGAGGCGGCCACCAAGGAGGGCAAGCCCGTCATTGTGTTCTCAGCCTCGGGCGGCGCCCGCATGCACGAGGGCATTCTCAGCCTGATGCAGATGGCCAAAACGAGCGGCGCCCTGGCCCGCCACGCAGCAGCGGGGCTCAGCTTCATTTCCGTGCTCACCCACCCCACCACCGGCGGGGTGACCGCCAGCTTCGCCACCTTGGGCGACGTGATCCTCGCCGAACCCAGGTGCATGATCGGCTTCGCCGGCCCGCGCGTGGTGAAGGAAACCACGCATGCGGACCTGCCGCCGGGCTTCCAGACGGCGGAATTCATGATGGAGCATGGTCTGGTGGACCTGATCGTGCAGCGCAAGGAGATGCGGCCCACGCTTGCCCGCCTGATCGGTTACATGAGCAAGGGCGGACCTGCCAAGGCTGCGGCCTGATCAGTTGAGCGTCACGTCCAGAACGGTCACCACTGCGCCCCATCTCGATCCGGCCTCGGCTTCAATGGTGATGCGCTGAGGCAGTCCGGGCGGCAGCGCCGCCTCGATGCTGAGCACGTCCGTGCGATAGACCCGCTGCCGGGCGGATTGCAAGGCCACCTGGGCTTTGCAACGGGCGGCTTCCAGCCGGGCCGTGACTTCGCGGAGCTGCTGCCTTCTCTGGAAGTACAGGTCGGACCCCGGCTCGTCGTACTCCAGGGTGCTGGCTTCCACGGCAATGGCGGCGAGTTCGCGCTCCAGATCGATCACTTCCCCCGCTTCGCGCGGCAGCTCGTGATAGCGGATGTGCAGCAGGACCTGATTTACAGAGCGGGCTCCCGTGTTGCGGAGCTGGACCATGAGACGGCCATCCTCGATCTCCGCCGAATCGACGGCAATCGGCGACGTGGCCTGGTGAGGCGGCAGCATCGCCAGGACCCCCATGGATTGGACCGACCGCCCTTGCAAAAGGCCGCGAATGTCGGCCCCGCGCAGGATCAGGCCGCTCTCCGGCTCCGCGACGACGGCGCAGACATCCCCGGCGGCATCCAGCACCGCCGAACCGTTGAAAGAAGAAGCAAAGCCGGTGTCGAGCTTGTAGCAGACGTACTTTTTTCCCGGCATTGCTGATCGCACCTGGGCAAGGGCGGGAAGCGAAGACAAAACATTTCCGGCGATGAAGAGCTCCTGGCCGCTCCAGGGTGCGTTCTCCGACCAGGCAAACGGGATGCCTGCATGACCCAAACGCAACACGGCAAGCCCGGTTTCTTCATCTACGGTCACACCCGTCGCACGCTCGCATTGGCCATTGGCGAAACGAAGCTCCACCGCGCTCGCGCCGCTGACCACTTTCAGCGTGGTCACCACCTGGTCGCCCTGGCCCACAATAAAACCCGCACCGAACCCGATGGGAGCCTCACCTCCATCCAGCGCCAGGACGGCCACCCGGCTGTGCGAGGCGCAGCTTTCCACCCGCTGAAAGGGAAACGCCGGGTGGCTGCTCCCCACAATGCTGCCACGAATCACGGGAACACCGCGCGGCGGGGCTTCATTTCCAGCCCTTACCCGCTGACCACCTGCCGGGATCAGCCTGGGCGGCCTCTGATGACTCTGCACGGGCACAAGAAAACTCAGGGCCACAAGAACGCCGAGGGCACTGGCGAGGAACCAGGCCGTCCAGACCCGCCATCGCAAACCATCGCCGAACAAGCTCGCCAGCGGCTCTGCCTGCGCCATGCCCCGGCCCAGGTAGGTGTCGGTGAGCTTGAGCGCGCCCGCATTCAACAGCGCAAGCATGGTCTGCTCATCGTGTTCACCGATGGGCTGGCCGTTGCGCTGGACATGGTAGGGCATTGGGGGCGAAACTATCGCCCCGGTGTCAATGCCCGTCCAGCCGCCGCTATTTCACCGGCTCAGGCTTGCCGTAGGCGGCGGCGAGATAATCCGCCAGCTTCTCCACCTGGTCCTCCGGGATGGGCGCACCAAACTTGCCGCGCATCTTGTCCACGCTGGCCTTCCAGGCCGTGCGGACGAGCGAGGGCTGCATGTTGATGTAGTCCGCCGAGTGACAGGTGAGGCAGTTCGCCGCAGCGAGCTCGACCCCCGGGCCTTTTCTGAGCGCGGCGGTTTCGACGGGCAGGACAATCCGCACCGGCGCGGACTGGGCCAGCCAGCCGAGGGAGAAGAGAAAGACGAGGGAGAAAAGGGTGGTCTTCATGATCAGGCAGCGTGCACGCGGGTGGTTTCGACGACATTGCGCAGGTAGCCGTTGGGGTTCCACTGGGCTTCGAGCGGCTGCGATTCCCCCGCCCGGTTGAAGGCCCGCACCTTCAGTTCATGGCTTCCGCTCGCAAGCTTGATGCCGCCAAGCTCCCATTCGAGGAAAGAGTATTTGCCCAGGTCCTTGCCCAGGCTGGCCTCGCTCCAGGATTTGCCGCCATCGGTGGACACCTGCACCTCGCAGATGCCCTGGCCGCCATCGAAGGCGAAGCCCTTCAGGGTCAGTTCGCGACCCGCCTTCACCTTCTCGCCGTCCAGCACGCTGGTGATGAAGCTGCGCACCTTGTAGCGCTTGATCTCTGTGGTCTTGTCCGGCTTGGTGCCGGGTTCGATGAAGCCGCAGCCGTTGTCGGGAATACGGTAGGCCGTGGCGTTCCAGAAGCCGGTGAAAGGCTCCGTCAGCACCGAGATCTCGCTCAAATGCTTCACCCAGTAGGTGCCGTAGTGTCCCGGCACCACCAGGCGCAGGGGGAAGCCGTTCAGGAAGGGCAGCGGCTCGCCGTTCATCTCCCAGGCCACCATCGTTTCGCCGTCGAGCGCCTGATCCAGTTCGATGGCTTTGACGAAATCCGGGGTCTTCTCGTTCACCGGCTTGTCCAGACCGTTGAAGCTCACCTGCTTCGCACCGGCCTTCGCGCCTGCCTTCGTGAGCAGGTCCTTCAAACGCACACCCTTCCAGCGGGCATTGCCCATCGCCCCATTGCCGGACTGGCCGCCCACCACGCGCGGAACCTGGAAGCCACGACCGTTGCCAGAACATTGCAGCACCGCCGTCACCTCCACGCTTTCGAAGTCCTTTTTGAGGTCCGCCAGTGTGAGTGACAGGGGCTTATCCACCGCGCCGCCGATGCTCAGGCGATGCGTGTCGGGGTCGATCTCGGTAGGAATGCCTGCCAGATGGTAGCGCACAAAGAAGGCGTCGTTCGGCGTGATCACCCCCTCCTTGAACACCTCAAACGGTGTCTCCAACTGCGGTGGCCGCGCCGTCAGCACCATCAGCGGGCGTTTGCCAGGGTATTTCACCAGCCGCCGCTCACCGTTCTCGAAGGGCAGCGTCACCACTTCCTCGCCCAGCGCTGACGTGGCCAGGGCTCCGGCGGCGATCGCAGCCTGGGCGCGCAGCCAGTCGCGTCGGGAGAGAGGTCGGGAAAAAGTCTCGTGCATGGGAGGAAATAAACGCAGACTCAAGACGATTTCAAACCACCAAAACAAATAGAGCGCGACAGCCTTTCGGCCAGGCTCCCAACGCCCCAGGGGGCAGGCGGTGGCCCTTGGGGTCAGCCACATGATTCCTGATGAGGTTCCCGTGGCGCTCTTGCGTGCGCCATCAGCCCGGCAGCCTCCCAGGGGGAGACGCTTACACAGATGCTTGGATGTTCGTGTGCAGCACAACGGGCTACCATGTGCGGACCTTCAATTCAGGAGGAAAAAGCGGGCGTTCGGAAAGACGGTCCTGGTCAAGAGCCTGGATGAGAAACTCTCCGGTCGCCTGTTGCTCGGCCGCATCGTCCGCGTCCATCCACGACTGAAGGAGCGCCACGGCTTCCTGCGCTTGCTGCGAAGGCGGAAGCTCGGTGGAGAGCGTGTC
>CAINXC010000259.1 GCA_903854655.1 uncultured Verrucomicrobiota bacterium | reverse complement strand
CTCAAAGCCGCCTCGCCTCAGGCACCGATCTCGGACTGGTTCATGGGCGATGATTTGAACCACAACGGGGCCTTCTTCCTTTCGCAAAATTACGAGTTCTTTTACAAGTTCGCGCAGCGGGCGGAAGATCCGCTGCATGAGGACATCAAGCCCTTCAACTTTCCCAGCGCTGACGGTTATGATTTCTTTCTGCGCATGGGCGCTCTGGGGAATTCCGACACCAAGCTCCTGCGAGGGCGCTCGCCTGAGTGGACCGAATTTCTGGCGCACCCCACTTACGACGCCTTCTGGCAGGCGCGCAACATCCGGCCCCACCTCAAGAACATCCATTGCGCGGTAATGACGGTGGGTGGCTGGTACGATGCGGAGGACCTGTTCGGGCCGCTGGAGATCCATCGTGCCACCGAGCGGCTGAATCCCGGAATCACCAACGTGCTGGTGATGGGCCCCTGGTCGCACGGCGGATGGAGCAGGGGCGATGGCGACAAGCTGGGCGACATCAGCTTTCACGCGAAGACGGCCGAGTACTATCGCGAGAAGATCGAGCTGCCGTTCTTCCGCCACTTCCTGAAGGATGACAAAACTTACACTCCGGCGAAGGCCCAGGTCTTCGAGACGGGCACGGATCAATGGCGGAAGTTTGACGCCTGGCCGCCCAAGCAGGTACAAGCCAGGACGCTGTATTTCCATGCGGGCGGAAAGCTCGATTTCAGCCCTCCTGGAGAGGCGAATGCGTTTGATGAATACGTGAGCGATCCGTCGAAACCGGTGCCGTTCACGATGGAGTTGAACACCGACTATCCAAAATCTTACCCGGTTCATGACCAGCGCTTTGCCGCGACGCGGCCTGATGTGCTCGTCTATGAGACCGGGCTGCTGGAGGAGGACCTCACCTTCGCCGGACCGCTCAAGGTGACCTTGCACGTTTCTACGACCGGCTCCGATTCGGACTGGGTGGTCAAACTGGTGGACGTGTATGCTGGCGACTACCCGGATCTGAAGCCGGCTCCGAACCAGGTGAAGATGAGCGGCTATCAGCAGATGGTGCGCGGCGATGTGTTTCGCGGCAAGTTCCGCAACAGTTTCGAAAAGCCGGAGCCCTTCGAACCTGGAAAGGTGGCGAAGATTGAGTTCACCATGCAGGACGTGCTCCACACCTTCCGCCGTGGCCACCGGGTGATGGTCCAAGTGCAGAGTTCCTGGTTCCCGCTGGTGGACCGCAATCCGCAAACGTTTGTGAACATCCCGACAGCAAAGCCCGAAGATTTCCAGAAGGCGACGCAGCATGTGTATCGGGGCAGGGATGTGGCATCCTCGCTCTCGGTGCTGGTGCTGCCAGCTCGATGAATCTCTGCTTTTTTAACCACGAATTGCACGAATGGACACGAATGATTTCGAGATGGAGGACGCGCGCCCGACTGTCGGCAGGTTGAATCGGAAGGACGTTTTATATCCCGAGCTTTCCCATTCGGTTATGGGGGCGGCGATGAAGGTGCTGAACACGCTGAAGCCCGGGCTGAATGAGAAGGCATATGAGAATGCGATGGTCATCGAACTGACAAAGCGAGGGCATGCGATCGAGCAACAAAGACGGTTTGATGTCTTCTACGAAGGACAGTGGGTGGATACACTGGTTCCTGACCTGCTTGTTGACGGACTCATTGTCGTCGATCCAAAAGTCGTGTCTGAGTTCAACGACACGCACATCGCCCAAATGATGGGTTACCTCGCCATCACTGGGTTTCGTCTTGCCCTGCTCATCAACTTCAAGTACGCCGACGTGCGCGGCAGGCGCGTCGTGCGATGATGGTTTTTGACCACAAATGGTGCGAAGCTGTCAGAAGAGATGATCTGTTCATCTATTCGTGATCATTCGTGAAATTTGTGGTTAAAAACTCCCCGCAACATTGCAACCTCTCGCACCCCATCCCATGCCCACACGTCGCATTTTCCTCTCCGGTCTGAGCACCGCCCTCGCTGCTTCCTTTGTCCAACAAGTGAAAGCCGCGCCAAATCCGGCCAAGGATGTTGTCATTGGCCATGGCTCGCACCGGTACAAAGTGATCAAGGACTGGGTGGCGCCGGGGCAGGGGAGGCATCATCCGATTTTGAACTGCCATGAGATGGTGCAGACGAAGGACGGGCGGCTGTTCATGATTGGCGATCACTGGGACAACCAGATGCTGATCTACAAGCCGGATGGCACCATCCTGGACTCCTGGGGCAAGGTGTGGCCGGGCGGTCATGGGCTGACGCTGAGCAACGAGAACGGCGAAGAGTTCCTGTTTGTGACGGACTCCGGGCTGTGGAAGTCGGGCACTGGTGCCTACCGACAGACGGGGCGGGTGACAAAAGTCGACCTCACCGGGCGCGAGATCTTCAGCATCAGCCATCCAGCGAGCGTGGGTGCTTATGAGCCTGGAATGGTCTTCAACCCCACCGAGACGGCCATCGCGCCGAATGGCGACATCTACGTGGTGGATGGCTACGGCTCCAATTACGTGCTGCGCTACGATCACAACGGAAAATTCATCGCCCGCTTCGGCGGAAGTGACAATGTTCCCAAGGAGGAGGCGCTGCACAACGCGCACGGCATCACAATTGATCTGCGCAACGGCGTGGACAAGGCCACGGTGATTGCCACCTCGCGGGTGGATCAGTGCTTCCGCCGGTTTACGATGGAGGGCAAATACCTGGAAACCATCAGCGTGCCGGGCTGCAAGGTGTGCCGCCCGGTTATCGCGGGTGCTGAACTCTACGCCGGTGTGTGCTGGTCGAACGATCCGGTGGCGAGCAAGCTGCCAAACAACCCCTCGGGCTTCACCGTGGTGCTCGACGCCCAGGGCAAGGTGATCTCCGCCCCTGGCGGCACCGAGCCAGTTTATGGGGCTGATGGCAGGCTGGCGCCGCTTAGCCGTGGCAAAGAAGCGGTGTTCGATCACGGCCACGATGTCTGCGTGCTGGACACAGGGGACTTGGTGGTGTGCCAGTGGAACGCTGGGCAGACCTACCCGATCAAGCTGGAGAAGGTGCGCACGTGATCCGGCGTTGAGCTTGAAAATCGGGGGAGTGAGGGGGCCCGAGGATGCATTCCAGGGTCACGCCATTCCGCGCGGCATGGTGAAAATAATTGTAATTATGGCAAATCTTGTTAAGTTTAGTGTAAACTAATATTTAATGCGGTCCTGTCTCCATTTCGTGAAGGTCCACACCACCACTCTCACTTGCCATCTCCGGTTTGGGCTCGGGAGGGTGCTGTGCGGGGGATTGTTGTGCCTGTTGCTGGCGTCCTTCACGATGACCGCATGGAGCCATAATCTCAATCAGCGTGCGGACTACGTGACCTACGACCAGGCGACAATGGCCATGTTCCAGACCCGCGCGGCAGCCGGGCAGCCCCTGATGCAGACGGGCGACACCATTGGTCTTGTCTTGAAAGCCACTCCCAACGCGGGGACGCCGACCGGCTCCGGGGGATACTCCACATTTTTCATTCCAATCGGTACGCAGGTGGTGCAGGCCCAATACGGTCGCATCGACCCCAGCGGGGCATTTATCCCCATGGCGGTGAAGGGCCAGTCGATCCTGGCGCTCGGTGACGGCCTGATGGGGTCGAAGAAAACCACCGGCCTCATTGGCCTGCAATTGGGTCCGAATATCACCGGACAAACCGCTTACGCCGTCGATTCGACGGGCCTTGCCAATGGCACCATGGCGGGGATTTATGCCGACACGGGCTTGTTTTATTCCACTGACCCAAAGACCGCGTGGCAGAGCTGGGCCAACACCGGCGGCATGGACAGCAGCACAAGCACCGCCACGGACAATTTCATCACCAACAACAACGGAGATGTGGTGGTCCCCACCACGCGCTGGGATGCGGAGCAGCTCATAGCCTTTGGCATGAAGAGTCCGGGCATTGCCATTTTGGATCCGGTGGACCAACGTGGCAACGCACCGTGGGGCATGGGCAGCGGCGTGGCAGGGCCGGAGTGCGGCTACGCCTGGTGCTTCAACAAAACCTACTGGGATGCCCATGCTTCCGACCCGATCCGCATGCAGAACGCAATCTCGGTGGGTCCCTGGCAGCGCATCAAGTATGACGGCAGCCAGGCATCACAAGACGTGCCAGGACTGAAGAGCAGCAAAATCGGCTACGTGGGGGTGGATGCCAGCAGCATTGGCTACGACTTGAGCCCTTCGAACCCGCTGCCCTTGACCACAAGCTGGAGCGACAACACCAGCCCCAAGGCGGTGCGCATTGCCTGGGGCAATCTGGAGCTGTACAGACCGGAGTACGCGCGGCTTCAGGTCAAGATCGTCAACGGCCCGGGGCAGACCAATTCGCCCTTCAACGCCGCCGGTTTCCTGCAAGCCTACGTGGACACCTTTGGTGGCGACGCCGGCGGCGAGTACAACAACTTTGACCACCTCTGGCGCTACTACACGCCAACGACGGCCCAGCTCTCCGGTGAGCCGTTTGTATCCAAGCAGGCCTCCAATCCTCTGGTGCTGACCAACCAAGTTTACACCTACCAGCTCTGGGCGATCAATTTCGGATCGACCCCGCTCACCCACGTGGTTGTGCAGGACTCCATGCCAGACGGTTTGCAGTTCATCAGCGCCGTGCCGGCCCCGACCACCGTGACCTCAGGCCTGTTGAAATGGAACCTGGGCACCATGGCACCGCAGTCCATGCAGTCCTTCGTCGTCACCGCAAAGGCCACTCAAACAGGTGTGATTATCAACACGCTTAGCTCCGTGAGTGATCAGTACGCCCAGCAGTCAACCACAGACACAGTGGTGGCGACGGCACAAGCCCTTCTGTATGCCGACAAGTCCGTGACGCCGAGTGTTGCGCAGCCCGGTGACTCTGTGAGCTATACGATCACCATCAGCAACAACGGCACCGCCGCCAACGTGGCCCCGCTGGTCATCACGGAAAACTTGCCGTCCGGGTTCACTTACACAGGCCTGACTTCAGCCAGCCTGAACGGATCGGCGGCCGGTGCTGGTGTGTTGCAGGTCAATCCAAACGATACAACCCACCCTGTGTTCGCCGTTGAGCAGGGCATCAACGCCGGCCAGACACTAACACTCACCTTTACCGCGCAGATCAGCGGCACTGAACCGCCCGGCAGCTACACCAATAGTTACAAATACACCTACAGCGGCAAGGTGCTTTCCACCGGCGCGCTGGCACCCGTGACGGTGGCTGCCGCAGGTGTGGGCGTGGGAAATCTGGTGTTCTTTGACGCGAACGGCAACGGCCACGCTGATCCCGGGGAAGGGGTGGCCAATGTTGCCTTGGAGCTCTATACAGAATCCGAGGTTCCCGAGTTCGATGCGCCCGTTGCGACGACGACGACGGACGCAAACGGCCTGTATCTTTTTGACCATCTGCAGCCTGGTTTTTATGTCGTTCACATTCCTTCGCGAATGTTCCAGCCGGGCGCGCCCCTGTACTCCGACGTGGTCATTGCCCAGGGCTTGTTTGGCGATGACGATGTGGGGCAGGATGGTCTGGGCACGACGGATCCGCCGACCGAAGGGGTGTCAACCAATGTCGTGAGCCTCTTTCCTGGAGAATGTCCCACGGATCAAAATGGTGAAACGGGCACGGCCCACACTTCGGACAACGCGCACGATGCCTCGGTCGATCTCACCATCGATTTCGGCTTCCAGACCCCGGTGGGCATCGGCAATCTGGTGTTCATTGATGCCAACCACAACGGACATGCCGATCCTGGAGAAGGTGTGGGTGGCGTGACCGTGGAGGTGTACCATGCATCCGACCCTGTGGAGTCCGGGCTCTACCTGTACTCAACAACGACAAGGGGGGATGGCCACTACTTGTTCGACCATCTGGGCAATGGAGACTATGTGGTTCACATTCCGGCGATCAACTTCGCGCCCGGGCATCCCTTGGCCGGACTGCTCTCGGTGCCGGACGTGGGGGTGCCGCTGGATTCGGATGATGACATCGGAGAAAACGGCATTGATGCGATCTCTCCCATTTTGACGGGCATCAGTTCCAATGTGATCCACTTGGTGGCGGGCCAGGCTCCTGTGGACGCGCCACCGGGCTCGACCTCCGGTGAAACGGGCTTCCTGTCCACGGAAGACGACAATGGCAATGACGCGAACATCGACCTGACGGTGGATTTTGGCTTTACTGACACCCCGCCAGCCCTGGTGGGCGTGGGCAACCTGGTGTTCAAAGATGCGAATGGAAACGGCTTCTACGATGATGGCGAAGGAGTGGACGGCGTCACCCTGCAACTGTTTCCCGGCACCGTGACGGATCCGCTGACGGCCACGCCCATTGCCACGACCGTGAGTTCAGGCGGGGGGCTTTACCTTTTTACCGGGCTGCAGCCTGGCAGCTATCTGGTGTTCATTCCCCCATCGAATTTTGGCCCGGGAGGGCCTCTATACGACACCCTCTCGCTCCCGGGACAAGGCACCGATGACAATCTGGATGATGACCAGGACGAAAATGGTGATGATCCTTGGGATCCTTCGATTTCAGGGGTCAAGTCAAACGTCTTCAACCTGGTGGCCGGCGCTGAGCCGACGAGTGCAACCGGGGAAACGGGTTTTGAATCCTACATTGATGAAGGCCCCGACGACGCCAACATTCTGCTGACCATCGACTTTGGCTTCTATGAGCCGATGGGCATTGGCAACGTGGTTTTCAAGGATCTGAACGGAAACGGCCACTACGATGCCGGCGAAGGCGTTGATGGCGTCCTGTTGCAGTTGTTCCCATCCGGAGCGGACCCGAATCTGGTCGCTCCCCTGGCTTCCACGACCACCGCGAACGGCGGCCTCTACTTGTTCGACCGCCTGGAGGTGGGCACCTATTTTGTTCACGTGGCGGCGTCCAATTTTGCGAGCAACGGCCCGCTTGCCGGCCTGCTCTCGGTGCCGGATTCGACGATGAACCCGCTTGGGGATGACGACGTGGGTGAGGACGGCATCGACGCGCCCAATCCGGCGCTCACGGGCATTTCCTGTCGTGATTTGTACCTCTTCCCTGGAACGGAACCCACGGACGCCACCACCGAGACAGGCGTGAACGCCACCTCTGACGATGCGCACGATGCGGATTACGACCTGACCATCGACTTTGGTTTTTACGACCCCGGCGCGATCGTCATAGGCGTGGGCAACGTGGTGTTCATTGATGCCAATCACAACGGGCACTATGACCCTGGCGAAGGTGTGCCGGGAGTGAAGGTGCAATTGTTCCCTGCCAATGCCCTGCCGCTGACGGACCCGCCCCTGAGCACCACCACCACAGATTCCCAGGGAGCCTACCTGCTGACCACCAACGCCACGGGTGATTATCTGGTGTTCATACCACCTTCGGAGTTCACTTCGGGGCATCCGCTGTATGGCTATCTCTCCCTGCCGGGGAATGGCGGTGATGATCATTTTGACGACGATGTTGACGAAAATGGCGTTGACTCGGCCCACCCGGAAATCACCGGGATCGGCTCGGTGTCCATTCATCTGGCGGCAGGAACCGAACCCACTGACGCCACCGGAGAAACCGGTTTCGAGGGAACTTCGGATGATGCCAATGACAGCAATTTCAACCTGACAGTGGATTTTGGTTTTGATGTTTTTTGTGCCTCGATCGTGATTGGACCGGGAAGCCTGCCGGAAGCCTATCAAGGCACTGCGTATGCGCAGACGCTGAACGCCTCGGGAGGGGCGGGCCCATACACCTGGGTGCTGACCGCCGGGTCGCTGCCGAGCGGCATCACGCTCGACAGCTCCGGCAATCTGACTGGCACCACCACCGATCTGGGCACCTTTTCCTTCACCGTAACGGCAACGGATGTGGTCGGCTGCTCCGGCACCGCGAGCTGGCAGCTCATCGGCGCCGTGATGCCAACGGTGGGAGTGGGCAACTGCATCTACTTTGACGCCAACAACAACGGCATCCGTGATGCCAACGAAGGGGTTGCGGGCGTGGAGGTGGAGCTGTTCAACGCTGGAGACGACCCGACAGCGGTGGGGCCGATTGTGGAAATGGACACGGACAGCCAGGGACGCTACCTTTTTAACGGCCTGCCGCCGGGTGACTACTTCGTGTACATTCCACCTGCGGAGTTTGCTCCGGGCCAGCCTCTCAACGGCATGCTCTCCATCCCTGGTGTGAGCGGGGATGATGGAGTGGACGACAATGTGCCTGGAAATGACAACGGCATCGATTCCGCGCACCCTGAAATCACCGGGATTGCTTCGACCGTGTTCCATCTCGGGATAGGGCAGTCGCCGGTGGATTCGGGGAGCGAGACAGGGTTTGATGCCGCCAGCGATAATGCCAATGGCAACGATGCCAATGTCAACCTCACCATCGATCTGGGTTTTGTGGCCAACTGCCCGACCATCACGATTTCACCGGCATCCCTGCCGCCGGCGATGACCGGCATACCTTACTCCCAGCAGCTCACGGCCACGGGTGGGGCTGGGGCGACGGTTTTTGCGGTGACGGCCGGAGCGCTTCCCGACGGCATGTCGCTGTCCTCCAGCGGTTTGCTGGCAGGCGCGGCCGCAACTCCGGGCGCGGTGGCGGTGACGATCAGCGCGGTCGATCAAAACGGATGCAGCACCGCAGTGCAGGCCAGCCTGGTGGTGAACAATCCTCTGGGCGTGGGCAACCTGGTGTTCTTCGATGCCAATGGCAATGGCCATGCCGACCCGGGCGAGGGAGTGAACGGAGTGACAGTGGAGCTGTATCACAGTACGGACACACCCGGCGTGACCACGCCTGTGGCAAGCACCACCACGAGCAACGGCGGGCTTTACCTGATCGACGATCTGCCTGCTGGAGATTATTTCCTGCACGTGCCCGCCAGCATGTTCGCCTCCGGCGCGCCGCTTTGGAAAATGACGTCCGTGCCAGGGGCCATCAGCTCGGGCGACGATGACGTGGGCGAGCACGGTCTCGACGTGGCGGATCCAACAGTGACGGGTGTGAGCACGGCGGTGTTCACCCTCGCCACAGGCACCGAACCTGTCGATTCGGGAATCGAAACAGGCACCGACCACACCAGTGACAATGCGCGGGATGCCGATGTGGATCTGACGCAGGACTTTGGCTTCATCGACCTGACCGCCCTGCCCGCAACCTTCGCAAGCTGGGCCGCCAGCCAGGGGCTCGCCGGCGGCAATGCGAGCCCTGCGGCCAACCCGGATGGTGATGCCTTCAGCAACCTCATGGAGTATGCGCTGGGCTTGAATCCCAACGGCGGCGCTGACAACGCCACCGCTGCGTTTGCCGTCGTCCACAACACCGTCAGCGGCAACATGGACGCGCAGTTGCGCCGTCGTCATGGCGGCCAGGCCGATCTCACCTACACGCTGCAGGTGATTCCCAACCTCACGGGGGCCTCCTGGACTGCCACCGCCGTCACGCCTCAGATTGTGGACAATGGTGATGGCACGGAGACGCTCACCTTCGCAAGCCTGGATCAGGATCCGGCACTGCTCGGTTCAAGCTATGGTTTTGCACGCCTGTTTGTCTCGCTCGATGCCAACCACGACGGCATGCCCGAGGCCGCCGATACTTCGATGATTCTGGGCTGGCAGCGCAGGCTGTTTGCCGCACAAAACCAGACCTATGCCGCAGCCTTTGCGGCGCCCGCTTTGTTCACCGGCACCATCGATGCCGTGGCGGGGAACGCCCTGAATGTCACCACCTCTGCCGGAAGTGCGAGTGTGGTTTCGCTGCTTGCCGCCGGCTTTGAGTACTATGTCGAGGTGACCAGCGGCAACAACAAGGGGCATCGCTGGGAGGTTGACGGGGTCAACAGCACCGCCACCAGCATCGCGCTGCTGCCTGCCGATGTGCGCAGCACGCAGACGGTGGTGCCATCCTCTCTGGCGGGTGATCTCATCGCCTTGCGTCCGCATTGGCGGGTGGCCGATCTGTTCCCGCCTGCATTGTACACGGCCACCAACAACGCCAGCACAGCGGACCAGGTCTTGCTGTGGGATCCAACGGCGGGCGGCTACGTGACGCTCTGGCTGGCAAACTACTTCAGTCAGAAGCACTGGCACCAGGTGGGCAACGCCAATCTCAATGCAACCTCGGACAGCCGCTCGATAGCACCTGGTGCGGGTGCGTTCGTGCATCCTCGCAACTCGGTGGTGAACTCCTTTGCCATCGGTCAGCTACGCACCTGGCAGACCGCCTGCCCTCTGCCCAAGGGCGCCTGCTTTATGGGCAATCCTTTTCCTGTGGCACAGAGTCCTCAACTGCGCGGAATGACCTTTGCCAATGGGTTCACCGCCAGCACCAATCCGGTGAATGCTGATCGCATCTACATCTGGAGCGGTGACACCAGCGCCACCACGGGCTACGTCACCTACCAGCTTCTCAAATTTGGTTCGCTCGAAATCTGGAAGATCGTCGGCAGCGCCGATCTCTCGACCAACTACGGCACGCAAAACCTGTTTGCTCCGGGAACCGCCGCGTTCATCCAGAGCATCAACGGCAAGCCTGACTGGATGGTTCCGGCGCCAGTGGTGCCGCCCTGACGAGGCGTCTCATTTCACGACGCGCACGTACTTGGTCGATTCCATGCGCGAGGCAAGCTCGCGGACGCGCACGGTCCAGACGCCGGGGTCTTCATTGGCGGCGATGTCGAGCTTCACTTTCAAGACCCCATCTTTTGCCGCGTAGAAGCCGCCCCCTTCGGCAGGTCTGCCATTGGCATCATGCACTTCAATTTGCATGGGTACGATGGCTTTGACCGCCGCCTGTTTGGTGTCGCTGATGGCAACGTCGATGGTGGCGGCGTTGCCTACCCTGGCGGTTTCCGGGGCCGTCACTTTCATTTCAATCAGCGGCTTCGGCGTGATCATGAAGATACGACCGTCGCAGGGCCCCAGGTCGAGGTGCCAGGCGATGCCTTCCGCTGTCCTCTGTGGCATAAGCTGGCTGCTGTGCGTGAGGTCATAGACATTGCCGTCCTGCGTGGGCAGGGTGATGGTGCCGGCAGAAGGCAGGCCGTTCTCCATCACCAGCCCATGCTGGCCGACGTAGTTGCCGGCCTCGCGATGGTCGTTGACCACAAACACGTACAGTGCATCGCCGTAGCGGCGGGTGCGCACGATGATCTCCGGGTTGTCACAGGCCGGCTTCGCCGTGAGCCCGAGACCGAGGACCTGCGGGCCGAGAGTCCTGGCAAGCGCGAGAACGGCGGCCTTGTCTTCCTCCGCCTTCTTCACACGTTTGAAGCTGGCGAGCGTGACATCGGCCTTGAGGGCGGGGCAGAGGAATTCGTCAGCGACAATTTTCCCACCCTTCTTCTGCCATGCCAGAATCTTGCCCACCACGCCTCGGGTGAGCACGTCGCATTCTGGCATGACAAGCACCTTGCGCCCGCTGAGGCCGTTTTTGAGCAGGGTCTCCTCGAACATCACGTCGCATTGAACATGCGAGTGCTGGAGAGCCAGCCACACATCGGCCGCCCAGCCGTTGTTGTTGCCATAGGCGCCGCGACGCGCAAACATTTGCGAGGTGAAGCTCTCCAGGCATGCCACTTCGCTTCGCTCGTCCGGAATCTGCATGAGCGTGGCTCCGAGGGGCTCGATCACCTCATGGATCAGCTCCTTGAGCACGTGCACGGTGTTGGGATTGGTGTGCCGGTAGGCGCCCGTGCTGTCGGTGGGGACAAGCGAAGGCCAGCCATGGTACATGATGCCTTGCACGGGCCGTGCGATCTTGGTCCAGAAGGCCTCGCGCAGGTGCATCGG
>CAINXC010000258.1 GCA_903854655.1 uncultured Verrucomicrobiota bacterium | reverse complement strand
CGTTGTGCTTGGTGAGAACGCCGCTGTTCCAGAGGGACATGGCGGTGTTCAGCGCCGTCTGGCCGCCGAGGGTGGGCAGGAGGGCGTCCGGCTTTTCCTTGATGATGATCTTCTCGACGATTTCCGGGGTGATCGGCTCGATGTAGGTCCGGTGGGCGAACTCCGGATCGGTCATGATCGTGGCCGGGTTCGAGTTTACCAGCACCACCTCGTAGCCTTCCTCGCGAAGGGCCTTGCAGGCCTGAACGCCGGAGTAGTCAAATTCACAGCCCTGACCGATGATGATGGGTCCGGAACCGATGACGAGGATGCGATGGATGCTGGTGTCTTTGGGCATGAGTGGGGAGTCGAAGAAGAAGCTTGGAGTGTGCTCCTTCCGACTGCGAGGCCCAAGTTGTCAACAGGGTTCGTCCAGACCGGAAAAAGCGCCGCATATTGCACGGTGCGGCGGGTGTGTAAAGCGGGGAGGTGACCCCTGGGTCAAAGGCCTCCCTTGCCCCCTCGTCAAGCCCCCCTCACTCCCTCGCCTTCAGCACCCCCACCAAATCGAGTTTTTCCAGCATCCGCCCCACCACCCAGAACGACGCCAGCGCCGCCGTAAGCACCACGATCACGGCGGTGGAATAGGTGAAGGGCGACACCACCAGGGGCATGCGCACCGTCTCGGTGCTGAGGCTGGTGATGATGAAAGTGGTGAGCCCCCGGCCAAACAGCAGCCCGGTGGGCAGAGATGCCAGCACCAGCATGCCGAGCTCGCCCAAAAGCACGCCTGCCACCTCGCGCTGGCTGAAGCCCACCACCCGCAGCGTGGCCAGATCGCGGCTGCGCTCCGACAAGGCGATGCGGGCGCTGTTGTACACCACGCCGAACGCCACGACCACCGCCAGCACGAAGTAGAGCTTCCTGACAATGCCGATGCTCTGCCCCGTGGTGTTGCGAAACGCCGCGAGCTGCTCTTTTTTCACGAGAACTACGGAAGAACTCGGCGTGTCCTTGATCTTGCGCATGAACTTGTCCCACTGGGTGGCGTCGATGGTCAGGTACGCGCCATTGATCGTCTCGCCCTCGCGCATGAAGCGGCGCAGGCTGGCCAGATCCATGTAGGCGGCGACCCCGGCAAAGTCATCGATCAGGCCGCTGATGGTGGCGATGCGGACGGGGCGGGGCCCCTCCAGCACCTCCACCTGCACCTCGTCCCCCAGCTTCGCGCCGAGCACCTCGGCCAGTTTTGCGGACATGACGAGGCCGTCCACAGGCAGGTCGAGCGGGCGCCCCTTCGCATCCAGCAGCCGGTTCAAATCCGAGCCCGGCGGCATGCCCGTGACCGCCAGCTTGCGCGAATGCGGCCCCCGCCGCAGGCGGGCCTGAACCGAGCGGACCGGCTCCGCGCTGATGACGCCCGGAAGATGCTCCAAATCGTGAAAGCCACGCCCTGAACCCGGTTCGGTCAGAAACACCACCACATCCTGGCGCTGCGACATGTTCCACTGGTAGGTGAGGAGATAATCGATGCTGTCGCTCATCGCCCCCGGCAGCACCATAAGCCCCGTGGCCAGCGACAAGCCCGCAATGGTGAAAAGCGACTGCACGGGGCTGCGCTCGATGTTTCTCAAGGCCATGCGAAACGTGGGGCTGAAACGTTGCGCCACGCCGATGCGTTCCAAAAACGAGGGCTTGTAATCCGCAGGCGGCTCCGGGCGCATGGCCTCGGCGGGCGGCAGCTTCACGGCCTGCCACACCACGCTGGCCACACCCAGCGAGGCTGCAAAGGCGCTCACCAGCAATGCCAGCCCCAGGGCGCTGTAATCCATGCGAAACACCAGGGATGGGAAGCGGAAAAACAGCGTGTACAGGCTCACGAGGCTGCCACCCATGAGGCGCCCCGCAACCGCGCCGATGATGGTGCCCAGGACGACGATGACCAGGGCGAACTTAAAGTAGTGAAGGCCCACCTCCCATGACGAGAAGCCCTGGGCCTTGAGCTGGGCGATCTGCTCGCGCTGCAGGCGGATGAGGCGGGCCAGCACGGCGTTCACCATGAAGGCGGCAACGCTGAGAAACACGATGGGGTAGGCCACCGCCAGTGCGTGCAGCACGCTGAGCTCATCATTCAACCGCTGGGCTGAAGGCTGTTCCCGGCGCGTGTACGCACCTGCGTTGCCATACGTTGCCAGCAGCCGGTCCACCTCCGCGATCACCGGCGCAGCGTCCGCCCCCGGCCCGAGGTCAATGCAAAGGTCATTGAACGCACCATTCAGATTGTAGGCAACAGCGACGGCGCGGTAGTTCATCCAAAACACCCCGAAACGCCGGTTGTCCGGCAAGGTTTCACCCGCCCGCGCCTCGAACACAAACTCTGGCGACAGACCAATGCCGGTGATGAACAGCTTGTCGCGGTGACCATTGAGCACCGCCACCACGGTGTCGCCTTCACGCAGGGAGTTGGCCTTGGCGAAGGATTCACTGACCACCGCCTCGCGCCGCTGGTCCACCTGAGGCAGTCGGCCGCTGCGCAGGAAAAGCTGGTTCAAAACCTGCGGCCTGTCCTCCGGCAGTGACACGATATGCCCGGTGGCGGGCTCCGCGAGGCCCGGCAGATCGAGCGTCACGTCCACCACTACCCTGGGTTCCACTGCTGTCACCCCCGGCAAGGCCGCGATCCGATCCGCCATCGAAAGCGGCGCGCGCTTCAGCGAATCGAATACATCCGCCATGCGGTTGCGCTCATAGTAGGCGTCGCGCGTTCCCTCCAAGGTGAGAATGAGCGAGCGGGTCATGATCATCATCGCCAGCCCGCAGGCCATGACCAGGCTCACGGCCAGCATCTGCCCCTTCATGTGGGACAGGTCGCGCAGAAGCTTGCGGTCGAGCGGCAGGATCAGCATTGGGTGTCTGGTGTTTGAATTTCCGCCCTCAAGGACAGCGCCTTACCATTCCAGTTCACGTGCGGGGAGCCGCTTTTCATTTCGCCGCTGCTTCACCATCTGGCCGTCAGACAAGTACAGCACGCGGTCCGCCATCTGGGCCATGCTGGCGTTGTGGGTGATGATGACCGTCAACGTGCCGAGCTCCCGGTTGATCCGCTCGACCGCCTCCAAAACCGTGATGCCCGTGGTGATGTCGAGCGCGCCCGTGGGTTCGTCGCAAAGCAGCACCTCCGGCTTTTTGGCAATGGCCCGCGCGATCGCCACCCGCTGCTGCTCGCCACCGGAAAGCTGTGACGGGAAGTGGTCCATGCGGTCGCCCAGATCGACCATCTCCAGCGCCTCCTCCGCCGTCATCGGGTCGCGCGCAATGCTAGTGATCAGCGCCACGTTTTCGCGTGCCGTCAGGCTTGGGATGAGGTTGTAAAACTGGAACACAAAGCCCACGCAGTTGCGGCGGAACAAGGTCAGCGTGTGTTCATCGGCATTCGTCAGATCCCAGCCCTTGTAGCTCAATGCGCCGGAGGTTGGCACGTCCAGGCCCCCGAGGATGTTGAGCAGGGTTGACTTGCCGCTGCCCGAAGCACCCAGCAGCACCACCAGCTCACCGCTGAAGAACTCAACATCCACGCCGTTGAGCGCCACGACATCCAGTTCGCCCGTGTGGTAGACCTTGCGAAGCTGTCTTGCCTCAAAAACGGGCGAGACAGGAAGAGGAGGATCATTGGGATGGTTCAAGACCCGTCCACCATCGCGCAAAATGGCCGATTGCAAAGCGAGGGTCCCAATGACAATTTTCGCAAGGATCACAATAAAATGCCAGTCATATTATTTGACACCTACATCTTGCCGCCTGATTGATTCCGCGATTATGACCGTTGAAACCAAGTCTGGCTCGTCTTCAAAAGACACCACTGCCCATGTCAATGCGAAGACCTCGATGTATCGAGGGGGCGCGCGATGGCGAGGCAAAGGGCATTGGCGCGTCAAGGGCGCTGCCAACGCCGAGTCGCATTGCTATCACGTCATGTCGCGCACTTGTGGAGGAGCCGTCCGGTTTGATGATGCGGAGTGCG
>CAINXC010000257.1 GCA_903854655.1 uncultured Verrucomicrobiota bacterium | reverse complement strand
CTCCCTCTCCCGGCGGGAGAGGGTTGGGGTGAGGGGCCGCGCGTTCCACGACAACATAGCGGCGAAATCACCCAGACTACCTTACCCCTCCCCCAAATGTCCTTGTTCATTCCCGAACGCTTCACCGACACCCACTGCCGCCGCCACGGCTGGTGGGTGTTGCTGGCGTTGACGGCGCTGCTCTACCTGCCCGGCCTGGGCACGCTGCCGCTGATGGACCGGGACGAGCCGCGCTTCGCCCACGCCACCGTGGAAATGATGCAGCGCGGCACCTGGGTGATCCCTTACTTCAACTCTGATCCCGCCGTCTCCGATGCCACCCGCATCCAGCAGATGCGTGATGGCAAGGGCGCGATGGAGGTGGGCTACCGCTTCGACAAGCCGCCGCTCACCTATTGGTGGATGCGCCTGCACTACCAGTTGTTCGGCGTCAATGAATTCGCCGCCCGCCTGCACTCGGTGGTCGCCACCTGGCTGGTCGCGCTCGTCACCTTTGGCATCGCCAGCCGCATTGCCGGAGCCCGTGCCGGACTCGCCGCCGGCATTGCCTGGATCACCACGCTGCAAGTCATCGTCCACGGGCGGCTCTGTGTGGCGGACATGCCGATGGTGCTGTTCGTGGCGCTGGCGTGCTGGGCGCTGCTTGAGTGCCTGGTGGGGGAACCGGAGTGCTTGGTGCCTAGTGCTCAGTGCGCAGTTCCGGAATCGGAGAGCGCCAACGCTAAACCCCACCCTCCTGAACTAAGCACTGAGCACTTAGCACTCCGCACTCCCTCCCCTTTCTGGCCCCTGATCCTGCATGTCTCCCTCGGCCTGGGCTTCCTGGCCAAAGGCCCCATCGCCCTGCTCGTGCCCGGCCTGGCCCTGGTGCTGATGCGCTTCGCCTTCTGGCGCAAGCCCCTGCCCTGGCGGCGGCTGAAGCTCTTGCCAGGACTGCTCCTCACCCTCGCCATCATTGCCGCCTGGGGGCGTTCCTGCCCTGGTGGAAACGCAGGGTCTTTACTGGAAGGTGGGCATGCAGGAGCATGTGGTGGAGCCTGGTGCCAAGGCTTTCAACGGCCGCTTCCCCGTGCCCGGCTACTACCTAGTCACCGCGCTTCTGAGCCTGTTTCCCTGGATCGCCCTGCTGCCGATGGTCTGGACCAAAGTGCGTGAAAAATGGGATGCGCGCATGGCTTTCCTGGTAAGCTGGCTCGCCGCGCCCTACATCATCTTCACCCTCTATGCCACGCAGTTGCCGCATTATGTGATGCCTGGGTTTCCGGCGGCGATGGTGCTGTTGATGGTCTGCGGCATGGACTTGGAGAAGCCGTCGGAGCCCCAGTATCTTTGGTCCATTCTAACCAAACTTGTACTGCTTTTTCCTCTGGCGGCGATGGCCCTGCCACTCTGTCGAATCGATGGGGCGGATAGATTTTTCTGGGCATACATGCTTTTTATCGCTGGTCTCAATGGGGTTTCGTCGCTCGCATCCTATTCGCTACAGCAGCTTCGTACTATACCTGGGCGGATCATCTGGATACTGTTCGTCCTATTTGCCTTCGGATTTATGGCCGCCGTAGGCTGGGCGGTCGTGCGGATTTTCAATATCCATTTTCGCCCTGGCGCCATCCCGCAGAGACCGGTGTGGGAATGGTGCCTCATGGCAGTAGTCCTTTTTACGTGCACCGCAATCGCGGGCCT
Source organism: uncultured Verrucomicrobiota bacterium (assembly GCA_903854655.1). Classification (GTDB taxonomy): domain Bacteria; phylum Verrucomicrobiota; class Verrucomicrobiia; order Verrucomicrobiales; family Verrucomicrobiaceae; genus CAINXC01. The sequence continues at coordinate 17,660 of CAINXC010000257.1, read as the reverse complement.
CTTCATGTTGAAAATGCAGAAGCGACGGCCATCACGACGCCTTAAACTGACATGTGGAATGAGAGTGTTTGGTGCCCTTATGGGGCTCGCTCTGTTTGTTCCAGGTCTTGCGATGATAAGCACGGAGCTACGCAAAGTGCACCCCGCAGCCCAACTCGCCACCCAAGCCGGTCTCCTCCCCGACAAGGTCGAACTCCTGGGCTGGGAATTCAATGAGCCGAGCCTGACCTTCTACTTCAACCATCCCTGGAAATTCCCCAACAAGCTCGACACCGTCGTCGATCACATGAACCACAAGGGCCCGCGCGTGGTGGTGCTGCTGCGTCGGGAATGGACGGTGAGCCGCACGATGAAGGACACATTTGCCGGCAAGCCCGGGTTTTCGACCGACAGCGATTTTTCCAAGGAAGTGGATGCGGTGATCGCCGCGCACCCGGACTACCGGGTGACAAGTTTCGACGGCTTGAACGCCGCTCGTGGAAGCTGGGCGGAGCTGCGCATGCTGGTGCGCAAGTAGCCCGCAGTGGGCGGAGAGCAGCTCAATCCAGGGTCGGCACGACACTGGGCTCCCAAAACCTTTCGGGCTACCCAGAATGGCTGCGCCATCCTGGAGTGTGCCCTGAGACGAATCATAAACTGGGCTTGAATTACAATTTTTATGGAAAAAATTCTAAATTAATGTTAAGTGAGGCTGATTATCCTCGCTCATCCCCCTCCCACACATGAAACGTGCCAACAGTCCCCTCCCTCCGGGTTCCCCCCCCGGCCGGGGCTTTTGCGTTCGGAACTGGCGGCACGGCCTCACCCTCCTGATGGTTGCCCTGGCCACCTGCGCCCTAGCTCAGGACGGTCCGCCAGACCTGGAGAAGCTCAAAAACCTGAGCCTTGAGCAGATCATGCAAATCGAGATTCCCACCGTCTATGGTGCCTCGAAGCATGAGCAGAAAATCACCGATGCCCCGTCCTCAGTGACCGTTGTCACTCGCGAAGAAATCCAGGCTTTCGGCCACCGCACCCTGGCGGACATCCTGTCCAGCGTTCGTGATCTGTATGTCAGATATGACCGCAATTATGGCTACCTGGGGGTGCGCGGGTTCAACCGGCCGGGCGACTTTGGGGGGCGGGTGCTGATACTCGTCGATGGCCGGCGCATGAATGATCCGATCTACGACAGTGCGGCGATCGCCACCGACTTTCCGATCGACGTGGACATGATCGAGCGGGTGGAAGTCATTCGCGGCCCAGGATCTGCGCTTTACGGCAACAATGCCTTTTTCGCCGTGATCAACGTCGTCACCCGCACCGCTGCTGACACGGGTGGCCTGGAAGCATCCGCCGAAGTGGGGAGCTATGACACCTACAAGGGTCGCATCAGCTATGGCCATGTGTTCAAGAGCGGCCTCTCCGTGCAGCTCAGCGCCTCCCAGTATGACAGCGCCGGCGGAAACCTTTTCTTCAAAGAATTCAACCAGCCCGTGAACAATAACGGGGTGGCGAAGAACCTCGACGGCGACCAGTTCACTTCCGCCTCGCTGACCGCCAGCTTTGAAGATTTTACGCTGCAAGGCAATTATTCCTCACGCCACAAGAACGTGCCCACGGCATCGTACGGCACGATCTTCAATGATCCCCGGGAGTTCACGATTGACCAGAACGGTTTCACCCGCCTGGCCTACGCCCACAACTTCGAGGACGATCTGACCATTCAGGCGGATATGTCGTGGAACAGCTATGTCTCGATAGGCCAGTACCCGGTGGCGCAGGATCCCGCACAACCGCACCAGGCGACGATCAATCATGATGCCGCCGATGCCCAATGGTGGCGGGCGGAACTGCAGGTGAGCAAACAACTGTTCGATACGCACCACTTCACGGCGGGCGCCGAATTCCAGGACAACGACCTGCTGAGGCTGACCAACTACGACACGCAACCGCGCAACGATTACATCCACCTGCGCACCTCCAACGAGACCTTCGGCCTCTACGTTCAGGATGAGTGGGCAATCACCAGCCTGCTGACCATCTCCTCCGGCCTGCGCTATGACTGCTTCAACACGTTTGGCGGGACGACGAATCCCCGCATCGGGCTGATCTTTCACCCGCGCGAAGAAACCACGCTCAAGCTGCTCTACGGTCAGGCCTTTCGGGCGCCAAATGTGTATGAAAACCTGTTCATGGCCGATACCAACAGCAGCAATCCGAACCTGAGGCCCGAGCACAATGAAAGCTACGAAGCCGCGCTGGAACAGCAGCTCAGCCAGTCCCTGAGATTGAGCGCCTCCGGGTTCTACAGCCACATCACCGACCTGATATCACAGCAACTGGACACGACGACAGGCAAGCTGGTGTTTGAGAATGTGATGAGGGCCGACACCAAGGGAGGCAGCGTGGAACTGGAAGCCAAACTGGCAGGAGGCATCAAGGGCCGCCTGAGCTACACCCTGCAGGACACCACGGACGGCACGACCGGTCGCCGCCTGAGCAATTCGCCGGAGCACCTGGCCAAGCTGGGCCTGATCGTGCCTCTGTTCGGCGACAAGCTCACGAGCGGATTCGAGCTGCAGGGCTCCAGCGCGGTGACGAGCACCAGCAACCAGCGCGTGGGCGGCTTCCTGCTGGCGAACTGGACGCTGCTCAGCAAGCAGATCTCGAAGAACATGGATGTCTCGTTGAGCATCTACAACCTGTTCGACAGCAAGTACAGTTATCCCGGTGGCCCGGAGCACTTGGAAAACAGCATTCTGCAGGATGGGCGCACCTTCCGCCTGAAGATCGTGTACCGATTCTAGCGATGAACCGAAGATCCATTCTGCTCATCCCGCTGCTGCTGCCTTCCGTGTGGCTGGGCGCTGCCGATCCTCCCCTGGAGTATCAGGTGAAGGCGGTGTGCGTGCTCAATGCCGCCCGTTTTGTGTCCTGGCCGGCATCCGCGTTCACGAGTGCGGACACCCCTTTTGTGATCGGCGTCCTCGGGGACAATCCCTTTGGCCCGCTGCTCGAGGAAATCGTGAAGGGCGAGGCCGTCCGGCACAGGAAGATCGTCGTGCGCAACCTCACACCCGAAGAGGCCTCCACTGGCTGCCACCTCCTCTTCATCGGTCGTTCGGAGAGCGAACGCCTGCCAGCCATCCTGCACACAGTCAGTGACGCAAAGGTTCTGACCATCAGTGACATGGAGGGGTTCACCGAGGCGGGCGGCATGCTTGGACTGGCGCTCGACCATGGCAAGATTCGTTTCGAGCTCAACCCGGACCCTGTCCGCCGCGCAACACTGAAACTCGATTCGCAGTTCCTCGTGCTCTGCCGCATCACCAAGCCGCGCCGCCCATGAACCAGATCCGCAATCTGCCCATCCGCCGCAAGCTCACCATGGTGATCATGGTGACCTGCACCGCCGTGCTGGTGATGGCATCGGCGGCGCTGCTGGTGTTCGAGTCCATCGCGACCAAGACACAGTTCATCCGCGACCTGTCGGTGCTGGGCAGCATCATCGCCCACAATTCATCGGCGGCAGTCGCCTTCAACGACGCCGAGGCCGGCGCGCAAACACTGTCCGGGCTCGCCGGCCGCTCCGATCTGGAGGCTGCCTGCCTGGTGCTTCTCACGGGCGAGCATGTAACCCAGTTCGACCTGAGAGGCGCGCACAATCCCAAAGATGAGATCGGCCTGTTGAACGGATACCGCGTGATCGGGGACGACGTGCTGATCGCCTCCCCCGTCATGCTTGACGGCAACCGGCTTGGCACCCTTTACCTGCGCGCCGATTTCCGGCCTGCAAGAACCGCTCTCATGGAGCTCTACGGCGGCACGCTGGCGGGAGTGCTGGCGGTCTCCCTGCTGCTCGCCCTGATCCTTGCGAACCGCTCCCAGCGCTTCTTCACCACGCCCATTCTCCATCTCGCAGACGTGCTGAAGAAGGTGGCCGAACTGGGCGACTACTCGCTTCGTGCAACCCGCACCAGCACGGACGAGGTGGGCGTGCTCACTGATTCATTCAATGAAATGCTGGGCCAGATCCAGCAGCGGGACTCAGCCCTGCAATCCGCCCGTGACGAGCTCGAAAAACGGGTCGATGAACGCACCGGCGAACTGGCCAGCTCACTGTCCCTGCTCAATGCCTCCCTCGACTCGACGGCGGATGGCATCCTCGCCATCCGCTTCAACGGCGACGTGGTTTGCTCCAACACCCAGTTCCGCGACATGTGGGACGTTCCTCCCCACTGCCTCGGGCCAAACGCCGACGAGGCCCTGATTGCCTTCACCGCATCGCTGGTGAACAATCCAGAAGACTTTGTCGGCAGGATCCGGGCGGTGCATGCGCGGCCGGAAGAAGACGCCTTTGATGTTATCGAACTCAAGGATGGCCGGGTCTTCGAACGCTACTGCAAGCCGCAGTGGATAGACGGGATCTGCGTCGGCCTGGTGGTGAATTTTCGGGACGTCACCGCCCGCAGACGTGCCGAAGCTGATCTGGAAAAAGCCCACCGGCAACTGCTCGACGCCTCCCGCCAGGCCGGCATGGCCGAGGTCGCCACCAGCGTGCTCCACAACGTCGGCAACGTGCTCAACAGCGTGAATGTCTCCTGCTCCGTCATCTCCGAAAACGTGCGAAACTCGCGCATCAGCAGCGTGGGCAGGACGGCGGACCTGCTGCGCGAGCACGCGGGCGATCTGGTCGCCTTCCTCACCACCGATCCCACGGGGCGCAAGCTGCCGGATTTCCTCGGCCGCCTGTCCCAGCGGCTGAACGAGGAGCAGGCGACCGTGCTGGCCGAGTTGCAGTCGCTCAATAAAAACATCGAGCACATCAAGGACATTGTGACGATGCAGCAGAACTACGCCACCCCTGCCATCGGCATTCACGAAACGCTGCCCATCGCCGGGCTCGTCGAGGAAGCCTTGCGCATGACCGGTTCCGCCTCCGCCGACCAGCCCCTGCAAATCGTGCGCAACTTCAGCGAAGTGCCCCCGCTCCCCCTGGAAAAGCACAAGATCCTGCAGATCCTCGTCAACCTCGTGCGCAACGCCAGGCACTCCCTTTCCGACAGCGGGCGCAGCGACCAGCAGCTTGCCGTGTGCATCGACCGGCCCGACGAGCTCCGCGTGCTCGTCAGCGTGACGGACAACGGCGTCGGCATCCCTCCCGAAAACCTCACCCGCATCTTCGCCCATGGATTCACCACCAAAAAGGACGGCCACGGATTCGGCCTTCACAGCGGCGTGCTTGCCGCCCAGGAGATGGGCGGCAACCTCAGCGTCCGCAGCGACGGCCCGGGCACGGGCGCCACATTCACACTCGAACTCCCCGTCCGACAAGCGGATACAGCCTAATATCATGCAAGCCACGGAAACAGCCCCCATCCCCTGCCAGGCCGGCATGGCCCTGGAAAAAAATCACCGCATTCTGGTGGTGGACGACAACGAAGCCATCCACGACGACTTTCGCAAGATCCTCTGCGTCAACGCCGCCCTGGCGCAGTTCGATTCCGACGAGGCCGAGCTGTTTGGCAGCAACCCGAAGCGGCGCTGCCGTGCAGACTTCGAACTGGGCTTCGCCACCCAGGGGCCGGCCGCGCTTGAGATGGTGCGTGCCGCCTGGCGTGCCGGCAGGCGCTACGCAGTGGTGTTCATGGATGTGCGCATGCCCCCCGGCTGGGACGGGCTGGACACCACGCTGAAGCTTTGGAAGGTGGACCCCGATCTGCAGGTGGTGATCTGCACGGCCTACTCGGACAAGTCCTGGGAGGAGATGTCGGACAAGGTTGAGCACCCGGAACGGCTCCTGATCCTCAAGAAGCCCTTCGACAGCATCGAGGTGCTGCAGCTCGCCCACGCCCTCACGGAAAAATGGTCGCTGCTCCAGGCCGTGCGCCAGGATGTCGAAGAGCTCGAGAGCACCGTCAGCCGCCGCACCCAGGAACTCACCGCAGCCAACGCCCTTCTCGAAGCCGAGGTGGAGGGCCACAAGCGGGCCGAGGAGCGCATCGGCGAACTCACCGCCCTGCTCGACAAGGCGCAGGACGCCATCATGGTGAACGGCGAAGACCAGCGCATCCTTTACTGGAACAAGGGCGCGGAACGCATCTACGGCTGGACGGCCGAGGAGGCGATAGGCCGCCACGTGGACCAGTTGTTGTTCAAGCAGGAGCCGGCGGAACGCAGCGAGGCCTTGCGCCAGGTCCGGGAAAACGGCGAGTGGGCCGGTGAACTCCGGCAGGTCACCAAGGATGGCAAGCCAATCCTTGTGGAAAGCCGCTGGACGATGATCTACGACGCCCAGGGCAGGCCCAAGGCGAAGATGGGCATCAACACCGACATCACCGAAAAGCGCAAGCTGGCCGCCCAGGTGCTGCGCATGCAGCGCATCGAAAGCATCGGCACCCTGGCCGGCGGTGTGGCGCACGATCTCAACAACGCGCTGAGCCCCATCGTCCTGGGGCTGGAGCTGCTCCGCCTGCGCTTCCCCGAACAGCAGCACGAAAGCCTGTTCAACACCCTGGACTTGAGCGCCAGGCGCGGCCGCGAGATCGTGCGCCAGATCCTCTCCTTTGCCAGCGGGGTGGAGGGTGACCACGCCATCGTATCGCTCCGCGACCTGATCCTTGAGCAGGAGCGGATCTGTCGCAACAGTTTTTACAAGATGATTGAGATCATCACACGGATGCCGGAAAACCTGTGGGCCGTGCAGGGCGACGCCACCCAGCTCCACCAGGTGCTCATGAACCTGTGCGTCAACGCCCGCGATGCGATGCCGGCGGGCGGCACGCTCACCATCACGGCCACAAACCTTGCCACGGATGCCAGTTGCATCCCGGTCCAGCACGGAAAAAAGAGCGGCCCCTATGTCCTCGTCACCGTCAGCGACACTGGCACGGGCATCACCCCGGAGGTCATGGAGCGGATCTTCGATCCCTTCTTCACCACCAAGGCGGCGGGCAAGGGCACCGGTCTCGGCCTTTCCACGGTGCTCGGCATCGTGCAGCAGCATGGCGGTTTCGTCGATGCCTCCAGCGAGCCGGGAGCCGGGGCGCAGTTCCGCGTCTATTTGCCCGCCACGCCCGCCAAACAGCCCGGCCTTGTCGTCGCAGCCCCCGCCCAGCTCCCTGCCGGCAACCATGAGTGCATCCTGGTCGTCGATGATGAACAGCCCATTCGCGATGTCGTGAAAGTCACCCTCGAAGTGCAGGGCTATCGTGTGCTCACGGCCAGCGGCGGCGGCGAGGCGATCACCCTCTTCACCGAGCGACACGACGAAATTTCGGCCGTCATCACGGACATTTCCATGCCCGTCATCGACGGGCCTGCGGCCATCCGCGCCATGCAGAAAGTGCAGCCCAACGTCAAGATCATCGCCATGAGCGGCATTCTGGAAAAGTCCCGCATGACCGAAGCCAGCACCGGCAGTCCGGTCAGCTTCCTGCAAAAACCCTTCACCGGGGAGAAACTTCTCACCCGGTTGCACGAGGTTCTCACCAGCAGCCCCTAACCCCCGGCCGGTTTCGTCAGTTCATACACCAGGATCTTGAAGGTGCCGGAAATGATCTTCCGCCGCTTCTTCCCCTCATCTGCGGAATCGTATTGGGCGGATGCCAGGTAAATCCGGTGCGTCTTCGGATCCAGCGCCATGGTGCGCGCCCCGCGCTCTGTCGTCAGGGTGTCCACCACCGCAAGTTTGTCAGGCGCATCCTCATGGGCAATGGTCACGCTGCCGTCACCGTTGGAGCTGAAGGCAGACTGCGTGCCAGGATCAAAGGCGTTGGCGTCCACACCCTCGCCAATTGGCACGCTGGCAAGCACCTTGCCGGAGGTGCTGTCCATCATCAGCATCAGCCTGTTATGGCAGCCCACGAACAGCCGGTGATGCGCCACGTCAATGGCCAGCCCCGAAGCCTCCTCACCCGGCGCGATGGGCCAGGTGCTGACGACAGCATGTGTGCCGGTGTCGATGGCGACCAGCTCGCTCTTGTCCTCGATGTTGCAATAGACCCGCCCCGCCGCTGAATCACAGGCGGCGAATTCCGGCTTGCCGGACAGCGGCACGGTGGCCACCACCTTGCCCGAAGCAGCTTCAAACACGGTCACCGACTTGCTGACGCCGTTGAAGGCATAGACCTCCTCGCGGCCCGGCTCGAAAAGGATGGCGTCAGGCTTCTCGCCGGTCGGGACCTTGGAAAGGGTTTTCAGGCTGTCGAGATCGACGATGCTCACCGTCCCCTCCTTGCCGTTGCTGGCGAAGCCGCGATGGAGCTTGGGCGCCAGTGCAAAGCCATGCACCCCCTGGGTATCGGCGATCTCGCCCACCACGGCATCCTTCTCCAGGTCGATCACCACCACCTTCGTGGCGTGTGTGACGTAGAGGCGGCTGGCCGCCTCATCCACCGACAGGTAATCCCACCCTCCCTCGCCTCCCACGGCGATCTCTTTGACGAAGTGATAGAGGCCTCCCGCCCTGCTTTGCGCGGGATTGGCCAATGTCAGAAGAGCAAAGGTGCCCAAAACGATTTCTCTTTTCATGCAGATGCGCAGGATAGAGGGCCGCCGCCCTCCCGCACAATTGCAATCACGTGGCGTTCCACCTTACTGCTGGCAGGGTGTCACGCTGATGTTGCCGACCGGGCAAGCCCGCGCAATGCTGAGCAATGACCGAAGAGCTCATGAACCACCTCCACCGCACCGGCATGATCGCCGTGCTCATGATTGACGACGCAGCGGACGCCGTGCCGGTCGCCAGGGCGCTGCTGGCTGGGGGCGTGGACTGCATGGAACTGACCTTGCGCACCCCTGTCGCCATGGAGGCCTTGCGCCGCATTCGTGCCGAGGTGCCGGAGATGGTTGCCGGAGTGGGCACGATCCTGACACCACAGCAGGCCCGCGACGTCAAGGCGGCCGGGGCCGCATTTGGTGTGTCGCCAGGGATCAATCCCAGGGTCGTCGCCGAAGCAGCCCAAATCGGCCTGCCCTTCGCTCCTGGCATCTGCACTCCCAGCGATATCGAGCAGGCCTTGGAGCATGGCTGCAAGCTGCTCAAATTCTTCCCTGCGGAGCCTTGCGGCGGGCTCAATTACCTCAAGAACATCGCAGCTCCCTACGCCCACCTGGGGCTGCGCTACGTGCCCCTGGGCGGTGTGGACGCCATCAACGCGGAGACCTACCTGCGCGATCCGCTGATCCACGCCGTGGGCGGCTCCTGGCTGGCCTCACGCCAGGCCCTTCAGCGCAAGGCCTGGGATGAAGTCACTCTCCAGGCTCGCGCCGCCTCCCAAATTGTGACCCGGCTGCGCGGAGACAAGGCATGAGCCGCATCGTCACCTTCGGCGAGATCATGGGGAGGCTCGCCGCGCCCGGATTCAAGCGCTTCCAGCAAGCCATGCCGGGCTCCCTGGATGTCACCTTTGCCGGTGCTGAAGCCACCGTCGCCGCCTCCATTGCCTACATGGGCGGCGACGCGGCCTTTGTCACCGCCCTGCCCGCCCATTCCATCGCCGATGCCTGTGTGGCCAATCTGCGGGGCCTGGGCGTTGACACCCGGCATATCCTGCGCACGCCCGCAGGCAGGCTCGGCCTGTATTTCCTGGAGACAGGAGCCAATCAGCGCCCGGGCAACGTGATCTATGACCGCGAAGGATCTTCCGTCGCCATCACCCCGCCCGAGGCCTACGATTGGAGCGCGATCTTCAACGGGGCCGACTGGTTCTTGATCTCCGGCATCACCCCTGCGATTTCCCGCAATGCGGCGGCAGTGGCGCTTGCGGCCATGCGCGAAGGCTCGCAGCGCGGCGTCCGCGTGGCCTGCGATATGAATTTCCGCAGCAAGCTCTGGCAATGGCGGCCCGGCACGCCGCCTCGTGAACTCGCCGCACACACCATGCGCGAACTCATGCCTTTCGTGGACCTGTTCATCGGAGGTCGCGAAGACGCCGCTGAAATGCTGGGCATCCGCCCCCGCGACGAGGCCGCTGAACCCCTGCTCGATGTAGCCCGCCAGATCGTGACCCAGTTTCCACGCATCACCAGGGTGGCCATGACCTTGCGTGAAGGCATTTCCGCGAGCCATAACAACTGGGGCGGACTGCTCTACGACGCCGCTCTGGATCAGACCTTCCTCGCCCCTGTGAAAGACGGGCGCTACGAGCCCTACCCAATCACCGACATTGTGGACCGTCTCGGCGGCGGTGACGCCTTCACCGCCGGGCTGCTCTTCGCCCTCACCACCCCCGAACTCGCGGAACCTTCCACCGCCGTTGCCTTCGCTGTTGCCGCGAGCTGCCTGGCCCATTCCATCGAAGGCGATTTCAACTACAGCACGCGCCCGGAAATCGAAGCCCTCATGGGCGGAGCCGTTTCCGGGCGAGTGAACCGGTGAGCCGTTACCGGTGACGGCGGCGGCCAACGCCATGAGCCTGCGGCGCCGGCCGGGCTGCCGGATGACCGCCTGCTTTTGGCTTGCCCACCGGGCGGCTCAGGGCCGGTCCGCCTGCGGGCTTCGTCAATTCGACTGGCCTGCCCACAACTTTCACACGAGGTTCAATCCTTGGCTGCCGAACGATGACCGGCCGCACTTCCCCGGCCCGGTAGAGGCGGCGGTGAACGAAGCGCCCGTAAGGTCCCCTCACCCATTCTGTCGTGTACACAGCCGGGTCGGTTGAAACCACCGTTTCAACCGTGTTGCCGGCAGGATCATCGGCGATAGAACTCGTGGCCTCATTCACCGCAGCCAGGCGAACACCCTGCAGCGGGGTGCTGCCATCGAAACCGGAAGACGTGAATTCGGTGAGATCCGCATTGAAGGCCAGGGTTTGCTGGTTCTTTGCCTGATCGTAGATTTGAACGGCATGGGAGCCGGTGAGCTGCCAGTTCCACGGCAGCGGCGCCCCCTCCTGATTGATGATTTTTCCGCCCAGCAAAAAGCGGATGGCTCCATCCTTCTGTGGGTTCGAGGCGTTGGAGCACCGCCACTCAAACGAGGTCAGGGCCTGCACGAGATCCAGCGGGCCGCTATCATCGGCGGCGATGGCCCGTGGCGAGAGGAAGGCTGAGGCAAGGCTCAGAAGGGCGAGACTGAAGCGAAGGGTGTTCATGGCAAGGCGGTATGGGAGGTGAGTTTGCTGAGGGAAGAGCGCCTGATTACCGAGGGTTTGAATCAAGGCGGAGCGGCGTGCTCATCTTGGACTTCGCAATCCGGCCTGGGCGGTTGCAACAAAGTGCAAAAAACTTCATTCCAGAGTCAACGAAGGTCTGGGTGGACTCGCCATCCTGGGCAAGTGGGTGTCGAGGACGTGCCTTCTTCTGTCGTTTGCCTGGCGCCCCAACCGTCAAAATAGGTTTTGATTTGTGGCACAAAATGGCACACATTACCCGATCATGCCAGCCATCCAAGACAAGCCTGTACGCTCAGATCGCCTTGTTGCCCGGATTGCTCCGGAGGACAAGGCTTTGCTGGAGCGCGCCGCTGCTTTTGAGGGGACTTCTCTGGCCGCATTTGTGGTTTCTCACGTCCGGTCTGCCGCGCAGGAGGTGATCCGTCAGCATGACCTCATCCGCTTGAACGAAGCTGAGTCGCGACGATTCATCGAAGCTCTGCTTTCCCCTCCGGGCAAGCCCACCCGCCGGTTCGCGCAGGCGCTTGAACTGCATCGAGACACGGTCACGGAGCTTTAGCCTTCAGCCAGTCGGCGGCCATCTTCAGGGGCATGAACATCCGGTGTTCGTTGAGGGACGAAAAACCAAACTCCGCATAGAATCGCCGGGCGTTTTCATCCTTTGGGTCAGTCACCATCGACCAGGAGGCGATATCGCTGGCCCCCGCCACAGCACGCTCCAGGGCGCTGATCATCAGGCGATCCCCCAACCGCTGCCCTTTGAATTGAAGTGACCGGGCCAGGCGTCCGAGCAGCGTCGCCGGGAACTCCGGGTAGCGCGGCAGTTTGCGCCGAAGCTCTTCCGGCACATCGGTTGCCAGAACGGTGGCGGAAGACAGCGTGTAGAAACCCGCAACGCACCCAGGGTCCGCCTCAGGCACGGCCACAAAGCAGACCGCCACCCGCGCCTCCATCTCCTTCCGCGCTCTGGTCTTCAGGTAGTCGTTGAGAATCGGCACCCCGCAGTCGAACTCCTCCCGCCGATGCTTGGCGGGATCGAGAGGTTCGATGCGAAAGGGGGGCTGGACTGTCATGAACACTAAAGCTTCACCGGCTCCTAGTCAACCGGAGGACAAGAACCATCTGTCACGACTGGATTAACATGAATCGAACGGGTGATTGCGGCCTCAAGGATAGCCGATTTGAGGGCTCCATCCAAATCACTTAGAAAGTCCGGGTTAAGGTTAATAAGCGCATCCAGCCTACGCAGCGCAGAATCAAAATGCGGATGCATATTTACCGGATTACTTTGTAACAACATAATTTGCGCCTCAATTATCGCGTTCGCTTGGCCGAAGGAATCCGTCCCTCTCCACAGGGGTGCTGCGATTCGAGCAATGTGTAAAAGAGCATTATTTATCAGCTTGCGACGGAGGTCAGAAATGCCCGGTGCGCGACGGGCAGCTCTAGCCCAAACCTTCGACGCTTCGTACAGTAACAGGCAGACAACGTGAGGCTCAACGCTTCCTCCAGTAAATATTTCAACATAGTTAGATGTCCAAACTTTGTATTTGCGACGTCGAGCATCACCGGGCTTCCGCAGGGCGATAGCGAGGTATGCCTGACCAACTTCTTCGTTGGAAACGATCCGCTGACCATCCACAAGAGTGATGGTGGCATATTGGTTAATCTTGTGTTCGTAAAGCAACCCATAACGCGCGAACCCCCTCTGCATGTCTTGTTGAACGGCATCATTTGCCTTTAAATCACGAGTGCTGATGCGATTCTGGTTATTCGTCGTCAGAACAATTCGAGACGCCAGCGTAGGATCTGTCGTCTCAAAAATTTTCAGCAACACCCGTGTGTCTGGGCGCAACGTCCCATCGCGCGCGGCATGAGCCAGTGCCGTTGCCGTTTGACAACCATTTACAATCTGAAGATTCTCGATCTTGACCATCGGATTGTCAGGGTCTGGCACGGGATCACAACGGTCGCACACAATTGTCACTCCATTGTTCAAAAACCAAAATAGATAGCTCGACGCCGCGTCGCTTGCAGTTCTTAGAATATCCGCATTAACAGCGCGTCCCTTTCCAAGGAAACGCCGGATGTTCGAATCGAAGAGCGCACCATCGGGATCACTGTTGACGAGGTTAGCTATGTCACGGGCCGAGGCAGTGCAAATGACCCCTTTTAATCCCTGGCTATTGTACCGGATCAGAGATGCAGTGTTCGCGTCATAACGAATTGGGACATTTGCATCGACGGATCGATTGCTACGCTCAATCCGATTGATGAGACCAACCAGCTCATCAGCACCAAGAGTTTCAAACGAAAACTGAGCGAAAGTACCGTTGTTGTATTCAGCATTTATTGCGCGAGCCTCCTGGGTGTATTCAGGTGATAGGTTTGAAGTCAAACCGTTTGTCACGAAGTAGCAACGGACTGTAATATTAGACGGACCGATACCTGATAATACCGATCGAATTTCTAGAATTTTATCACGGAATTTATCATTTGAAATTGTCGCAACTTCGCTGCGCTGACGATTGAATGTCCACGCAAGCCCATTCCTCATTAGGATAATTGCATTGGATGGGAAAGTGTCGATAAACTTGGCCGATATAATGAATATCTCCGCTTCATCGTCCTCTTCCTCAATTGAAACTAAATCGATTTGCTTATCCTGACTTCCATCCACCCAATCAGCTGGATCTAAAGAATGAACACTTTGACCGGTCACAAGGGAATGAACCAACCGCTCGAACGCTTGATCAGGGGGGATCCCAATCAATGCCTCGAGGTTCGAGACGCGCTCGGCGATAAGTTGCTGTCTGAGTGTCATAGCTTTTACATTTCTCCATTTAAATTGAGCCGTTTGCTGAGGCATCTGTTGAAAAGTGTTTCGCAGACTAGGGCGTGACCTAACTTCGAGTCGCTATCAAGCTGCACGCAATTCAAGGCTCTACGCGCACTCACGGAATCAGAGAACTGATACCTGCACACCGGCGCCCCCTCCCGCAGGCGCGGGGGAGGAACAGCTTGGAGGCCTCCTACTGACAGGCCTCGCAGATCTCGCCGTTGCGCATGGCGTCGATGCTGCAGGCCATCTTTTCCTCTTCGCTGTAGGAGCGGGGAGCAACGGTGGACTGGGGGACAACGGGGGCGCCGACGACGCCGCGCATTTCCTTGCCGGCGGATTCGGTGGCCTTCTCGATGTTGCTGGCGCTGCGGGTGCGGAGGTAATAGGTGGTCTTGAGACCCTTCCTCCAGGCGTTGCGGTACATGAGCGAGAGCGGGGCCATCTCGGTGCCGCCGAACCAGAGGTTCACACTCTGGCTCTGGTCGATCCACTTCTGACGGCGCGCGGCGGCGTCCACGATGTAGGCGGAGTCGATGGCGAAGGCGGTGGCGTACTTGCGCTTCAGGTCGCCGGGGATTTCTTCGATGCTTTCCAGCTCGCCATCGGTGTAGCGAAGCTTGCCTTGGATCTCGACCGTCCACAGGCCGCGCTTCTTGAGGTCGCGAACGAGGTAGGGATTGAGCACCACGAACTCGCCGGAGAGATTGCTCTTGGTGTAGCAATTGGTGAACATGGGCTCGATGCAGGGCGAGGAGCCCATGATGTTCGAGATCGTGGCGGTGGGGGCGATGGCCAGCACGTTGCTGTTGCGCATGCCCTGGCGCTTGATCTTCTCGCGCAGGCCGGACCAGTCCATCTTGCCACCGCGCGGCACCTCGATTTCCTGGCCACGCTCCTTGGCGAGCAGGTCGAGGGTGTCCTGGGGCATGAGGCCGCGATCCCACTTGGAGCCCTTGAAGGTCTCATAAGCGCCGCGCTCCTGGGCGAGGTCGCTGGAGGCTTCATAGGCGTAGTAAGCGACGGCTTCCATGAATTCATCGTTGAATTCGACGGCTTCCTTGGAGGCAAAGTGCAACCCCTTGCGGTACAACGCATAGGCCAGGCCCATGACGCCAAGGCCGATGGGGCGGTGGCGGGAGTTGGCGTTCTTGGCGGGCTGGGTGGGGTAGAAATTGATGTCGATGACGTTGTCGAGCACGCGCACGGCGGTGCGAATGGTCTCGCGCAGCTTGGCGTGGTCGATGTTGCCGGCGTCGTCGAGATGATTCTCGATCAGCACGGAACCCAGGTTGCACACGGCGGTTTCGTCTTCGCCGGTGTTGAGGGTGATTTCGGTGCAAAGGTTGGAACTGTGGATGACACCGCAATGGTCCTGCGGGCTGCGCACGTTGCACGGGTCCTTGAAGGTGATCCAGGGATGGCCGGTCTCGAAGATGGACTTGAGCATGGACTTCCACAGGGAGACGGCGGGGATGGTGCGGGACCAGATCTTGCCCTTGGCGGCGAAGGCCTCGTACTGCTCATAGCGCCTCTGGAAGGCAGCGCCATAGAGTTCATGCAGATCCCTCACCTCATTGGCCTGGAACAGGGTCCAGTCCTGGCGTGCTTCCAGGCGCTGCATGAACAGGTCGGGGATCCAGTTGGCGGTGTTGAGGTCATGGGTGCGGCGGCGCTCGTCGCCGGTGTTCACGCGCAGTTGCAGGAAGTCCTCGATGTCGTTGTGCCAGATTTCCAGGTAGGCGCAGCCGGAGCCGCGGCGCTTGCCGCCCTGATTGACGGCCACGAGCTGGTCGTTGTGCAGCTTGAGGAAGGGAATGACGCCCTGGCTCTCGCCATTGGTGCCCTTGATGTAGCTGCCGGTGCCGCGCACGGCGGTCCAGCTTCCGCCCAGGCCGCCGGCCCACTTGGAAAGGTAGGCGTTCTCGGCGATGCCGCGCTGCATGATGGATTCGATGCTGTCCTCGATCTTGTACAGGTAGCAGGAGGAAAGCTGGCTGTGCAGGGTGCCGCTGTTGAACAGGGTGGGCGTGGAGGAGCAGAAGCGGCGCCCCTTGTACAGGCGGTAGAGGGAGATGATGCTGTCGGCGACGTTCGCCTGGCCTTCGCGCTGCTCGCGGACGAACAGGCCCATGGCCACACGCATCCAGAAAAGCTGGGGTGCCTCAAGACGGCGGGTGACCTCGGCCTTCTTGTCAACGATCAGGTAGCGGTCGTAGAGCGTCTGGACACCAAGGAAGTCGAAGTCCAGATCGGCGGCCGGATCAAGCGCGTCAGCGAGCTTGTCGAGGTCAAACGTCAGCAGGTCGGGATGCAGGCGCTCCAGCTCCACCCCGCGCTGCAGGTTGCGGCGGAAGGCACGGCGATGGAAGGTCTTCAACTGCTCGACGCCATCGCGCACGATGTCCCAGCCCAGCACCTCCTCGTAGATGTAGGACAACAGGATACGGGCGGCGAAGCGGGCGAAGTCCGCATCCGTCTGCATCAGCGTCTTGGCGTTGAGAATGATGGTGGTCTTGAGCTGCTCGGTGCTCATCTCGGTGAAGATGGAGCGGCGCAGCTCGGCCTCGATGTCGCTGCGGTTGAGGTTCAGATCGAGGCCCATCATGGCGAAGTCGATGCGCTTCTTGAGGTCCTGGCCGTCCCAAAGGAAGGTGTCCTTCTCGTTGATCTTGACCAGGATCAGGGACTGCTGGCCGTCGTCCGTGGCGGCGAGCTCCTTGGCGCGGGCCTCCTCCACCTCGCGCTGGTAGCCGCGCTGGCCGCGGTACTGGATGTAGGCCCGGGCGAGCTTGTAAAAGCCCTGCCGCATGAGCTCCTCCTCGACGATGTTCTGCACCTCCTCGATGGTGATGAACTGCACCTCCAGCTTGGCCACGTGGCGGCTGACAGCCTCGGCAATGTGCACGGCGGGCGAGGAGTCCTGGTCAAGCGAGAGGAAGGCCTTGCGCACGGCGATCTCGATCTTGTTCTGGTTCCACGGCATCATCTGGCGGTTGCGGCGGATGACCTTGGTGCTCACGACGATGGGCTGAGGGCTCGCCGTGTCCATGATTTCGCCGCTGTCTTCCAGCCGCTGCCTGCGCACCACCACGGAACGCGCCACATCGTGCTTGTTGGCGCGGATCAGGGCGCGCTCGATGATGTGGTACACCTCGTGCGCCGGCAGGGTGGTCTTGCCCTCCTGCGTCTTGGCCTGAAGCTCCTCCGCCACCGCACGGGAGATGCTCTGCACCAGGGTGCGGTTCTCATCGGTGAAGATGTTGTTTTGATCGCGCGCCAGGAACAGATCGGTGAGCGCGTTGCCCACAGTGTTCGCGATCTCGCCCAGGTTGAAATCGCGTTCGTGCGTGCCCACCTTCACCTTCACGTAGCCGGCCGGCGAAGGAATGGGAGTTTCAGCATTTTGCAGAACCGAGTCCCATTCGAACTGGGGCTTTTGATCCTTGGGGGTTGTGACGAGACGCTTGAGCTGCTCGTCTTCGTGGAGAAGCGATTTGGAGAACATGGGAGCGGTGTGTTGGTTGCTGGCTTGAGCGGGTCCGGGGGCGGCGAAATTGGGCGGGGAGAAAATCGGGGGCGGGGCGTAAAACGAGCGGGGGGATCAGTCAGGCGCTTTTTCGGCGCGAGTCAAAGGCGGGACCAAAAAAGTAGTTCACCTTTGCTCACTCTTGTTCACAAATCGTCATCACTGCCGAGTTGCAGGCCGGCGCCTTTTTGGT
>CAINXC010000256.1 GCA_903854655.1 uncultured Verrucomicrobiota bacterium | reverse complement strand
GTCACCTTTGCGAGCAATAACTCGATGCTGCGACCTGGTGTCTACACGGCCCAAAATCAGCCCGCCCTGAACTCATTAAAGAACGAATGGTTAACCTCGTACGTGGTTACGGGCTGAAGACCGAGTTCTAGGTTCTCAAGCATGTCGATCAACTTCTCGCCGTCGATGAGTTCGATAGGAGGAGCCCCATCTCTGGAGGCTTCACGCCGGGCCTCCGCCGTGAAAGTACCGGTAGTGATGATGATGCCCTTGTCCGCACGACCGGACATTGCACCGCGAAAATCTCGAACGTGCGATGGCGAGACTGATTTGGCGTAGCGTTTGCATTGGAACAGCACCTTGAATGAAACCAGTGGATTGATCTGCAGCGTTCCGTATCCATCAATGCCACCATCTCCACTTTGGCCCGTAACAATTACCTGAGTAAAACCTGCTTCCCGCAGAAGCCTCTGGGCAAGACGCTCAAAACCGGCAGGCGGCAAAGCAAGCAGTGTGTCCAAGGTTTCTTCACGGTAATCCTTTGAGGGAGCGCCGCTGCCCTCGGCAATCTGCTCGGCGATCGGCTCTTCCTCCACAGTTTTTGCGCGTCGCTGCTCCTCGAAGATCTTCACCCACCGAGAAAAGATCTCACCCGCTTGATCGGTTGTGAGATGGGCGCTGCGCCCCCGTTCAGTAAGGCTCCACACGCCACGCTTGGAGGAATCCAGAAAGCCCTCTCGGACAAGGTAAAATCGCGCCCATGCGATTTGATTTCGGTATCGGGGTCCGCCCGAGGGCAGCAGTTCGTTCTGGACATCATCTGAGAGACCGAGGTCCGCAGCTATCTGCTCGACCACCTCATCGGGTGTGCCCGAACCGCCCAACTTGCGCAAGGCATCCAAAACGGGGCCGAAAAATCTCAAGAATTTGCTGCCTTCTGAATTTTTGCGTTTGGCCATGATGTTTGGAAAATTCGGTGAGATTTTGCAACGTCATCATCCACACGATCGGATCGTTTGTCAGCAGTATTTGACCACGAAAATCTGGGCCTTGTATTCCCAGTGGCAACCTCCGCAAAAGCGCCCCTAGTCAAACAGGCTTCTTCAGCACCGCCAGCCAGCGGTCCACGGATTTCCCAGGCGAATCCAGTCCGCGTGACACCTCGTTGCGCTTCGAGAGCACCACCTTGGCTCCCAGCTTTTGCAGGGCCTCCAGCGCGAGCTGGTGCTCCTTGTCAAAATAACTGGTTATCACCATCAGGCCGTCATCGTTGAGCTTCGCAAGACCGGTGTCGAAGATTTTTTTCCACACCTCCGGACCGTTCCAGTAGTTCTGGTGGCGGAGAAAGACCATGTCGAACTCATCGCCCAGTTGCTTGTGCTGGGTCAGCTTCGTTGCGTCTTCGAGCAGGAACTCCGCACCGAGCTTTTCTGTCCGTTCGCGCGCCTGCAGGATTTCGCGAATCCGGATGTCCGCGCCGATCAGCTTCACCTTGTCGGCCTTCGCCTCCTGGCCCACCACCTTGATCAGCGTCTCCGCCTCATCACAACGACCGCAGGCAAGGTCCAGAATGCGCGCGTCCGCCTTCGTCTTCAAATGCGGCGCGACATGCCCGCGAAGCAAAGCTTCGAGGCGGATCATGTCTTCGGCGATGTCTGGTGAGAGCGACATAAGGGAGTGCTGCCGGATCAGCGCAAAGAGTCAAGCGCGGATTCGATGTCCGGCGGCCGCCACCAGACGCCCAGCCCGAGGTCCGCGTGCAGAACACGGGCGGCATTGTAGCCGCAGAGGCCCGTGACGTTGCCCCCTGGATGGGTTGATCCACCGCAAAGGTAAAGGCCCTCGACCGGAGTGCGGTAGCGCCCCGCGCCAGCAAAGGGACGATGCGCACCAATCTGGTCGTTGGCAAACGACCCCACCAGCAGATCCCCTCGGCGCATGTTGGGCAGATCGCGCTCCGTGTCCAAAGCGGTGCGCTCAAAGCTGGCGATCACGCTGCCCTCCAGGTTGGGTGCGTATTGGGTCCACAGCTTGAGCATGTCCCGGCCATGCTGCGCGGCGTGCTGCGGCCAACGACGGGCGTCACCCTGGAGATCATAAGGCAGTTTCTCCCACATGAAGGCTGCGTGATGGCCTGGCGGTGCTTGTGACGAATCAAACACGGTGGGAACCGCGCCCCACATGACCGTTCGCGGAATGGCGCCCTGCTCGTGCGCGGCGACGATGTCGTGAAACTGACGCCAGTCCTCCAGCCCCAGGATGGTCATGAACGCCCGATTCAACTCGGGGCGCGACTCGGCGGCCTTGTAGAGAGGTGCTTCGCGCAGGCTCACGTTCAGCGCAAACAGCGGTGCCAGCAGGTTGTATTCAAAAGCGGCGGCCCGCTCGCGCAGGTGGCTGGGCGCAACATCAGCAGGGATCAAGTCCAGGAAGGTCTGCTGCGGATTGAGGCCGGAGGCAATGAACCGGCTGGCTTCGAGGCGTTGCCCGTCAGAAAGCTCCACGCCCACCGCGCGACCTTGCCACACGAGAATCGAGCGAGGCGTGGCATTAAGCAGCACCTCGCCGCCGTGTTCCTGCAAGTCTTTGACCAGCGCCTCGGCAAGCCGGGCAGAACCACCGATGCACATCTGCGCCTTGCGCGGGCTGGCCAGCAAAGCCGGGATGCTGTGACCGAATCCCTTCAGCCGCAGGTCCACTTCGCGCAACCCGTTGAAAAACAGCATGCCGGCACGAACCACGGGGTGCCGAAACTCGCGCTCGACAAACTCCAGCGGCGAAAGGGCAGACACCTCCAGCAGGCGACGACCCAGAGCGGATTGAAGCAGCAACTCCCGCCTTCGCTCGGAATCAAGCGGTGGCGATTGGGCTTCAGGAATGAGGATTTGCTCGACGATGGGCAGGAACTCCTCCGCCCAGTTTCGCATCGAAACGGCGTCCTCCATCGAGAATTGCGCGCATGAGGCAAACGTGCGCTCCATGTCCGTCCACCACTCCAGCGAGCGACCATCCGGCAGAATCATCGCCACGTTCAGCTCGGGCTCAACGTAGTGCGCCCCATGCCGCTCCAGCTCCAGGTCCCGATACCAAGGCATGGCATTGATTGCCCGGTGGAAGAATGAATGGGTGTTGTAGCGGAATCCCGCCTCGTCTTCGACAGTTGCGAGTCCCCCGCCCGCCACCACGGCACGCTCAATCACCGCCACCTTCACGCCACTGCGCGCCAGATAGCAGGCCGCCACCAGCGCATTATGACCGCTGCCGAGGATGAGGCCGTCGTAGTTCACCTCTTCTCCACCTCCTGGGCGAAACCGCGAATGGTGTTGCCCTGCACGACGATGTCCTTGGTCTCGGCCCCTTCGCGCACGCCGCTGCGTTTGGCCGTGCCACGCGTGTCTTCAATGGTGTTGCCGGTGATGTGGATGCTCTCGGTGCCGCCCTGGATGTCAATGGCCGCCCCCGTGTCGCCGCCGTTGTCACGCAGGGTGTTGGTTTCAACACGGTTGCGATGACCGGCGAAATCCGCCCCGCGCTCGGGCCGGAACAGGATTCCCGCCTCCTTGCTGCCGGTGATGGTGTTGTTGGTGATGAGATTGTCGGTGTCATGGTGTCCCACTGACACCCCCACCTTGTTGCCTATAATCTGGTTGTTCTCCGCCAGCCCGTGCTTCACGCCCCAGCAGAAGAACAGACCGATGTTGTTGTTGCGCAGCACGTTGTCGCGCATGATCGGGCGCTGCGAGCCGGAGCCCGGATGCAGACCCAGGCCGCTGTGACCTTCGCTGATGCAGTGATCCACAAGAACGTCGTGGCAGATCTGCCAGCTCAGGCCGTCACCATGGTAGTTGCGGGCGTGGACCCCCCGCATCGTGATACGGTTGCAGTCCTGAAGAAAAACGCAGCCCGCGTAGTTGCCATCCAGTTCATCGTTATGCTCACGGTTGCCGTCGAGAACCAGGTCCTCAATCGCCACATCCTCAATGAACTCGCCGCTCAAGATCGGGAACAGCGTGGACACCGTGCCGCCCTGGATGCGCCACACGTTCTCGCGCAAGGCCTTGTCCAGCTTGAAGCGGTTGCCGGTGCGCGCCACCAGCGTGCGCTTGAGCACGGTCAGCCTGCCTGTGCCGGGCTCCTTGGCCCGCAGGCAGACGCCGTCGCCAAGCTGGAAGGCCGAGGCGTCGGCAAGGGTGATCTCCTGGTCAAACCAGTCGCTGTCGGCCGCCAGCGTGGTCGTGGCGCTCGGCTCTTTGATCAGCACGGTCTTCTCGCCCTCGCCCACCAGCCGCACATGCGAGGCAAGGTACACCGCGTTGCGCAGCTTGTACGTGCCAGCCAGGATCCTGACCGTGCCTCCGCCAAAGCGGGCCGCATAGTCCACCGCCGCCTGCAGAGCTTTGTCGGTGCTGCCACGAATGGCCGCCTCCTCGCCGGGCCCCACGGTGATGGTCAGTCTTTCCGCCCAGTCCGGCTGCACCACCGTGTCTCCGGAAGTCTGGCGCACCTGCTTGATGGGCGGCGGATCGACAGCAAGGACCGAGGACAGACCAATGACGAGAGGCAGAACGGCGAGGGCGAGAGTGTTCATAGGCAGCGAGGGCCATACGAAAGCCGGACACCTCCCCTTTCCTCCACAAGACCGGCCTCGCCCGGATCGTTGGTAGCCTTCATCTTCCATGAAACGCCTTCTCCTCCTCTTCGCCCTCAGCGGTTCATTGCTTCCCGCCGCGCCGCCGACGGTGTTCACCCATGGCAAGATCGTCACCGTGGACAAGGTGTTCTCGATCACCGACACGATGGTGGTGGCTGGGGAGCGCATCGTTGCGCTGGGCGAACAGGCCAAGGCCTATGCCGCCGCCCACCCGGAGGCCCGCAAGGTGGACCTAGCCGGGCAGATGATGCTGCCTGGGCTGATGGATTCGCATGCGCACCCGGTCGGTGCGGCCACCTATGAGTTCGATCATGAGGTGCCGGACATTGCCGACATCCCGCAGTTGCTCGACTACATCGCGGGCCGCGCGAAGGTGCTGCCGGAGGGTTCGCTCATCTATGTCCGCCAGATCTTCATCACCCGGCTCAAGGAACAGCGCTACCCCACGCGCGAAGAACTGGACCGCGTGGCACCCAGGCACCCCGTGCACTTCAGCACCGGCCCGGACAGCATGCTCAACAGCCTGGCACTGAAGCTCGCGGGCATCGGCCGGAATTTCAAGATCCCCGAAGGTGAACCAGGCAAAATCGAGCACGACGCCAATGGCGAGCCCACCGGCGTCATGCATTCCTTCAGTCCAAAGATCAACGCCCGCTCCCTCGCCAAGACACCCAGCGCGGAGCAGACCCTGGACCTGGTGAAGAAGCTCTTCACCGACTACAACAGCGTGGGTTTCACCACCATTGCGGACCGGGGGGCGGGCAAGGGCAATGTCGAGGTGTATCAGAAGCTGTACGACACTCACGAGCTCACCGTTCGCCTGCGCCTGTCTCACACTTTCCCCACCGGCGCCCTGTGGCGCACCACGGAGCAGGCGATCGACGAGATCATCAACCATCCCCTGCGCAAGCCCGATCCCATGCTGCAGATCATCGGCACCAAGGTCTGGCTCGACGGTGGCATGCTCACCGGCAGCGCCTTCATGCAGCAGCCCTGGGGCGTCAGCAAGATCTATGGCATTGACGATCCGCAATACAGAGGCGTGCAGCAGATCAAGCGTGAGGACCTGGTCAAGATGGTGCGCAAGGTGGCCGCCTCCGGCCTGCAGTTCACCGCCCACAGTGTGGGTGACGGCGCGGTGCAACTGCTCCTGGATGTCTATGACGAAGTGAACCGGGACACGCCCGTGAGCGCCACCCGCCCCTGCATCACCCACTGCAATTTCATGACCCCTGACAGCATCGCCAAGGCAGCCGAACTGGGCGCGGTGATCGACCTTCAGCCCATCTGGTTCTGGATGGATGGACGCACGCTTTTAAAGCAGTTCGGCAACGAGCGCATGAGCCGCTTCCAGCCGCTGCGCTCCATTTTTGACGCCAAGATTCCCGTGGGCGGAGGCAGCGATCACATGCAGAAAATCGGCGGCCTGCGTTCCATCAATCCCTACAACCCGTGGCTCGGCATGTGGATCGCCGTGGATCGCAAATGCCGTTTCATGGACGAACCGCTGCACCCCGAGGGCGGCATCACCCGCGAGGAAGCCATCCGCATGTACACCATCAACAATGCCAGGGTCCTGCTGCAAGAGCAAGACACCGGCTCCCTGGAAGCCGGCAAGCGCGCGGACTTCATCATCATTGACCGTGATGTGCTGACCTGCCCGATTGATGACCTCAAGGACACCCGGGTACGCGAAACCTGGCTGGATGGGAAGAAAGTGTGGGGGAAGTAGAGGCGACCGAGTGCCTGCCGGAGCGAAGGCGTTGAGCGCCAGGGCCATCCAGGACTGAAGAAAAATTCAGCCAAAAAGGTGAAAGAAATTGCCTTTTGGGGGCCGGTTGGAGAGAATATCAGCGAATATATTCCACATTTCGGTCGGTGGCTAAGCTCACCCAAGCAACGCCTCTGATACGAACATAAGGGCTCTGACGGGTCCATTCGTTCCCCGGCTCTTTAGAGCTGAGCGGTCGCTGAGCTTTTTCCTCCGTGAGCAGAGGCCAGGAAGGGCAACGGGCCATCGTGCGGCAAAAGTAAAACACTGTCATTAGATCCGCCACAAAATGACAGGCGTACAACCCAGGAGATTTATTGAAAGAAATTGTCTTTTTGTCAGCCGCCAGAGATGATGCGGCACTTATTTCAGATAATCCGTCTCTTTTCAGACCGTCCGTCCAACCCGTTTCACAGCCGTCGTCCGTCCGAAATTCAATATGAATGCCATGGTTAACAAGATCAGCACAACCGTTGCCTCACTGGTGGTGCTGGTGATTCTGCAGGGCCTGTCTCAAAGCGCCTCGGCTGCGGCGCCCACCGTTACCGCCAACCCGGCAAGCCTGCCGATCAATTCCGCCACGATGACCATCAGTGGAACGAATTTCAGCACCACAGCGGGCAACAATACCGTGGTTTTCAATAATGGGGCGACGGGAACAGTAAGTAACGCCACAACCACAGCGCTCACGGTCACAATCAACACTGCCCCTACAGCCGTCGGCAGCCTTACCGCAATCGTAACGGTCGTCGGCAATGGCAATTCGGGGACCGCCGTCCAGGTCGCAACCGTCATTCCCGTGGTGACATCCAGCGTCACGAACCTGGTCGCCAACGCGGCCACTGTCACCATCAATGGCTTCGGCTTCTCCGCCACCCAGGCCAACGACACGGTCACCTTCACTGATGGCGCGATCGGCAGCGTCAGCTCTGCAACCACCACCTCCCTCACGGTGACCTTTTCAACCAAGCCCACCAACGCCGGATCTCTCACCGCAACGGTCACCGTCAGCGGCAACAGCAGCGGCGCAGCCGTGCAGGTCGCGACCGTCATCCCCGTGGTGACCTCCAGCGTCACCAGCCTGGCCGCCAACGCGGCCACCCTCACCATCAACGGCTTCGGCTTCGCAAGCACCAACGCCAGCAACTCCGTTCTCTTCAACCTCGGTGCGGCGGGCAATGTCACGACCTCCACTCCCACACAGATCATCGTCACGTTCGCAACCTCGCCTACCGTCGGCAACCTGACGGCGGTGGTGACCAGCAACTCCCAGAACAGCGGCGCGGCCGTGCAGGTCGCCACTGTCATCCCCGTGGTGACCTCCAGCGTCACGAACCTGGCCGCCAACGCCACCACGGTGACCATCAACGGCTTCGGCTTTTCCGCCACCCAGGCCAACGACACCGTCACCTTCAATGATGGCGCGATCGGCAACGTCACGACCGCCAGCACCACCTCGCTCACGGTGACCTTTTCAACCCTGCCCGCTGCAGTGGGCAGCCTCACCGCCTCCGTCACCGTCAGCGGGGTTTCCAGCGGAGCAGCCGTGCAGGTCGCCACCGTGGTGCCGGTGGTGACCTCCAGCGTGGCCAGCCTCGCGGCCAACGCGACGACCATCACCATCAACGGCTCCGGCTTCTCCGCCACCCAGGCCAACGACACCGTCACCTTCAATGATGGCGCGATCGGCAACGTCAGCAACGCCACGACCACCGCGCTCACGGTCACCTTTTCAACCAAGCCCACCAACGCCGGATCTCTCACCGCGACGGTCACCGTCAGCGGTGTAAGCAGCGTCGCCGCCGTGCAAGTCGCCACAGTCATTCCCGTGGTGACCTCCAGCGTCACCAGCCTGGCCGCCAACGCGGCCACCCTCACCATCAACGGCTTCGGCTTTGCGAGCACCAATGCCAGCAACGCCGTTCTCTTCAACCTAGGTGCGGCGGGCAATGTCACGACCTCCACCCCAACCCAGATCATCGTCACGTTCGCAACCTCGCCTACCGTCGGCAACCTGACGGCGGTGGTCACCAGCAATGCCCAGAGCAGCGGCGCGGCCGTCCAGGTCGCCACGGTGGTGCCGGTCGTGACCTCCAGTGTGGCAAACCTCGCGGCGAACGCGACGACCGTCACCATCAACGGCTTCGGCTTCTCCGCCACCCAGGCCAACGACACCGTCACCTTCAATGATGGCGCGATCGGCAACGTCACGACCGCCAGCACCACCTCGCTCACGGTGACCTTTTCAACCCTGCCC
>CAINXC010000255.1 GCA_903854655.1 uncultured Verrucomicrobiota bacterium | reverse complement strand
GTAAACGGGTAGTAGCCCCTCCTCCTGTCTTGGAGATGGCTAAACTGCCTTGGTATCCATCGACACCTGTTAATGTTCAGCAACTAGACGATGCCAAAGGCATTACTATTGCTGAGTATATGAGGCGTGATAAGATTGTCCAAGAACTATATGCCACAGTCAAACTGAAGGCAGGCGACACCTGGCGGCAGGAAAGCATCCTGGGCTCGGTATTTGAAGGCTGCGTTGAAATCGTGGAGGAAGCCATTGTTCCCACCATCAGCGGCCGTGCCTGGATCACCGGCGAAACCACACTCACCCTCGACGCCAACGACCCTTTTTGCTGGGGCATACCAACGACATGACACACCGGATTCCGATACTTTTGCTGGCCATGTTCAGCCTTGCCAACGCCCACGGCCAGGGAGGTTCCCAGGCGGACTACGAGCGGGCGCTGTCGCTCGCTCAACGCACGGAAAACAAGATTTTCCACGCGAGCGTCAAGGCGCACTGGCTGCCCGATGGCAAGCGCTTTTGGTATCGCACGCAAACGGGGCCGCAGACCCATGAATTCGTCCTGGTGGAGGCCGAAACCGGTAAAAAGACTGCGGGAGCCACATTGGATGCGTTGTCGCTGCCAACGCCCTCCCCCACCCTGACGTCAAAAGCAGGCTCGCTGGATTCCAGACCATCGCGCAATGGCGGCGATCCCATCCACGTGACCTTTCTCAACTCCTGGGATCTGGAGGTCGAGCTTCTCTGGATCAATGACAAAGGCAAGCCCCATAGCTACGGCAAGCTGAAGCCGGGGGCGCAGATGGAACAGAACACCTTTCAAGGGCACATCTGGCAGATCAAGCTGGCGGGCTCGGAGGTCGTGGCGGTCATCGAGGCGCAGGACGAGGATCAGCACATCATCATTGATGGCCGCGCCGCAGGGAGGTCTGCACAGCCGCGCCGGTTCAACCTGTCGCCCAACGGGAAGTGGACGGCGGTCATCAGGGACAACAACGTGCAGTTGCTCACGTCGGCGGCGGACAAGACCATTCAGCTCACCAAAAACGGAAGGGCGTCCGAGGCCTATCACGACATCTCCTGGTCGCCTGACTCCACCTGCCTTGTCAGCAGTCGCGTGAGCAACGGGCAGGAGCACAAGGTCACCATTGTCGATTCCTCGCCACCCGACCAGGTGCAGCCGAAGCTGCAGGTGCTGGACTACCTGAAGCCAGGCGATGAGCTGCCCAAGCCCCGGCCAGCGCTCGTCAACATGGCCAGCAGGGTCGCCACCGTGATCGACAACACCTTGTTTCCCAACTTTTTCACGGAAACAGGCCATATCGACATCCGCTGGGCTTCCGACAGCAGCGAGTTCTATTTTGACTACAACCAGCGCGGCTATCAGCTCTACTCTATCATTGCCGTGAACGCCCGCACTGGCGCCCCGCGCATCGTGGTGGAGGAAACCAGCAGGACCTTCATCGACTACACGAGCAAGACCTGGCGCCACTGGCTGGACAAGACCGGAGAGCTGCTGTGGATGAGCGAGCGCGACGGCTGGTGCCATCTCTGGCTCTACGATGTGAAAACGGGCCAGGTGAAGAATCAGGTCACCCACGGCCAATGGGTGGTGCGAGGCGTGGAGCAGGTGGATGAAGACAAACGCCAGGTCTGGTTCATGGCCTCCGGCTTGCGCGCCGCAGAGGACCCCTACCACGAGCACCTGTGCCGGGTCAATTTCGACGGCTCCGGCTTCATCCAGCTCACCGAGGGTGACGGCAATCACAAGGTCGAGTTCTCACTGGACCGCCGCTTCTTTGTGGACAGCTGGTCACGCACCGACCTGCCCGCTGTCGCGGAACTCCGCCGCAGTGATGACGGTAGACGGGTGGTTGAGTTGGAACGTGCGAATGTCAGCGATTTGTTAACTTCCGGGTGGACGATGCCGGAGCGGTTCGTGGCCAAGGGCCGCGACGGAAAGACAGACATCCACGGCATCATTATCAAACCCTCCAATTTTGATCCCTCGAAGAAATATCCGGTGGCGGAGGAGGTCTATGCCGGGCCGCACGGCGCTTTTGTGCCCAAGGAGTTCAACCGGCTGATCAGGCAGCACGCCATCGCCGAACTCGGATTCATCGTGGTGCAGGCCGATGGCATGGGCACGAACCATCGCGGCAAGGCCTTCCACGACGTGTGCTGGAAAAACCTGAAGGATGCCGGATTTCCTGACCGCATCGCCTGGATCAGGGAGGCCGCCAAGACACGGCCATGGATGGACCTCGGCCGGGTGGGGATCTACGGCGGCAGCGCGGGCGGCCAGACCGCCATGCGAGCGCTGCTGGACCACCATGACTTCTACAGCGTCGCGGTCGCAGACTGCGGCTGCCACGACAACCGCATGGACAAGATCTGGTGGAACGAGCAGTGGCTGGGCTGGCCGGTGGATGAGAGCTACGCCCTCAATTCGAACGTCGTCGATGCCCACAAGCTGGAGGGCCACCTCATGCTCGCCGTTGGCGAGCTGGACAACAACGTCGATCCCGCCACGACCATGCAGGTGGCGCATGCGCTGGAGCAGGCGGACAAGGACTTTGATCTCGTGGTGATGGCGGGGTCCGGCCACGGATCGCTGGAGAGCCCGTATGGCTCGCGCCGCCGCATGGATTTTCTGGTGAGACATTTGTGCAACACTGAACCGAGATGGAAACAATGAAGACTTGTCACAAGCATTGCATTGGAGCGATCTGCCTGGCCTTGTTCGGGGTCATGCCGGGCATGGCACAAGACGCGACGCAGTCCCTCCACAGCCTGCTGGACCGTGAGTGGGAATGGAACATGCAGCAATTCCCAACCTGGGCGTCGTCCCTGGGCGACCGCCGTTGGAATGACCGCTGGGAGGACTCCAGCCTGGAGACGCTGACCGCCCAGCACGAGCATCAAGTCCAACTACAGGCAGAACTGGGCGGCATTGATCGCGCAACGTTGTCGGCGGCGGATCAGTTGAACCTCGATCTCTACAAGCGCGATCTTGCAACCCAGGTCGAGGGCTGGCAGTTTCACCTGCACTTGATGCCGATCACCCAGCGCGACGGCATCCAACTGGCGGATGAGCTTGCCGATTCACTGCGCTTTGAAACGGTGAAGGACTACGAGGACTGGATCGCGCGCATGCAACGCTTCCCTGTGTCTATGGACCAGACCATCGAGCTCATGCGCCAGGGGATCAAGGAGCACATCGTGCAGCCCAAGATCGTGATGCAGCGGGTGCCCGCACAGATCGACAAGCAGATTGACGCCCAGCTCGAAGAGCATCCTTTTTTCAAGCCGTTGGCCAAATTCCCGACCGCCTTCAGCGAGGCCGACCGCGCCCGATTGAAAGCCGGGGCGCTCAAGGCGCTGCAAGAGCAGGTGGTGCCTGCGTACCGGAAGTTCAAGGCCTTCTTCATCACGGACTACCTGCCCGCCTGCTTTGACGACGTGGGCGCCTGGCAACTGCCGCGAGGACAGGCGGCTTACGCCCATCTGGCGCAAAAATTCACCACCACCAAGCTCTCGCCCCAGCAGATTCACGACATCGGCATGGCGGAAGTGAAGCGCATCACGGCCGAGATGGAGAAGGCCAAAACCCGGGCCGGATTCGCCGGCACGCTGCCCGAGTTCTTTCAGTTTCTGCGCACGGACAAGCGCTTCTACTGCGCCTCCGCTGCAGATCTTTTGATGCACTATGAGGCAACGGCCAAGCGCATTGATCCCACGCTGGTGAAGCTCTTCCGCGCCATGCCGCGCATGCCCTATGGCGTGCAGGCCGTCCCGGAGAAAATCGCTCCGGACACCACCGCCGCCTACTATCGCGAGCCTTCGCCGGACGGCTCTCGCGCGGGCACCTTCTTCATCAACCTGTACAAGCCCGAGACCCGCCCGACCTGGGAAATGATGACGCTGGCCCTGCATGAATCCGTGCCCGGCCATCATTTCCAAATCGCCCTCGCCCAGGAGCAGGGCGAGCTGCCGGTGTTCCGCCGGCATCTGCAATTTACCGCCTACGTGGAGGGCTGGGCCTTGTACTGCGAATCCCTCGGCGATGAGCTGGGCCTCTATGACGACCCCTACGACAAGATGGGCCAGCTCAGCTTTGACATGTGGCGGGCCGTGCGGCTGGTGGTGGACACGGGCATGCATGAGTTCAAATGGAGTCGCGAGAAGGCGATCTCCTTCTTCCGTGATCATGCGCCGAGATCGGAGCAGGACATCACCAACGAGGTGGACCGCTACATCGGCTGGCCGGGCCAGGCGCTGGCCTACAAGGTGGGGCAAATGAAGATCCGCGAGCTGCGGACAAGGGCGGAAAAGGAACTGGGCGAAAAATTCGATCTGCGCAGCTTTCATGACCTGGTGCTGCTCGGCGGCGCCCTGCCTTTGGATGTGCTGGAGGCACGCGTGGATGCCTGGATCGCAAACAACCGGCAAAACCACTGATCCGCCATGGCCAGGCACATAGTCATCGTCGGCTCCGGCGTCATCGGCCTGTGCAGCGCCTTCTACGCGGCGAGGTGGGGGCACCGCGTCACTGTGATTGACCGCGAAGCAGAGGACCACGAGGGCTGCTCATTTGGCAACGCGGGCATGATCGTGCCCAGCCACTTTGTGCCGCTGGCGGCGCCTGGCATGGTGGCCCTTGGCTTGAAATGGATGTGGAACCCAGAGTCGCCGTTTTACATTCAGCCGCGCTTTGATGCGGAGCTTTTCGCCTGGGCCTGGCGCTTCTGGCGGGCCTCCACGCGCTCGCATGTCGCAAACTGCGCGCCGTTGCTGCGGGACCTGAGCCTGGCCAGCCGGACAGCCTATGAAGCCCTGGCGGGTGAGATGGACTTCGGCCTGGTGACACGCGGCCAAGTCATGCTGTGCAAGGAGCAGCGCACCCTGGACGAGGAAGCGCATAACGTGCAGCACGCAGCCTTGCTGGGCATTTCCGCACAGGTGCTCGACGCGAAGCAAGTCGCCCAACTCGACCCCGGCGTCACCTTGCAGGTTCGTGGGGGCGTGTACTTCCCCAAGGACTGCCATTTGTCACCCAATCGCCTGATGGCGGCGCTCAAGCAGCAATGCAAAGCCATGGGCGTGCAATTTCTGTGGAACACCAACGTGACAGGCTGGCGGAAGGAAGGCTCAACCTTGCGTGCCGCTGTGACGGCCCAAGGCGAAGTCAGTGGTGACGAATTTGTGCTGGCGGGAGGCGCCTGGTCTCCCCTCACCGTGGCTTCTCTCAATTTGCGGCTGCCGATGCAGGCTGGCAAAGGCTACAGCCTCACTCTTGCCAACCCCCGGCAGTTGCCCGCGCTGTGCAGCATTTTCACGGAGGCGCGTGTGGCGGTCACCCCCATGGGAGGCAGTCTCCGCTTCGGCGGCACCATGGAGATCGCAGGGCTGCATGAGCAGATCAACGAAAGGCGGGTGAAGGGCATCATCAAGGCGATGCCACGCTACTTTCCGGAGTTTGGGCCCAATGATTTTACCGGTGTCCAGCCCTGGAGCGGCCTGCGCCCCTGTGCGCCCGATGGCATGCCCTACGTGGGCAGAACAAAGACCACGAAGAACCTGATTGTTGCCACTGGTCACGCAATGATGGGCCTGAGCCTGGGGCCGGTCACCGGGCAGATCGTGGCAGCTCTGATCAGCGGGGAACGCCCCGCCTTCGATCTGCGGCTGCTGTCGCCGGACCGGTTCGCCTGACTCAGGGGAGCCGCCACGCTTCGCGCAGCGCCACGTACTCCGCCCTGGGCAGCAGCACGTAGTGCGGCGAGGCATTGGGATCCAGCCAGCGGATCATCGCTTCCAAGTTCTCCACCGCCATGGTGGTGCAGCCCGCGCTGGGACGGGTGGGTCCGCGTCGAACATGGAAGAAGATGGCGCTGCCATAGCCAGGGGCGGCAGGCGAAGTGTTGTGCTTGATCTCCAGCATCCATTTGTAGGCCGCATCGCCCAGGCGCATTTTTTCCTTCTCAAACCAGGGCGGAATGTTGGCGGGATCCACCCGCACATGCTGGTTGTAGGAAGGGCTGGTGCTGTCGTCGATCCACGCATCATACGGCCCCACTTTCACGTATGGCCAGGGTGCCCCCCCGGGCGGAGTGGGGGCATAGCCAAACAATTGTCCAAGCTGAAACACCCCGGCTGGCGCCCGCCAGTCCTTCTCCACCTTCATCGGAATGCCGTTGTTGGGCGGAGTGAACGCGCCACGGCCCCAGGCAAGCCCGGAACGGCCCAGCAGCACCGGCACCGGTTTTGGGAAAAACGGGGTCCATGGGGCGCTCGCGCCAGTTCGCTGGTAGCATTGCAAAGAGGCGGTGTTTGAATTCCAATCCGCCGCCTGGGCGACAATAACCTGCCGGACGCTGCTTCCAAGCTGGGCCACTGCCGCTTTTTGAGCAGCAAAAAATCCGATTAACACCCAAATGGTCCCAAAAACGAATCCCATGGGTCGGCTCCGGCCCCTAGTGAAACCGTCATTGGAAAGGTTTATGTGCCAGTTTTGTTTTTTTGTTTGCATGATTTTGCGATTTTTCGCAGCATAGCGGCATCAACCCTGTCGGAAAATTCGGCTTCAGGTTTTGGGGGTTTTTTTCCTGAATGTCGTTCCGACAGGGTTGCTTTTTTCAAGCGCCC
>CAINXC010000254.1 GCA_903854655.1 uncultured Verrucomicrobiota bacterium | reverse complement strand
TGATCGCGTAAACGCTTCACTCCAACCATCGGGTGCAGGGATGAAACACCGCTCCGAGGGGAGGGGGACTCGAAGATGATGCTCATGCGGCGCCCTCCATGGCGAGACGTTGTGTTACACAGTCGTGCAGCAGCTTGCGCAGGCGGGCGAGGGCCTTGTAGGCGGCATCGAGCGAGCGTCCGGAGCGCTGGGCGGCCTGCTCCACGCCGCCGCCGGGTTCGTAACGGGTGAGCAGCAGGTCGCGGTCGCGCGGGTGCAGCCTGCCCAGGCAGTGGGCAAGCGCGTCGTGGCGGTGGTCGAGCTCGTCCACCATGGTCACGGCGCTGCTGGCGACGGCCTCCAGCACCTCGTCATCAAAGACGACCTTGGAGCGGGCGAACTTCTGGCGCGCGCGGCGCACGTTCCACCAGGCGATCTGGCAGGCCCAGGCGACGAAGTCGGTGCCGTCCTTGAACTCCTCGAACTTCTCGCAGATCACCAGGCTGGTCTCCTGCAGCAGATCCTCCGCGTCATGCCGGTCCGGGACCAGGGCATAGATGTAGCCAAAGATCTGCCGCTGATGGCGCGTCATGAGCGTCATCAGGCGTTTGCGGGTCTCGGTTTCCGAAGAAGACATCGGGGTGAGTTGAGAGTGTAAAGTGCGGAGTGCTTGGTGCCCAGTGCGAAGACGAAACCAAGAACGAAGAACGAAGAACGAAGAACGAAGAACGAAGAACTTCCACAAGACGAGCGCGCCGCAGACTTCACATCCCCGGCGCGCCCCATTCACACATCAGGCGTCTTTCTTCTTCTTTTTCTTTTTCGCCGGGGTTTCGGCGGCGGCCTTGACGATGGCGTCGAGCTCACCGTCATCGAGCTTGCCGTCGTTGTTCTTGTCGAACTGCTTCAGGTCGGGATCGGTGGCCAGGGCGGCGCGAATGGCTTCCTTCTCGGTGTCTTCGAGGGTGCCGTTGCCGTTCTTATCATACTTGGCCATCACGGCGGCGGCGGGGTTGGCGGCTTCTTTGTTCTTGTTCTTCTTCGCCAGCGCGGCTGGAGGCAGGGCGAGGGCCAGCAGGCTGAGGCCGGCGAGGATGAGGTGACGTGTCTTCATGGGTTTCCGAGGTTCGGGTGTGGTTTGTTTTGCGCAACGTGGCAGGTGCCTGCGGGCACCCGCTCGATGGTTGAACAGCGGGGCCCCGCCGGATTGGGACAACAAAATGCGTTTTCAATAAAACGAAAGCCGCCGCCGGTGCGCGGCGTTCACCAACGCCATGCGATTTGCTTTCACTGCTCTGCTGGCCCTGGGGCTGGCCTTCTCCCCGGCGCGGGCGCGCCAGCCCAACGTGGTGTTCATGCTCATTGACGACATGGGCTGGACGGACCTGGGCTGCTACGGATCGAAGTATTACGAGACGCCCCACATCGACCAGCTTGCGAAGGACGGCATGCGCTTCACCGAGGCGCATTCCGCCTGCACCGTGTGCTCGCCCACCCGCGCGGCGATCATGACGGGCAAGTACCCGGCGCGGCTGCACCTCACGGACTGGATCGCCGGGCACGACCGCCCCTTTGCCAAGCTCAAGATTCCGGACTGGCAGAAGTTCCTGCCGCTGGAGGAGGAGACCATCGCGAAGCGTTTCAAGAGCGCGGGCTACGCCACCGTCAGCATCGGCAAATGGCACCTGGGCGGCCCGGATTACTGGCCGGAGCACCAGGGGTTCGACCAGAACGTGGCCGGGATGGACATCGGCTCGCCGCCCAGCTACTTCTCGCCCTATCGGATCAAGACGCTGCCGGACGGCCCGCCCGGCGAGTTCCTGCCGGAGCGGCTCACCAGCGAGGCGGTGAAGTTCATTGAGGCCAGCAAGGACAGGCCCTTCTTTGTCTATCTGCCCCATTACGCGGTGCACACGCCGATCAACGCGAAGAAGGAGATCATCGCCAAGTACCAGGCGAAGCGGGCGGCGGGCGGCCACAGCAATCCGGTGTACGCAGGGCTGGTGGAGAGCGTGGATGACAGCGTGGGCGTGCTGCGCGCGAAGCTGGAGGAGCTGGGCCTGGCCCGCGACACGATCTTCATCTTCACCAGCGACAACGGCGGCTTGAGCGAGATGATCAACGCCAAAGGCTGGTCTCGCGGCCCCACCGACAACAGCCCGGCGCGCCTGGGCAAGGGCAGCTCGTTCGAAGGCGGCACGCGCATTCCGCTGATCATTGCCTGGCCCGGCCAGATCAAGCCCGGCGGCCTGTGCTCCGAGCCGGTGATCAGTTGCGACCATTATCCCACGCTGCTGGAACTGACCGGCATCGCTGATGCCGCCGGACACCAGAGCGACGGCAAATCGCTCGCTCCGCTGCTCAAGCAGTCCGGCGAGTTCAAGCGCGACGCCATCTACTGGCACTACCCGCACTATCATCCTGGCAGCGCCACGCCTTACAGCGCCGTGCGCGAGGGTGAGTGGAAGCTGATCGAGTACTTTGAGGACGGTCGCGCCGAGCTTTACAACCTGCGCCGCGACCCCGGCGAATCCAACAACGTGGCCTACGAGTACCCGGACAGAACCAAGGCAATGCTGGCCGGGCTGCACGCCTGGCGCGACTCCGTAGGCGCCCAGATTCCAACCCCGAACCCCAGCTACGACCCTGAAAAAGCCTGGGACGGCGTGGGTACCGAAGCCAACCCAAAGCGCAAGGTGAAGGGCGGCAAGGGCGGGGAGTAGTTTGCTGAAAGCAGTGATGCATTGATAACTTGGCAGCCCTCGGCCCTTATAAAGGGCTGCCACCTCTCACCCACGCCCGCCATGCGCTTCGCCATCATCCTCGCTCTTTTCGTTGCCACCGCCCACGCTGAAAACTGGCCGCAGTGGCGTGGGCCGCGCACGGATGGCACCAGCTTGGACAAGGGTTTTCCTGTCAAGGTGGAGCCGGACAACACGGTGTGGCGTGTTTCGCTGCCGGGGGAGGGGCATGCCTCGCCCATCGTCTGGAATGACCGCGTGTTCGTGGTGGCCTGCATTCCGGAGACGGCGGAGCGCGTGCTGATCAGCCTGGACCGGGCGAACGGCAAGGTGCTGTGGCAGACGGTCGTGATCAAATCGCCCATCGAGCACATCCACCCGCTCAACAGCCACGCCTCCAGCACGCCCGCCACCGATGGCGAGCGGGTGTACACTTCGTTCCTCGATCAGACCGAAACGGAGGCGACTCGCGAGGTGAACGCGAAGATGGTCCCGTCCAAGGGTCACGTGCCGAAGGGCACGGCGGTGATCTCCGCCCACGACTTCAGCGGCAAGCTGCTGTGGCAGGTGCGTCCGGGGCTGTTTTCCAGCCAGCATGGCTACTGCTCCTCGCCTGTGCTGTTCAAGGACAAGGTGATCGTGAACTGTGACCATGACGGCGACGGCTTCATGGTGGCCCTGGCGCGCGACACGGGTAAAGAATTGTGGCGCATCAACCGGCCCAACAACACGCGCAGCTACTGCCCGCCGCTCATCCGCACCCTGGCCGGGCGTGATCAGATGGTGCTCAGCGGCAGCAAGTGCATCACCAGCTACGATCCCAACGATGGCAAGCTGATCTGGATCATTGACGGCCCCACCGAGCAGTTCGTGGCCTCCCTGGTGTACAGTGAGCGCACCGGCTGGCTGTACATGACGGGCGGCTTCCCCGAGCATCATTTCATGGCGATCCGCCCCGATGGTACGGGCAACGTGACCCAGACGCACGTGCAGTGGCACACCAACAAGGGGGTGAGCTATGTGCCTTCGCCGCTCATCATGGGCGATCATTTGTTCAATGTCAGCGACAGCGGCATCGGCCACTGTTTCGATGCCAAGACCGGCGACATCATCTGGACCGAGCGCATGAAGGAGCACCACGCCTCGCTCACCAGCGCCGGCGGCCTTGTGTACTTCATCAACGATTTTGGCACGCTGCGCGCGGTGAAGCCCGGCCCTGCCTACGACTGCGTGGGCCTCAGCGAGCTGGGCGAGAAGGTCTTCGCCTCCCCGGCCTTGAGCGACGGCCAGCTCTTCCTGCGCGGCGAGAAGACGCTGATGTGCGTGGGCAAGAAGCAGGCGGTGGCTGCGGCGCACTGATTTTCGATCAGGCCGCGCATGGCCCGGCCCGGATCAATAGCGTTTGCATCGCCGGGCGTTGTCCATCAAGCATCCCGCCATGCCTGAACGCCCCGCAATGCTGAGCCTGTGTGCCATGGTCCTGATCTTGTTCGGGACGATGGCGCTGATGAATTTGGTGACCGCGCAATTGCAGCCTGAGGGCGTGCAGACCCTGGTCGGGAAGGTGGATGATCCGCTCAGCGAGGCCATGCGGCATTCGGAGGGCTATGCTGTTTTCAGGAAGGCGATGCTGGTGCCGACGATTCTGGCGGGGATCGCCGGGGTGGTGGCCGGAATCGCCGTGCTGCGAGGCAGCGAACTGGCCCGGAAAGCGGGAATCGTCTGGGCCGTCGCCTACCTGTTCATGGGGTTTGCGACCGCCGGAGCCAACATCTGGTTCGGGCGTGTGGTCATCGACAAGATGGAGATGCCACCTGCGGTGAAACCAGAAATGGTCGATTCCCTGCGGGCAGGTCTGATGAATTCGGTGCTGATTGGCGCGGGATTCACCACCGTGTTTGTTGTGGCCCTGTCGGTGGCGGTGGTGGTCCTGCTCACCCGTTCAGATTCTGTTGCCTTCTGCACGCTGAAGCCGTTTAGCGACTCGCCGGCGACCAAGGGGTGAGATTTTCGTTTTGCCGCCGCTTCCTGCTTGACCCTTGGATCGAAGTCGGGCCAGACTGCGGCGAACCCCTATTCTTTTTTGCAATGCCCACACGCCCTGCTTCGCTTAGTGTTTGCGGAATTCTCATGATCATCTTTGGGGCCTTCGGCCTCCTGGGTGTGATCAGCTCTGTCGCGATGTTGTCCGTAGTCTCCCAAATGAAGGGGGTGTCGAACAATCCGGGGTTTGCTCTCATGCAAACGCCTCAATATGCCATGTTCATGAAGGCGATGATCCTTCCCACGCTGGTGGTGGGGGGCCTCGGCATTGCAGCGGGGATCGGCCTTTTCAAAGGTCGGGAGTGGGCTCGAAAGGGCGGCCTTGTCTGGGCGGTGCTGAGCCTCGTCACCAAGCTGGCGTCGCTTTGGTTTTCATACTCCAACATGGCTGTGATGACGTCCAAAATGGGATCAACTCCCGGGATGAAGCCCGAGCAGGCTGCGATGGTCCAGAGCATCACGAGCGCCGTCGTGCCTTTCACGCTTGCCCTTTCAGCCGTGTTTGCGGTTGCGCTGCCCGTGCTGCTGCTGGTCCTGCTCACCCGCCCGAAAGTGGTGGGGTACTGCAAGCGGACGCTGTCAGACGGTCCCCCGCCGTTGAACGGGTGAAATGAAGGGCTTCACTTGCACGAAGGGAAATGATGCATTTAAATAAATCACCCAAAAATTTATGCCTCCCGCCGTCCTTCCCTTTCTCTGGCTGGCCCTGGGCCTGATCATTGCGTTCGCGCCCTTTTTCGTCGGCTTTGGGCTTCAAATCGCAGCAAAGCGACCTTTGCCTGGCTGGCTCGCGCCGGTCTTTGGCACCGGATTTGTCGTCGTGTGCCAGGTCTGGAACGGATTCCCGCCAACCCGTATCTATGGTGACGCTCTTCCCTGGCTCTCCGCCATCGTTTCCGCAGCAGTGATGACCATCCTGTTCAGATGGGGCGCGGGGCTGTGCCGTTTTGCATTCCTGAAACGCTTCCACGCAGACGAGCCTGATCACACGACCAGGCCCGTCAAATGACGCGATCAGGGCTCGGCTTGGTCCAGCGCCAGATTTAGATTCAGGACATTGACGCGGGCATCACCGGCCAGGCGCACCTTGGAGGGGCGGGTCGAGGATTCGGAGAGGCGGTCGATCAACGCATTGAGCCGGGCTGCAGCGCCGGGCGCAAGGTTGCGTTCCCTGGTGATGCCTTCCACCTGGGCGCGGGCGGCGGCGACACTGATGCCATAGGGATCAGCCGCCGGGGCCTGGGGAGAATGAAAGTACCGGGCGCCCGCGAATTGCTGTGCCAGAGCGGCTTCGCCAGCGGCCTTCGCGTCTGGAACGGCGTGCCGGGACAGGTCTGAAGAACGGCTGAGGCACATCAGTGCGACCAGCCCCGCAAAGGCCAGAATCAGGCCGAGAGCACGCAGGACGGCTCCTTCATCCTCCTGGTGTGATCCCAGTGGACGCACCTGCTTGATGAACATGTCAGAGTGCATGGCAATGAAGATCTGAGGCTCCGCGCGCCCGGCGGAGCCCAGTTGGTTGGCGTGTGCCGGGCGCGCGGTGGATCCACCAGATCCAAATTTTCTGTTCTCAGAACTGAATACGCGCGGGCACCGCCCCTGCGACGTCTTCACCCTTCAAAACGATCACCGGGCAGGGGGCGGTGTCGGCGATCTTGCGCGCCGTGTCGCCGCCGAACCAGTGCCTGCGATGATGTTCGCCGACGACGATGCAATCGACGTGGCGCTGCGCCGCAATGCGGTTGATCTCAGAGCCGGGTTCGCCGTCACCCACGATCAGGTCGGCGTCCAGGGATGCCGGCACCTCGGTGTCAGCAAGATGCTCCAGGCGGCGCCCGCGCGACTCCTGCATTTTGCGGCGTGAACCGGGCACTTCAGTGCCGCGGTAGATGGTGCCTTCTTCCACAACATTGAGCAGGGTGAGGCGGGCGTTTGCCCTTCCGGCGGCGCTGACGGCGGCGCGCAGGGCGCTGACGGACTCCTCGGAGAAATCAATGGGGACAAGAACGTTCTTCTTGTGTTCACCGGTGCTGGCCTGCTGGACAGTGGGGGTGGATGCGTGGTTCGTTTTCATACGACCTCATTTTCTCCGCAAAACGCCTTTTGAATAATTAAGGTGAGGCCCGAACAGGTTAATCCGGTGTTAAAGCCCGCCATGGTCCTCGCAGCCGCACGAGCGTCCTGATCCCCTCAGGAACAAGGCAGGGGCAGCCCCGGGGCCGAGCCGTGATGTCATGGGAGATCAGATGGCTGAACTGGGCCCAGCGCCGGGGTTTGAGCCCGCTTGAAGGCGCCCCCTGATCAAACGTCCACCGTGGTGGAATGATCCAGCCGTGCCGGAGCCGGGGGCGAAACCTTGTCGGTCCACCAGGATTCGCCGGCGAAGGGGTCGTTGGGGGAGCCGGCGAGGATGATCGCCTGCATTTC
The DNA here is from genome assembly GCA_903854655.1 of uncultured Verrucomicrobiota bacterium. Classification (GTDB taxonomy): domain Bacteria; phylum Verrucomicrobiota; class Verrucomicrobiia; order Verrucomicrobiales; family Verrucomicrobiaceae; genus CAINXC01. The sequence goes on along the minus strand of CAINXC010000254.1, from coordinate 1,973 downwards.
CCTGTTAGCCGCCTGGCGGGCGGCCGGGGTCTTGAGTTCAACGGGCACGGGCAGGGCCTCCGCCACCTCCATGGCGACCATGCGCAGGGTGCCCACGGGTGTCTTCGGCCCGTACTGGATGACGAGCAGCATGCCGCCGGGCATGGCGCGCAGCAGGGTGCCGCCGTTCTGGTGCGTCTGCAGGGATTCCTGGCAGTGCCCGGCGCCGCAGCGCTGGCCCAGGTCGTCGCACGCGGCGAAGGCGGAGCGGGCCACCACGGTCCAGTCCGTCATCAGCATGGTGGAAACCGGTTCGGGGCCGGAATGCATGAGGCACAGGCCCATGGCATCAAGCACGGCGACGTGCTGCACATTGGGCACCTCGGTCAGGCGCTGGAGCGTCTGGGGGCCGGTCTCAGGGCTGATGGTGTAGGTCTGCTTCATGATGGGGGGACCTCCAGGTGAGTTGATCAGGACGGTAAAGGATCAGGGCGCCATCGCCATGGGGGCGGTGCCGGCCCTGGCCCGCAGGTCGGGCGCCTCGGGCGGTTCAGGGGGCTCGGCGGAAGCGTCCTCCTCCTCAAGCTCCAGGCGCTCGCGCACCAGGCGCTCATGGAACTGGGCAAGGACACCCTGGGACACCGCGTTGAGCGTGGCCAGGACGTTGCGGCCCTTGGCGGCGTCCGCCTCAAAGCTGGTGAAGCGGCGGGTGCGGTTGTTCAGCAGGAACTCCATGTACTCCACGGGCGCGGCGTTGGGCAGGTCGCGCTTGTTGTACTGGAGCACCAGCGGAAGCCGGTCGAAGGAGTTGCCGTTCAGGCGCAGGTTGGCCTCCAGCGTCTGGAAGGACTGCAGGTTGTCGCGCTGGCGGTCGATCTGTGAATCCGCCACGAAGACGATGCCGTCCGCCTGCTTGAGCACGAGCTGCAGGGAGGCGTTGTAGCTGATCTGCCCGGGCACGGTGTACAATTGGAAGAGCGTGCGGTAGCCCTGCATGACATTGGCCTCCACGGCCAGGAAATCAAAGAACAGGGTGCGGTCCGCCGCCGTGGACAAGGACACCATCTCACCGCGCCCGGAGGGCTCCAGCCGGCTGTGAATCTGCGACAGATTGGTGGTCTTGCCGCTGAGCGCCGTGCCGCAGTACACGATCTTGAAGCACAAGATTTTATCTTCCTTTCGGACGGTGGCCATAGGGATGGGTGAGAGGAGGAAAAAGAGCGAGGCTAGCCTTTGGCGCCTGACATCAGCGGGGCGAGGTCACGCCCGATGAGGGTGAGCTTGTCGCGCAGGCCCGAGGCCGGCTCGCGATCCGAGTGCAGCACCCCGAAGGCGGTGGCGTCCGTAAAGGCGAAGGTGATCAGCCGCTCGCCGCTGGTGATGGACAGCGTCTCCGCGCCGTCGATGCCGATGAGCGAGGCAAGCGTGCGCATGCTGCGCGAGATTTCGCCGGCCTGGTTTTGGAAATCCTGCGCGGCCTTGTCGCGAGAGCCGTGCGCGATGGTTGTGCCGCCTTTGACCGCCACGGCGGCCAGCACGCCCGGCAGTTGCGAGACAAGCTGCACCACGCGATCCGCATCCAGCCGCTCCGCCACGCCCAGCAGGGCGCGCAGCAGCATCTGATCGGGATCGCCACTGGCAGTGCCGAACGACACGGCGTGATTGACGGGCGGGGAGAAACTTGCCGCCTGCGGCGCAGGAGCAGCGGGCCGGAGAGCCGCCGGTTCTGGAACCGGGCTCCTGACGAGCGGGACCGGAGCTGGAGCGGAAGATGCCGGCTCAGGCCGTGGCGCAGCGGGGCGCGGTCGTTCCGGCTCGGGCGAGAACGGTGGCGGGGTGAACGCAAAAGCGTTCGCCTCTGGCGACCCAAACGGCTCCAGTTCAGGCAGGGGCCCAAAAGAGAAGGCGCACGTCACAGGCGCCTCTGGAGCCTTGGGGGGCTCGGGAGCCATGCGCGGTGGCATTGGTACAACCTGCGGGGGAGCAGGAGCAGG
>CAINXC010000253.1 GCA_903854655.1 uncultured Verrucomicrobiota bacterium | reverse complement strand
GGGATGTCCGCTGGTTGGGGTCGCAAGACTTTGACGGGAGGAAAGTCCGGACACCACAGGGCAGCATGCCGCGCGCAAGCGTCGGAGGCTCTCGGCGCAAGCCGGTGCAATGGAAAGTGTCACAGAAAATAAACCGCCTCATTTCGGTGAGGCAAGGGTGAAACGGCGAGGTAAGAGCTCACCGCTCCAACAGCAATGAAGGAGGCAGGATAAACCCCATGCGGTGCAAGACAGAACAGGAGAAAGAGCGGCCCGCTCGCAACCCGTCGCAAGACGGGGGATAACTCCGGGTAATAGTCGCGTAGATAAATGGCATCACTGCGGTGGCAACACTGCGGAACAGAATCCGGCTTATACCGGCCGACCCACTTTCTGTTCGTTGGGTGTCATTGACAGTGAATGTCGCGTCAGCGTTCTGGAGTGCGGTGGCAAGCCTCAGCGCGACACCGCTTTGAGGGGCCTCCCGGCGTGGCTATGCGAATGGCACAGCCGGAGCGATCGGCATCTCGTGTCGACTTGGGCCGCTTGAAAGGCGCGCACTCCGGCAAAGCGGTGTCGCGCCAAGGCTTGCCACCGCACTCCAAGACGCTTTGCGACACTCAGGGCTTCGGCAGCCACCGATAATGCCCGGTGAGCGGAAACTCAAACAACAGGTCCTCCATCTTGGGGCCTTCGCCGATGTTGTGCACCACCCAGGGACGGCCCTCGCCTTGCGGATTGGGCACCACGAGCATGATGTGCGGCCGGTTGCCGGACACGGTGCAGGTGACCACGTCGCCGGGCAAATAGTCCGTGGGCTTCGCGCTCACAGGCAAGGCTGCGTTCTGGCGCTTGAAGAAAGTCTGCAAATTGGGCACGCGGCGGTGGTCGATATTGGTGTCCGGTCCCGGCAGGCCCCATTGCTGGGGATAGGCGCTGAAGTGCGACTTCATGTCCTCATGCACCAGCCTTTGCAGATCGTACCCCAGCGCCCGGTAGCTGCGGATCACCTCGTCGGTGCACACGCCCATGTCCTCCGGGACATCGCCGTTGGGATAAGGAATGCGCAGGTAGGAGCCGTCATAGCGCACCACGTGGGTGGTGCGATCCAGCGCCGCCTGGGCGAGCCGCGAGGCAAAACCTCCCTCGGCCTGCAAATGAGCACGGGCTGAGGCAACGTCCTGCGGCGAAGCTTTCAGCTCTTGCACCCGCAACCACGCCAGCACGCCAATAAGAATAAGGGTGTTGAGCCCCATTCCGATCACCCGATCCGCTCGCTGGCTGATAACGGTCTTCATGGGCTGGATTCTACCCCCATCTGACGCGCGCCTTCAATCAGGTTCGCAGCTTTTTTGCGGACGCGTTTGTCAGCAATCGTTGGAGTAAAGCGTTTACGCGATCACCCCTGGAGCGCGGCCGGGCTCGGTCCACGGCGAGGCGCTGTCAGCAGCCGCCCGCTGGTGATCGCATGAATGCTCGACTCCAACGTTAACTAACAAGCGAAAGGCATTACAGCCCCAGTTCCTTCCTCACTACGCGCGCTCCCTCCACCATGTTGGCCAATTTTTGCTTCGCGGCCCAGCGGGCGGTCTGGCTCAGGCCGCAGTCGGGCGCAAACACAAGGCGGTCGGCGGGAGCGTGCTTGAGGCAGGCACGGATGGCGTCGGCCACGTTGGCGACCGATTCGATGTAGTAGCTCTTCACGTCGATGATGCCCACGGCCACATCGTAGCGTTCGGCCATGGGCTTGATCACCTCCAGCTCGGCGTACTCGCGATTGGCCATCTCCACGTGAACCTCGTCGGCATGAAGGTCGAGGAAGGCGGGGAAGAGCGGCGCGTACTTGCGAAAGCCCACTGGATGACCCTTGAAGTTGCCGAAGCACAGGTGGGTGCAGATGCGCGTCCTGCCATGACCCGCCTCCACTGTGCGGTTGAAGAGGTCCACGAACCGCCGCGTGTCTTCGCGGAAGCCGTAGCAGCTCATGCTGGGCTCATCCACACAGATCTCCTCACAACCAGCCTTCACCAGGTCGTCGATCTCCTTGCGCACGATCGGCAGCAATGCCTCGGTGATGGCGTAGCGGTCAGCGTACTGCGTGTTCGGGGCGAGCCGGCCGCTGAGGGTGTAGGGGCCGGGGACGCTCACCTTCAAGCGCCTGCCCGTGCCGCCAGCCAGCCGCTGCAGCCGTTGAAATTCCTCCACCGCACCCAGCCCGCGTGGCGCACGCAACTCACCGACGATGGCGTGCTTGCCACGCTGATCATGCGCGGGCGGCCCAAAACGGCGCGGACTCGCCGGCTCCAGCGCTATGCCCTCGATGAAGCCGTAGAACGACAGGTTGAAATCAAAGCGCGTCTGCTCGCCATCCGTGATCACGTCCAGCCCCGCGTCTAGCTGGTCGCCTATGGCCGCACGCGCGGCATCGTCCTGCATCTCCGCCAGATCCGCGCTGCCGAACTCCGCGAGGTGTTGTGAGGCGAACTCCAGCCAGCCGGGAAACGGATAGCTGCCAATAACCGAAGTGCGAAGTGGGGCGGAAGTCATGATCGTCGGCAGCGTAAACCCGAAGGGTGGGCGGCGGGAAGCGAAAAGGCATGAAGAACAGCATGACCCAAGTCTCTGGTGCTATGTCGGCATAGGGGTCTGGAACTTCCTAAAGCAACATTTATGGCCGGGTGTGCACTCATATCTCCCGGAAGTACGGAAACGAGAATGTGGTGGTAAATCCCTATTTATATAGGGGTTATGTGGGCATTTTTGACATTGTCTAGGCAGTGACCTCTAGATCATACGATGTAATTACTATATTGAGTACAATTTTGTTTATGGTATTTTGAGGTTGTTAACCCAATGCACACCATGAAATCTAGTACTCTTCTACTCATCTCATTTGGAGCCGTCTGGCACCTCTCTTCTACTCAAGCGCAGACCGTCCTCGTAGGTTCGGGAAGCTCCTACACCAGCCCCTTTGCCCCTGCCGACTCCATCACGTACAACGTTCCTGGCGGGGGGCTGCTCTCCCTCACCGTCGCGAACGGCACTGCCAGCAAGAGCAGCGGCATCTGGAACCTCAGCGCCCAAGGGGGGGCCAACATATCGCTGCTGGGCCTCGGTTTGGTGGAGTCGCAGGCGCAAACCCAGCTCACCGGCAGCGCGCTGAACTTCTCGGTGGACAACAGCCCGAGTTCGCTGCTGGGGTCGCTCGGCACGGGGGCCTCCATCCACTATGGCTGGAATGCGCTGGCAACCTTCGGCAGCGCAGGGTCGGTGCTCGACTACGCCGCCAACACGACCTACCAGGTGAGCTTTCACGTGGACGGAAACAACGGCCTGCTGAACTCTGTGGCCGGGGTCACCCCCAGCTTCAATTTTGAACTGGTGGACGGGTCTGGCAATCCGCTCACCGACATCTCCAGCGGCACGCTGATCAACATCGCCGGACTTCTGGGCACCGGCGTGCCCTCCGGGGACATCACGCTCGACTACACGGTGGGCGGCACTGCCCCCACCGGCCCGATCGGCGTGGAATTCATCGGCGACGCCACGGTGGGCGCTTCCGCGCTGGGCCTGGGGACCGATTTCGCGACCGTGTCAAACCTGAGCATCACCGCCAGCCCGGTGCCAGAGCCCGGCGGCGGGCTTTTTGTGGGATCGGTGGGGATGCTTGCCCTGCTGCACCGCCGCCGGCTGGGATGGCGTTTGGAGGTCGAAGCCAGGCGCCACCCCTCCGCGTGAACGCGGTACACCAGCCGCGACCACGGAGCGGTGGCTCAAACGAAGGCCTGAGACTTCGTAGATCCCTCCTCATCATCACCGCCCATAGCTCGGCAATGCGGCTGGTGTACCGACTTCAGTCGGCGGGGCGGCGATTCGCAGCACCCCGCGCCCGGTCCTCCAAAGTGGCGGGGATCAGGCGAATCTCAGCGCCGCTAACCGCCGATGTTGGCGTAATAACCGGCCAGCCTGCGGGCGTGCTCGTCGTACGCGGCCTCGAACAGGGCGGTGGCCTTGGCCGGTCCCACGAGGGCGCCCGCTGTCAGCACCTTCGGAGGGTGGCCGGCGCTGGTGAGCCGGGCCGCCACTTCGGCCTTGATGGCATTCACCAGCAGGCAGCCGCCCACGGTGGAACCCGGCGCCACAGGGGTCTCCAAGCCCTCGATGGTCACCATGGCGTCCCCCACGGGCGCGCCGGTGTCCAGCACGATGTCCGCGAAGTCCTGCAGTTTCTTGCCATCACGATGCCTGCTGGTGCTGGCCAGGCTGTGAGCCTTGCTGATGATGGCCACGACCTTGACGCCGCGCCGCTGAAATTCCTCCGCCATTTCCACGGGCACCACGTTGCAGCCGCTCGAGGAGATGATGAGGGCGCTGTCACGGCCCTTGAGGTCGAAATTGCGCAGGATGCGCTCGGCCAGGCCGCTCACGTTTTCGAGAAACATTGCCTGCCGCTGGCCGTTCGCCCCCACCACCAGGTTGTGGAACGAGAGCGACAGCTCCACGATGGGATTGAAGCCGGGGAACGAGCCATAGCGCGGCCACATCTCCTCCACCATGATGCGGCTGTGGCCGGAGCCAAACACATGCACCATCTGGCCGCGCAGGATCGTGGCGGCAAACAGTTCGGCGGCCATCTGAATGGCGGGCAGTTGATCGACCACGCAGGCCACCAGGCCGGCGCTTTTGGTGAGATAGTCTTCGGCAGGAGTCATACTGGGGGAAAGGGGCAAACGGATCAGGAATTCAAAGTTGTCATCGCAAAGTGGAGCGCGCCGTGGCATCCCGCCCACTCACCGAGAGTTGCACGTAGCACTGGTACGCGATGTCCGCCAGGGCGCCACTCATACTGATCAAGCCAGTGCTCCAACCCGGGTTCAATGAACTCCCAGGCATTTGAGATGCCGCCACCAATAAGAAAAACCTCCGGATCGAAGCAATTGATGAGGCCGGCAACGGCGGCGGCGAGCGCCTTGAGGGAGCGGTCCCACACGGCCTTCGCATCCGCATCCCCTGCTTCCACGGCGGCAAGCAGGTCACGTGTCATCACGAACCGACCGTGCGAGCGCTCAGCCAGGTGACCGTTGCCGATCTCGAACTCGATGCTGCCGGGAGTGCCCGTGGCATCCTGCGGCCCCTCCAAATTCACCGTCAGGTGCCCCAGATGACCGGCACGCCCGATGTGACCTCGCAACAGGCGCCCGCCGCTGATCACGGCCCCGCCAACGCCGGTGCCCAGGGTCAGCATCACCACATCCTCCCGGCCCTTCGCCGCTCCCTGCCAGATTTCGCCCATCAGGGCGGCATGGGCATCGTTGAGACAGCAGGCAGGACGCTGCAAAAAATCGCTCCAGACCAGGTTCTCCAGCCCGTCCAGCTTGCCCGGCATGAACCGAATGCAACTGCCATCACGATCTGCCAGGCCAGGAGCGGCCAGGCCAACGATGGCAGCGGGCCCGCCAGCTTCCTGCTCATGCCTCCGCAGCACCTCGCGAACGGCGACAGCGAAGGTGGGTTCAGCTCCGGTGCGTGCGCCATCGCGAGAAGGAGCGATGGTGGAAGCAAGCAGCGCGCCGCTGTCCAAATCGAAACGTGCCGACTTGATGCGCGTGCCCCCCAGGTCGATGCCGATGCCGTAGATCATGCCTTTCCAAGCGCCCCCTCCCGCAGCTCGCCGCGCTGATTTGCCTGCCAGTAGCGGCCGCTTTTCACCTCCAGGCAGGTGAGCCAGCCCCGGCCATAGACCCAGGTGTCGATGCACACCGCATGGCCGATGTCGAACGGCCTGCCGCTTTGCTGCGAAGTGTGGCCGCAGACCATGGTCTTGCCCGAGCAGTGCGGCGGCTCATGACCGTCGAACCGGTCCCAGTAAATCACATCATCCCACTGCTCGGTGAGCGGAAGCTGTGCAATCACATTGGCGTGAACGAAGAAATGGGTGCGCGTTTCATAGATTGACAGGGTGGACTCCAGAAACTGCCAGTGCGCCTCCGGGATGTCCGCCAGGCTCTCGGCCTTGTAGGACGCCAGGGTCTGCTCACCACCAGCGCTAAGCCACCCTTCGAAGTAGTCCAGACCTTGGGTGCGCGCCGCAAGCATCATCACCTCGTGATTGCCCCGCAGGGTCACCAGACGGGGGGTGCGCTTCCTCAGCTCGATCAGGAAGTCGATGACGCCCTTCGAATCCGGCCCGCGATCAACATAATCGCCCAGTGCGATCACCAAGTCGTCCGGACCAAAGGCCAGGTGCCTGTCCAGGGTCTGGAGAGCGGCAAGGCAGCCGTGAATGTCGCCAATAGCCAGCACTCTGCCCTTGCTTGCTTCAGGTGGAGCCTGCATTCAGCCTCCGCTCCTTCCTTCGGAAACGGTCCAGCCGCCATCCACCGCCAGCACCTGGCCGGTGATGAAATGCGCCTGCCGGGACAGCAGAAACAGCGCCGCACCGTCCACATCGCCCGGCACGCCCGCCCGCCCGCCGTCGAGCGGCTGCTTCGCGGCGACGAAGCTCATGATGTCTTCATTGCCGCAGGCGCGCTGCGACATCGGGGTTTCGACCAGCGCCGGGGCGATCACGTTGACCCGGATGTTGTCCTTCGCGTAGTAGCTGGCCGTGGCTTTGCTGAAGCCTATGATGGCGGCCTTGGTCGCGGCATAGGCATGGCTGGCGAAATGCTGCGGCGAGGGCGACCAGCCCAGCACGCTGCCCATGTTCAGGATCGTGCCTCCCCCGCCCTGCTTCAGGAACTGGCGCACGGCGGCGCGGTTGGAATACACGGCTGAGGTGAGGTTCAAATCCACGGTGTAGCGCCAGCCCTCATCGCTGAGCTCGTGCAGGGGTCCGTCCCCTTTGGAACGGCCGCTGCCGCCGGCCACATGGTAAAGCGCATCCACCCGGCCAAAGCAACGCACCGCCGCTTCAATCACCGTCGCGGCTGAGGAGGGGTCCGCAGCATCTGCCGCCAGGCCGATGGCCGGGGCGCCCAGCTCCGCCAGCGCCTGATCCAGGGTGGCCTGCGAGCGGCCAAACACCGCCACCTTCGCGCCCTGGCACACCAGTTGCCGCGCGGTGGACAAGCCAAGCCCCGAGGTGCCCCCGGCGATGACCACCACCAAATTTTCCACATCGTATTGCACTGCCATGACCGCCCACTATGCCGAGTACAAAGGCGCGCTCAACGATGAAGACGCCCGGATCACTGCGGCTTCAGGTCTTCGTACGAAAACTCTGTGATCTTGGGCTTTGATTCGTTGGTAAAGTCAACCGTGTAGTGCTCCCTGATCACGCCCCTCATGAGTTCTCCTTCAGCAGTCGTTCCTGAGTAGCTAAGCTGCACAGAGACCTCGCGGCATGCGGGATCGGGCACTTCCTTCGCCTCAATGAAATGAATCACCTCGTGCCATCTGGGAAGCTGCTGCTGATCCTTTTGTAACGTTGCCTTCATGGTCTGCCTGGGCCGGATCCCCTCCCCAGGCATCCGCAAAGGATCGGCAAAGAAGCTTGTGGCGGCATCGATCTGCTCCTGAGTCAGACCATGTTCCCGGTCCGTAGCAGCAATGCACTGGGCCACAAACTCGATGGCACGCTTGGAATGCGGATCGGCTGCCTGCACTGGCACTGCGGTGGGAATCGCGGGCTCCGGTGCTGCCGGGGCGGCATGCGGACTCGCCTCCGGAGTCTTGACCGGCAATGGCTGCGCGGCTGGTGCGGTCTTTGCAGAGGCAGAGGCAGACGCCACCTCCGTCACCCAGTGTCGGTACTGAAAGAGCCGCACCAGACCAAAGATCATGAGGATGATGACAATGACGCGGAGCCACGCCCTCACCATCACGGCGCGGCGTCGCTCATTGGGCCGCCCGGAAACCCGGCGTCTGGCAGTGCGGGGAATCCACGGCACTCCCTGTCTTCGCACCCCGTTCACTATTGCCTCCCAGGTCGCGGGACGGCCCCCCATGATGGCGTCCACGACCGTGACGCCCGGCAGCGAGACATCAAACACCGGAGGGACCGGAGCGGTGTCCAAATTCACGATCATCACCGCCTTGCCGTTCGCAGAGGCCATGCGCGCCACTTCACCGGATTCCCGGGATGCCGCCCCGTATTTTGAGACAAACCAGATGAGCACCTCGCATCGTTCGGCAGCGGCCCTGGCGGAGATCTTCCACCTGCGCCCGCCGACATCCCGGCGGTCATCATGCCAGACCCGCACACCACCCCGGCGCAACCCCTTGATCCACGTATCGACCTGCATGGCGTCGATGCGTGAATAACTGACGAAAACATCGATCAGCTTGGTGTCCATACAGTGCTTCATGAGGAGGCGAAGAGAAACCGTCCTCCGCCGAACCCCTAGCACAGGGAGGCTTGCCCTGGCAAGCGCTTGGTCATGGCTCCTGCGCGGCCTTCAGCCCTGGATCTGCAAGGTCCAGGCGGTACATGAGCTGGTTGTAGTCGTAGCGTGCGGGAGCCAGCGGGTTGCCGGAGAACTCCAGCGACCAGGTGCCTTCAAAATAGGTCACCCGCCCGCCCTCGCCATCGAGGAACCCATGGTGTACCGGATTGTAATAGGAGTAGCGGGGATGCGAGGCCACCTTCACCGCCTTGCGCCACGGGCCCTGCGCCGAATCTGATTCCGCGTACCACACCTCGCCCAGCGGCGAGGGATCGTCGCGGCCGCCGGCTTGCAGGCCGATGAGCACCCACTTCCTGCGCCAGGCGTTCCATTCAATGCTGGTGTTGTGCATGCGCACCAGCCTGCCCGTGGCCGCGTCCTTCAAATCGTAGCGCGCCTGCTCCGGCTTCATCACGCCCGCGAGCTGAAGCTTCAGGGCGTCCCCCTGGGTGGTCGGTGGATGCTCGTGCTGCCACTTCCACTCGTGCGCCGTTTCGTCAAAATACAGGGCCTCATAGCTGCCGGGGTTCAGCACGTCGGCGAGCTTGGCGCACACCCGGGTGTGGCAGAACGGGCTGGCAAAATAGAACCACTCGCCCTCAGCGTCCTTCACCCGCACGGCGTTGCCCTGCGGGAAGCGCCACTGCTCCTCCTTGGGCAGCGCGAGCGCGGTCTCGAACACCCCGCGCGCATCATTGAACCGCGCCACGCCGTGCTCGTCCGGCGGCACCATGCCCCGGTGCCTGCCGTAGTGCGCGATCAGCGCCTCGCCGCCCTTGGGGTCATCGACCGTAAGCAGCCCGAACAGCCACACCGCGCCCTGCTCCTTGTTCGGCATCATCTGGCGGATCTTCTGCGGCTCCGTCTTGTCCATGAAGTAATCGAAGGCCATGCCTTGCTCCGGCTTCAGGTCCAGCGCGCTGGTGGCGCAGGTGGTGCGGTAGTTGCCCAGCGGATACCACGGCACATTGGTGTCGCCCCACAGCCAGAACAGCCGCCCCCGGTAGGGCACGGCCTGCACGCTGTCCTGGCCCATGACGCCGGAGGGATTCAAATTGGGCAGCGGGCAGGGCAGGCCCAGCAGCTCGGAATCCCGATACATCCCTTGCCCTGTGGTGCGGCCCAGCCGCTCCGCGATGGTGGTTCGTTTGAGCTTGAAGGTGACGCTCTCGCCCGCCTTCGGCGTGACCCGCAAGCCAGCGTAGCCAAACCCGTCCTTCTCCTTTTCATAGCCAGGGCCGCTGAGGTAAAAGAACACCTCGCGCCCCATCAGGCCCGGCTCGTTAAAGGCGATCCACCCGGCATTGTCGGTCACACTGCGGATGTCATTGACCGTGCGCAGCTCGATCAGGGAGACGCCCCGCCCGCTCTGCTCATCAACGATGTGAATGCCAAACCACGGTGCCTGCACTTTCGCGGCATCCGCCGCCAGCAGCGGCGCGGCAAGGAGGGTGATCAGAAGGAGAGGGCTGAAGGAACGGCTCATGGCGGAAAGCATGCAGCCTTAACGCCCAGGAATCCACCCGGGTTGCTCGGGCGGCGGATTCTTGTCTTTCTATTCCCGAATTTTTCTGTCCCAATCCTGCAACCCCGCGCTGTTACCACCATTGAACACGGCCACCGCCTCTCACCGCAGCCCATGAAACCGCTTTTTGTCCTCGCCCTTCTGGCCTCTCTCGCCCATGCCGCCGAGCCTGCGGCCGAGCCCAAGCCCACCGGGGCGGCGCTCGACTTTTTCGAGAACAAGATCCGTCCCGTCCTCACCAGCAAGTGCTACGACTGCCATTCGGCGACGGCCAAAAAGATCAAGGCCGGCCTGGTGCTCGACACACGCGCGGGCATTCGCAAAGGCGGCGACAACGGCCCCGCCGTGGTGCCGGGCGATCTGGAGGCCAGCCTGCTGGTGAAGGCCATCCACTACGCGGACAAGGACACCGCCATGCCGCCCAAGCAGAAGCTGCCGGACGAGGTGATCGCCGATTTCGAAACCTGGATCAAAATGGGAGCGCCAGACCCACGCGATGGCGCCGCCCTCGCCTCCAACAAGATGACGCCGGAGGCTGCGAAAACCTTCTGGTCCTTCCAGCCCGTCAAAGAGCCCGCTCTGCCGGAGGTGAAGGACAAGGAATGGGCCTGGGCGGACATGGACCGCTTCGTGCGGGCCGCCCAGGAGACCAAGGACCTCAAGCCCGTGGAGGACGCAGACCGCATGGTCATGGTGCGGCGCATCTACTTCGATCTCACCGGCCTGCCACCCACGCCCCAGGAAACGCACGCCTTCGTCACCGACCCCGATTCCAACGTGCTGGAGAAAACCGTGGACAAGCTGCTGCGCTCCCCCCAGTTCGGCGAGCGCTGGGGCCGCCACTGGATGGACATCGCCCGCTACGGCGAAAGCACCGGCAAGGAGCGCAACTACCCCTTCCCCGAAGCCTGGCGCTACCGCGATTACGCGGTGGACTCCTTTAACAAGGACAAGCCCTACAACCAGTTCGTTCGCGAGCAGGTCGCCGGCGACCTTCTGCCTGTGAAATCCGCAGCCGAGCGCAACGAGCACGTCATCGCCACCGGCTTCCTCGCCCTGGGTCCCAAGAGCGTGGCCGAAAAGAACAAGTCTCTGTTCGAAAACGACCTCATTGATGAGCAGATGGACGCGGTGACGCGCGGCTTCATCGGCCTCACCGTGGCCTGCGCCCGCTGCCACGACCACAAGTTCGATCCCATCACGATGAACGAGTACTACGCCGTGGCCGGCATCTTCCGCAGCACCCAGACCTGCTACGGCATCAATGGCGGCAAGGTGAAAAATCCATCGAACCTGCTGCCGCTGATTGCCGAAACCACACCCGCCTCCCTGGCCCTGAACACCCTGGAGCCGCCGGATGAAAAACCCATGGGCCGGGGCGGCAAAGGCAAACAGGGCAAGAAAGGCAGGAACGCCCCCCTGCCGGTGAAAACGCTCAACGTCTCGCCGGGAGTCCAGACCACCGGCAGCGCCATGGGTGCACACGAGGGCAGAATCGGCGACAGCCCCCTCTTTGATCGCGGTGAGCCCGATGAACCCCGCGAACCCGTCGCGCGCGGTCTGATCTCGGCCTTCCAGGTGCCGGAAATCGGTGCCATCCCCCCCGACCAAAGCGGTCGTCTCCAGCTCGCCAACTGGATCGCCTCTCCTGCCAATCCGCTCACCGCCAGGGTGCTGGTGAACCGCGTGTGGCTCACCCTGTTCGGCGCCGGCATTGTCGCCACTTCCGACAACTTCGGCCAGATGGGCACCCGCCCCACCAACCAGGCGCTGCTCGACCATCTGGCCGCCCGCTTCATGCAGAACGGCTGGTCCGTGAAGCACCTGATCCGTGACATCGTGCTCAGCCACACCTACCAGCTCAGCAGCGAGCGCAACGAGAAGAACCAGCGCATCGATCCCGACAACGTCACGCTCTGGCACGCAACGCAGCGCCGGCTCGATGCCGAGGCCATCCGCGATGCCGTGCTCGCCATCACCGGCGAACTCGACCTGAAGCGCCCGCAGGGCTCCATCGTCAGCAAAATGCCGGACAACGACCTGGGCAAGGCTCATGTCTATGGCACGCTCGCCGAGGAAACCCTGGTGCGCAGCGTTTACCTCCCCATCGTCCGCAGCCGCGTACCGGAGATGCTGGAAATGTTCGACTTCGCGGAGCCCAGCCTGCTCACCGCCAGCCGCGATGTGACCAACGTGCCGCCGCAGGCCCTTTTCATGCTCAACGGCGATTTCATCGACAAGCAGTCGAACATCGCCGCCCGCATCCTCATGAAGGCCCCGATGAGCGACGCCGCGCGCATCAACGCCCTCTACTGGCGCATGCTCTGCCGCCCGGCCAATGCCGGTGAGCAGTCCCGCGCCGTATCCTTTTTGCAGCACATGGGCAAGTCCGGCGGCGCCGCCGAGCGCGGCATGACCGCCCTGTGCCAGGCCCTCTTCGCCAGCGCGGAATTCCGATACATCAGATGACAGCCAACCACAAAGAACGCAAAGATCGCAAAGGTGGGTCGGGGTGTTTGCCGGCCCTTGGGTTCTACCCATCTCTTGTGTCTCTGAACACGACAGCAGGGACTCAAAGGACAAAAGCAGCCGAATCTCCCGCAAACACCCAATCCCACCTTTGCGATCTCTGCGTTCTCTGCGGTTAACCTTTCCCCGACTCAACTCGAAATCCCAAATCGTATGAACCTCTCACGCCGCCACATCCTGCAATCCACCACCGCCGGCTTCGGTTTCACCGCCTTTTCGGCGCTGAGCACCTGGGCCGCCGAACAATCCGCAATCCGAAATCCGCAATCCGAAATCAGTCTTCTCCCCAAGGCCCCGCACTTCCCGGCCAGGGCCAAGCGCGTGATCTTCCTCGCCATGCAGGGCGCGCCATCACACCTTGACACGTTTGATTACAAGCCGTCGCTCGCCTACGGCAAGACGCAGTCGGGCAAGATGGTGGGGGCCGTGTCGCCCTTCCATCAGCGCGGCAAGAGCGGGCTGTGGATGTCCGATCTGTTCCCAAACCTCGCCGCTCATGCCGATGATCTCTGCCTGCTCAACGGCATGCACACGGACATCCCGAACCACGCCACCGCCTTCGTGCAGCTCCACACCGGCAGCACCCAGTTCGTGCGCCCCTCGCTCGGAGCCTGGACGTTGTACGGCCTGGGCACGGAGAACCAGAACCTGCCCGGCTTCATCACCATCAACCCGCCCATGGCGCAGGGCGGTGCGCAGAACTTCGGCAGCGCCTTCCTGCCCGCGCCTTATCAGGGCACGCGCATCGGCGAGGGCGAAAAGAAAGGCGCTGGCAAGAAGGCCGAGGAGGCCCCGCCTTCCATCGGCAACATCCTCAACACCCGCCTCACCCCCAAGCTTCAGCGCGAGCAGCTCGACCTGATCCAGTCCATGAACCACGACCTGCTGGTGCAGTCGAGCAACACCAGCGAAATTGAGGGAGTGATCCAGTCCTACGAACTCGCCTTCCGCATGCAGATGGAAGTGCCGCACGTCATGGACCTGTCGAAAGAAAACTCCTCCACGCTCGAAATGTACGGCATCGGCAAAGGCGTCACCGATTCATTCGGCAAGCAGTGCCTCATGGCCCGCCGCTTCGCCGAGGCCGGGGTGCGCTTCATCGAGATCGGCAACCAGGGCTGGGACCACCACAGCAACCTGAAGGAGCGCATCACCACCAGCACCGCCGCCATCGACAAGCCCATCGCCGGCCTGCTCGCCGACCTC
>CAINXC010000252.1 GCA_903854655.1 uncultured Verrucomicrobiota bacterium | reverse complement strand
CGAACAGGGAGCGTGGCGACATTCCCTCGCAGGCGTTGCACGGCTTGTCACCATGGAGCAGCGCTGTGCCTGGAGAGCGCTGCCCTCCGGCGTTCATTGCCTCCTCTCAACGTTCTTCTGCACCAACTTCCCGGATGAACCGCAGTTACTTCGTGAACGTCTCCTGAAATGGCCCCAAGTGCAAGTTCAAGAAGAGTGGAGGCGAGCAGGTGACTGGAGCGGCTTCCCCTCCAAGCCGGTAAATCCGCAGACCCGCCGTCAAAGGCGTCACCGGGAGTGACGCGTGAGGGGAGCGGCCTCGGTCATCCTGCCGGTCGAGAGTCGGCTCTTGTCCATCAAGGGTTGTCCGCCAGCTCCCTTGGCGAACGTGGCCAGGGTATCCCTGCCCTTCAATGAGAGGCTCCCAATGCCCCAGGCGGGAAGGAGGCCCCTGCACGGGGGTCAGACGGTGACCCTGGGGGTCAGCCACATGAATCCTGATGGGTCTCCCCGGGCGCTCTTGGCAACGTCAACCATGGTTTGGCTGGCGGCGTTCAAGGAAGCCGAACGTTCCAGATCAGGCACAGATCGGGGGCGAGAAAGCTCAATCGGAGGGCCTGACTCATTGGATAAGGAACCACTCGGATACTGCACAAAGCCCCCTCTGTTGTCAGCAGCGTTTTGTTCGGGCTGTTATTACTTTGCATGTTTGTCTGGTGGCGGAAATGGCGGAAAGCTCATGGATGGCGGAAAGCTTGGGTTCGGGGATGGAAAATCTGCCGGAATTGGAAAGCCAATTCGATCTTGCATTCTGTCCATTCTCGCCTCGGCATTATCTGCCCGCCTCTTTTCCTTCGCCGCAAGAGCTTCTGCTTTCTCGGCTCGTTGCGTCATCTCGGCTATCGCTCCCACATGTGCTTCCTTGATCTCCGCTATAATTTTCGAGTGGGTGCCCTCTATCTGCGCCTGCGCCTGCTTCTGACTCTCATTCGAGACCGCTTTGTCATTCGCAATCGTGCTCTTGATGTCAAGTATTGCCTGGTGATGTTCCTCCTTGAGCTTCGTTATGGCTTCAGGATCATCAAACACATGCTTAGCGTTCAGGAGTGCCACAACAATGCCAAGGCACGGTCCAAGAATGGCGGTAACGATGGCGCTATCTGTAATCCTAAGCCATCCCACAGCACCAAGGACACCAACGCCAGCGACGATGACAAACACCGCGATGATAGTGTAAACGAAGACTTTCTTCTCTCGAATCATGGAAGGTTAGTTTCTTGGAAGTGCGATGAACTTGTTTATGGCCCGAATGTCTCGGATCAGGCGACGGCGAGCGGAAAGCGGCGATGACACGACAGATGCCATACGAGCCGTTGCCTGCATCCGTTTTGTTCGCCCTTTTGTTGTTCGTGGGTTTCATATCGTGGCGTGGTCAATCCTTCTGCAAGTGCGGAGGGTCTCGATCCCGCATGGCGCTAGTCAGAACAAGCTTCGAACTGCCGCCTAACCAGCGCTGCGGAGTAGGCAGGGCCAAATCCTGCCGTAAGGTCGAAGGAGCCTTGGAGTCGAATTCGGCCTTCGTGCCTCGTAGATACACAGCACATGTCTCCCCCGAGGTCACCCGCAACATATCAGGCATGCCATGCCCCTCAAGGAAGTAAGGGAAAGGCGCTACACCTGGTGATCCGACATAAGTGATCCAAAACCACTGTCGAAATGGGCCGAAGGTATAGCTGCCGTCGCTCTTGGAATGGGTGTGCCCTACCTCGTGAAGGCCACGAAAGAGGTAATCAATCTTGGCTCCTGACACTGGCTCGCCTCTCTCATTCACAACACTTCCAACAACTTTCTCGGCAAGGCGATCAGAGTGCGGAAATATCACGCATGAACTGAGCATCAAAGAGAGAGCTGCTGACAGACTGCGGACGAACTTCATGGCCACGCGATGGATTCAGTTGTTGGGCGAACGCCCCCAAGCTCAGCGACTGCGGAGCGCGGCGCGCTGGCTGCGGAGACACGGCGGGGGCAGGATGGGCGAAGGCGGCGGGATGGTGGGCAGCAGCCAGCGTGACGCGCGGAGCAGTTCGCTGCAGCGCATGGTTAGGCCCTTGGGTGTTAGTGCTCCTCATGAATGCCATATTTCGGTTGTAGCGTGGCTGCAAGAAAACCCTCGGCAAGAAACCGCTCGCGCATGTCGGGAATCAGAATCCAACGGGCGTGGCAGTGCGCGCGGATGAATGCCTTCGAGGCTGCGATGTCGATGCACTCCTGAGAGTCGATTAGGTATTTCTTCAGGCGCGCGTTGGCGAGCGGCCCCATTAAATGGTTGTTGTGGAGGCGCTGTCTGAGGTTCTTGCTGCGTCCGATGTAGTAAGGTGATGTCGGCCCTAGCTCGGTCGTGTAGATGATATAAACTCCAGCCTCCTTTGGGAGCTTGGATGGCGTCATGTCCGCGAACGCTATCGGGACCGCCGAGAGGATGCCGTCTAAGTGGATGCTCAATGCGGCAATCCGAGCGGCATACTCGTGGTGTGTGAGATTCGACGGAGGCGCTTTAGTCATAGTGTGAGCGTGAGAAAGGGCCTAACTAGTGGATCAGCAACAAATAGGTGGGTTTGTGTTCCAGCATCTTTATAGCCAACCGTTTTGTTGAATAGCACCGCGATGTTTAACAAAAACCCTGCGGATGGCGAGATGATTCCCCATTTCCATGCTGAAAATGTTGCTTTGCACGCCCATAGGCGTGCAAAGCAACAAAAGCCCGTGTGGAATAGCATGCATGGAGATTGTGCGACTGGGGCGCATGAACTTCGCGTGCATTTCCCCTCACCCCACCATGATCTCCACGGTGTTGCTCCAGACGCCGACCTGGTGGTCGCCGACGTGGTAGATGGCGCGGTACTTCCATTTCGCGGGGGTGGCGGGCATGGGGGTGGTGTCGGTGTAGTTGGGGGGTGATGTCGAAGGCGAGAGGAATCCAGCCTACGCCGCAGTCCTCCTGGATTTCGGGGCAGCGGACGAACGAAGCTCTTCGGCCTGCAATGGCGGCGCGTTGGGACAACGCGCCTTACCTTGCGCCGGGCGATAGCAGTCAAGGGATTGGGCGGGGCGCCCTTGGTACGATCAATCATCGCGCCACCACGAACGAAGGTGTGCTGCGTGCGGGTCTAGCTGCCATCAGGGGCGCAATCGTCACTTTTCTCCTCTTGTGACTGGCTTGCAATTCAGTCACGGGAGCGCGGCAATCAACCCTGCCGCACTCGAACATGCATTTATTCAACGCTCTGGCGGAGGTTTCCCCGACGCTGTCTCCTATGACCGGCGTTTTTCTGGTGCTAGCGGTCGGGATGGCCCTGGCCTTTGAGTTCGTCAACGGATTCCACGACACCGCGAATGCGGTTGCGACCGTCATCTACACCCACTCGCTCAAGGACCGGGTGGCGGTGGTGTGGTCGGGCTGCTGGAACCTGATCGGCGTGCTCACCTCCACCGGGGCGGTTGCTTTCGGCATTGTCTCTCTGCTGCCGGTGGAACTGGTGATCAACGTCGGCTCGGCCGCCGGCTTCGCGATGGTGTTCGCACTGCTGCTCTCGGCCATCATCTGGAATGTCGGCACCTGGTCGTTGGGGCTCCCTGCATCGAGCTCCCACACGCTCATAGGCTCGATCATGGGGGTGGGGATTGGCAATGCACTGATGAACGGGCGTGCCTACGGGGAGGGCATCAACTGGGCCAAGGCGGGGGAGGTGGGCGCATCGCTGCTCATTTCTCCGGTGGTGGGCTTCGTCTGCGCCGCCCTGCTGCTGCTGCTGGCCCGGGCGCTGATCAAAAAACCGGAGCTCTACGCCGCTCCACCAAAAGACAAAGCGCCGCCGCTGTGGATTCGTGGCATTTTGATCTTCACCTGCACCGGCGTCAGCTTCGCCCACGGCTCCAATGACGGCCAGAAAGGCATGGGGCTCATCATGCTGATCCTGGTGGGCATTCTCCCCGGCACCTATGCGTTGCGGATGGGTTCCGACGACAGCACGCTCAGACAGCTCTCCGGGGCCTCCGCCGCCCTCACGCAGGTTCTCGAGAAACATGCCAATGGAGTCTCGGTCACGACAAAGACCGCTGACGACGAACTCACCGCCTATATCCAGACAACCGGGGTGGTGGATGACAAGACCTTTGCCGCCCTGGCGGACAAGAACCGCCGCATCACCGCCAGCCTGGAAAAGGTGAAGACCTTCCAGGAGCTCTCCGAAGCTCAGCGCCGTGACATGCGCACCCAGTTTTACGTGGTGGGCGTCGCCCTCGACAAACTCAACAAGGCCGGCCAGTTCACTGACGAAAGCGAGCAAAAGGCGGCCAAGGACCTGAAAAAGAGCCTGGACGGGGTCACCAAGTACATTCCCGACTGGGTGAAGGTGGCCGTCGCCCTGGCTCTGGGTCTGGGCACCATGATCGGCTATAAGCGCATCGTGGTGACGGTGGGCGAAAAGATCGGCAAAGCCCACCTCACCTATGCCCAGGGTGGGGCGGCGGAACTGGTGGCCATGATCACGATCGCTGCGGCGGACATGTACGGCCTGCCCGTCAGCACCACCCACGTCCTTTCCTCCGGCGTCGCGGGAACCATGGCGGCCAACAGATCCGGCCTGCAAACCCGGACCCTGCGCAACATCCTCATGGCCTGGGTGCTGACCCTGCCCGCCTGCATTTTCCTGGGCGCGGCTCTTTTCGCGCTGGGCCTCACCATCGTCTTCCACGTGGCGGGTTTGAGATAACGCCCTCCGGGCGAATCGCAGATTCCTGCAACAATTCGCAATGCGAAACGCTTTGTCGCGTTGATGCTGTCCCTTCCATGATGCGTCTCCTTTCCATCCTGTCCGTTGCCGTGGCCTTGAGCCACGGATTCGCCCTCGCCACCCCAGGCGTCGAACACGTCTTTGTGATCAGCCTTGACGGCGCCAAGCCCGCCGTCATCAAGGAGAGCGAGATGCCGGTGCTCAACAAGCTGGCGGCGGAAGGAGCCTCCACCTGGCAGGCCAGCACCATCGTTCCGCCCAAAACCCTGCCTTCCCACACCTCCATGCTCACCGGCGTGGGTCCGGACAAGCACCAGATCCTGTGGAACGATTTCTCGCCCATTCGCGGGCTGGTGAAGGTGCCCACCATCTTCTCCCTGCTGCGGGCCAAGGAGCCTGCGGCCGTCACCGCCATGTTCGTCGGCAAGGTGAAATTCCGCCACCTGTGGCTCAAGGACAGCCTGGACGTCTTCGATTACGGCGGCCCCCAGACCTCCGCACCGGTCGCCGGAACCCCCGAACTGGAAAAGACCAAGGTGCCTTCGCTGGGCGTCGCCGCGCAAGCCGTCCCCTGGATCAAGGAGCACAAGCCCAGGCTTGCCTTCATCCACCTCACCGATGCGGACACTGCCGGTCACGCCTCCGGCTGGGGCTCGCCCGAGCAGAAGGAGGCGCTCAAGGTCACCGACCAGGCGCTCGGCCAGGTCATCAAGGCCATCACCGAAGCCGGCATCGCGGACACCAGCGTCGTCATCGTCAGCGCCGACCACGGCGGTCACGACAAAGTGCACGGTGAAAACATCCCCGACGACATGCTCATCCCCTGGGTCACCTGGGGCAAAGGCGTGAAGAAGAACTTCAGCATCACCCAGCCCGTGACCACCTACGACACCGCCGCCACCGCGCTCTGGCTGCTGGGTGTGCCGCTGCCTGCGGAGTTCGACGGCAAGCCGGTGACTTCGGCCTTCGAGTGAGGCTTCAGCGGAAGAACACCGGCCCCGGCACTATTTTGACCTGCCCGCCTTGCAGGGGATTGCCCTCGGTTTCTTCGATGGTGATGGCCACGCCATCCTTGAAGCTCACGGCCAGCGAGCCGGTCTCCACCTTGACGTAGATGATGGATTGCACCAGCCGCCCGTCCCTGGTGCGGCCCACGGAGGACTCGGGCACCATGTCGAAAGTGGCGTACTCCAGCTTGTCCTCGCGTCCGGCGGCGGTGATCTTGCTGGACTTGCGGGTGGGCCTGCCCAGCGATTGCTGGATCTCCGCCGTGGTCATGCCCAGGGCGGCCTGATGCGCGGCGATGAGCGCGTCCACCTGCTTGGCGCGTTCATAAAGCGCCTTCAGCTTGTCCGGCAGCTTCGGGTCCGGCATGATGAAGTTGTCCTTCTTCATCCAGCCCGCCACATCGCCATGCCGGGCATGGCCGCGCACGCGGAACATCGTGTCGGAAATGCCCACCAGGGTCACCACCGTGCCTGGCGCCATCGAGCCCACGGCGTGATCCATGATCGAGAGGAAGTAGATCGGCGCCTCCTGCTTGACGGTGATCAGCACCGGTTTTCCGAGCAGGCCTTCCACTGAAATCGTGCCCGGCTCGGTCGGCAGGTCGGCGAAAGCCACCCCCGCCGCCAGCGCGGTGCCAAGGACAAGAGCGCGGGCGTTCATGATGGGGCGATGATAAGGGAGGATTGCCCGGGCGGACAAGACTTACTTGGACTGGACGGCCAGATTCGGTTTCCACTCATCGGGCCGCAAGATCCGCCGCAAAGGTGAACTTCTTCTTGACGACCTGCCCCGTTTGCATTCAGTCGCCTATGGGCGAAATCACCACAGCGCTAAGCTTTGACGACGTTCTTCTTCTGCCAGCACTCAGCAGTGTTCTACCAGCCGAAGCGGATCTCACAACACGACTGACCAAGACGATCAGTCTCAACATTCCGGTGCTCTCCTCGGCGATGGACACCGTCACCGAATCGGAGCTGGCCATCGCCCTCGCCCGCGAGGGCGGCCTGGGCGTGATCCATCGCAACTGCAAGATCGACTTCCAGGCCGAGCAGGTGCTGCGCGTGAAGCGCTCCGAAAACACGGTGATCCTCGATCCGCTGACGGTGCTGCCCGACATGCCCGTGGGCGACCTCACCCGCCTCATGCGCGAAAAAGGGGTGAGCGGCTTCCCGGTGATCGACAAGGATCGCGTCCTGCTGGGCATGGTCACCAGCCGCGACCTCTGGTACGTGGACAGCGAAGCCACGCCCGTGAGCAAGGTCATGACCCCGCGCGAGCGCCTCGCCACCGGCACCGGCTCCACCACCATGGAGGTGGCCAGCATGCTCCTTTATGAGCGCCGCATCGAGAAGCTGCCGCTCGTGGACGAGGCAGGCAAGCTCATCGGCCTGATCACCCGCACTGACATTGAAAAGCGCCAGATGTTCACCGCCGCCTGCAAGGACGCCCAGGGGCGCCTGCGCTGCGGCGCCGCCGTGGGCGTGGGCGATGATTGTGTGGACCGTGGCAAGGCGCTCGTCGCCGTGGGTGCCGACGCGCTTTTCATCGACGCCGCCACCGGCCACACCACCCGGGTGATGGAAGTGGTCCGGAAGCTGCGCGAAGCCCTTGGCGACCACATCCAGGTGATCGCAGGCAATGTCGTCACCCGCGATGGCGCAGAGGATCTGGTCAAGGCCGGCGTCTCCGCCATCAAGGTCGGCGTGGGTCCCGGCTCCATCTGCACCACCCGCATCATTTCGGGCGTGGGCATGCCGCAGTTCACCGCCATCCAGGAAGTGGCCGCCGTGGCCCGCGAGGCCGGCGTGCCCATCATTGCCGATGGCGGCATCCGCTACTCTGGCGACGTGGTCAAGGCCCTCGCCGGTGGTGCGGACCTGGTCATGCTAGGCTCCCTGCTTGCCGGCACCTCTGAAAGCCCCGGCAACATGGTCCGCTGGCAGGGCCGCACCTTCAAGGAGTACCGTGGCATGGGCAGCCTCAAGGCCATGCGCAAGGGCGCCAGCGACCGCTACGGCCAGAACGCCAGCGGCAAGCTGGTGGCCGAGGGCGTGGAAGCCCGCGTGCCCTTCAAGGGACCGCTCTCCGACACCGTGTTCCAGCTCATGGGCGGCCTGCGCTCCGGCATGGGGTACGTGGGAGCCCGCAACCTCGATGAACTGCGCGCCAAGGCCCGCTTCGTCCGCATCACCTCCGGCGGCCTCAAAGAAAGCCACCCGCACGACGTCACCATCACCGAGGAGCCGGTGAACTACGCGATGGAGTAGCCCGAGGGCGGCGGAAGGGGCGGCGACCCAGTCGCAAATCGCAATGCCCCTTCCACTTTTCCCGCCTCCTCCTGCACTCATTTCGCTCCGCGGCGTGCACAGCCAGAAAGTGACATCGGCAGCCTGCCGGCGGTCGGGACCCAGGACCCAATCTCGCCTCCAAGGCGGTCCAATGCTGGAGAGTTTTCGGCGGTGCCGCAGCCGGCCAGTTGCATCACCAGATTGTTGCAGAGCGACTCAGGGCATCATACGCTCTCAAGTGAACGCCTCCCCCCAAGCTAATAAAAGGACTCGTTTTCTAATGATCGTGGCATGAGATTCCGCTTCCTGGGACCAAGCAATTTCACAAGGTCCGTCAGGGCTTCCTGCCCCTCATCGATTCGCCAGGCAAAGGCATGATCCAGCGTCAGTTTCTGGCCGTGCACCTGGCGGAAGGCCACCCCTTTGCCCACCAGTCGCGACATGGCTTCCGGCAGCAGGCTGATGCCCTGGGCGGCGGCGACCATGGTGAGCACGGCCGCCACGCGGTCCGATTCCTGCACCACGCGCGGGCGGAATTTGGCCTGGGTGCACAGCGTTTCAAACTGCTGACGGAAGGCCGGTGCCGCGCTGCGTGAGACCATCACCCAGCCCTCGGCCTTCAACTGGCTGAGGGAAAGCGTCTTGTTTTTCGCGAGCGTGTGCGCCTCCGGCAGAGCGACGAGAAGAGGTTCGCGTTTCCAGACCACGGTGGCGAGGTCCCTGCCCTTCCTGCGTGGTTCCGCGCCAATAAAAGCGCCGTCCACGCGCCCGGCCCGCAGGGCTTCCAGTTGCTCCGCCGGGGGCAGGTCCGTCAGGTGGATCTGACAGTGGGGATGCGTTTCCCGGAAGGCCTGAAGCAGCCTGATCAGGCCCTGGTCCATCAGCGCCCCGACAAAGGCCAGCCGCAGCCGGGCCACCTCGCCGGTCACCGCCCGCCTGGCCGTGTCCGCCGCGCTGTCCAGGCGGGTGAGGATCTGCCGAGCATCCTCCAGGTACAGCGCTCCGGCCGGCGTGAGCGACACGGTCCGCGTGTTGCGATCGAGCAGGCGTACGCCCAGCTTTTCCTCCAGTGATTGAACCTGCCGGGTCAGCGGCGGCTGGCTCATGTGCAGCCGTGCCGCAGCACGTGAGAAGTTCAGCTCTTCCGAGACGGCGATGAAGCACTCCAATTCATGAATGGCGGCCCGGTTCATACCTATTGGGTATCAATGTGATACATTGATAGCAATTCCGCAACAGCGACTCACCACTACCATGAGCCCATGCAGACGCTTGCTCCGTCCCCCTCCTCAGTACCTCACGCCCCTGCCTATGCCGGGAAGTCCACCCTCGATGAAATCCGCGCCCGCTTTGACAATGATGTCGAAAGGTTCAGCAACCTTGAAACCGGCCAGCAGGCCGCGATGGATTCGCCGCTTGCGCTGGAGCTCGTCGCCCAGTCGTGCGCCACCCATCTGGAAGCGGGCGCCAAGGTTCTCGACCTGGGCTGCGGGGCGGGCAACTTCACCCTCCGCGTGCTCAAGGAGGTCCACCCGCTGGACTGCCACCTGGCGGACCTGAGCCAGCCCATGCTCACTCGTGCCAAATCGCGTGTGCTGGCCACTGGCGCAGCAACCGCCACCACGTATCAAAGCGATCTGCGCGCCCTCGATTTCGCGCCGGAGTCTTTTGATGCCATCCTGGCCGGCGCGGTCCTTCATCACCTGCGCGATGACAGCGACTGGCTGGACGTTTTCACCAAGCTGCACCGCTGGCTGCGCCCCGGCGGCCGGCTTTACGTGGCGGATCTGGTCTGGTTCGACATGCCGGAGGTGCAGGACCTGATGTGGTCGCGCTACGGCCGCTATCTCGAATCCCTCGGCGGGGCCGACTACCGCGCCAAGGTCTTCGCGTACGTCGAGAAGGAGGACTCTCCACGCTCGCTGCCCTTCCAGCTCGATCTCACCCGCCGCGTTGGCTTCTCCGGATACGACGTGCTGCACCGCAACAGCGTCTTCGCCTGCTACTTCGCCATCAAATGAAGGAGGAAATCTACACCCCGGGACACGGGGATGCGGCTATCTGCTTTATACGGCGGCGCTCGCTCGCTTCGCATGGAGCCTTTGCCGCGCCCTTGTTCCAGCCCGACCAACGCATCCTTGATCTCGGCTCCGGCCCCGGCACGATTTTGCCCGATCTTGGCTGGAGGCGGCGGGCACGAATCCAGGTGGGCCTTCATTACAATAAAAAGGCGCGATGAGCCCGAAGCCCACCGCGCCCGCTGAAGGGATCAACTGTCGCTGAAATCAGATCAGCCCCAGTTCCTGCACGGCCGCGCGCTCTTCCTTGAGCTCGTTTTCGGTGGCGGTGATTTTGCTTTGGCTGAACTCGTTCACAGGCACGCCCTGGACGATCTCCCACTTCTGGCCATCGGTCTTGATGGGGTAGGAGTACATGAGGCCGGGGGCGATGCCGTAGCTGCCATCGGAGCAGATGGCGACGCTGGTGAAGTCACCGGCGGGGGTGCCGAGCGAGAGGCTGCGCACGGTGTCGCAGGCGGCGTTGGCGGCGGAGGCGGCGGAGCTGAAGCCGCGGGCCTTGATGATGGCGGCGCCGCGCTGCTGCACGGTGGCGATGAAGTCGCCCTGGAGCCAGGCGCTGTCGGTGATCACCTCGGTGGCGGGTTTGCCGCTGATCTTGGTGTTGTAGAAGTCCGGGTACATCGTGGAGCTGTGGTTGCCCCAGATGGCGAGATTGGTCACTTCGGAGACCTGCACGCCGGCCTTCTGCGCGAGCTGGCTCTTGGCGCGGTTTTCGTCCAGGCGGGTCATCGCGAACCAGCGGTCGGACGGGACGTCCTTGGCGTTGTTCATGGCGATGAGGCAGTTGGTGTTGCAGGGGTTGCCCACCACGAGCACGCGCACGTCGCTGGCGGCGTTCTTCTGGATGGCCTGGCCCTGGCCGATAAAGATCTTGCCGTTGATGTTGAGCAGGTCCTTGCGTTCCATGCCGGCCTTGCGGGGGACGGAGCCGACCAGGATGGCCCAGCTCACGCCGCTGAAGCCTTCATCCAGGCTGGCGGTGGGGGTGACGCTGTGCAGCAGGGGGAAGGCGCAGTCGTCGAGTTCCATCACCACGCCGCCCAGCGCGGGCAGGGCGGGCTCGATTTCGATCAGGCGCAGGTTCACCGGCTGGTCTGGGCCAAAGAGGGCGCCGGAGGCGATGCGGAACAGCAGGGAGTAGCCGATTTGACCGGCAGCGCCGGTGACGGCGACAGTGATGGGGGCTTTCATGGGCGGTGCGGGAAGGGGCGTTGTCTGGGGTTGTTAACGGGAGGGGTGGATTTTGAATCGGGGCTGCGGGCGCGCAACTGGAAAGGGTGTGCAGGTTTTGACATGCCCTTGCCCGTTCTCGTCCTCCTCGTACTCGATGCGCTGGGTTTTCGAGAACGAGGACGATTCAGCCATTAAAGCTGTCGCTCGGAACGCCCTTGGCTCCAGGACGACAAACGAACAAACGCCCGGCGAGGGGCTCCTCAAGGCCGGGCTTGAGGCCGGTGGTGATGTAGAGGTCGCCCAGGTCATCGCCGCCGAAGGCGCAGGCGGTGGTTTCGATGCAGGGGAAGTTGATCTGCTCCTCCACCTTGCGGGTGGCGGGGTCGAAGCACTTGACCATGCCGCCATGGCAGAAGGCGATCCAGAGGCGGTCCTCGCTGTCGATGGTCATGCCATCGGGGGAGCTTTCGATGGCGCTGGTGTCCCAAATCACACGCTCGTTGCTGATGGCGCTGGTCGCCTTGTCGAAGTCGAAGGCGCGGATCTTTTTGCTGGGCGTGTCGATGTAGAACATCGTGCTGGCGTCCTTGCTCCAGATGATGCCGTTGGAGTTGGTCACGGGCTCGAACTTCTTTTCCACCCGCAGGTCGGTGTGCAGGACGTAGAGGGCGGCCTCGGGCTGCTTCTTCAGGCAGATCGTGCCGGCCCAGAAGCGGCCGGCAGGGTCGCACTTGCCGTCGTTGAAGCGGTTGTTGGGGCGGTCGGGCTCGGGGTCCGCAATGGCGGTGCTGGCGCCAGTCTGCTCATCGAAGAAGAAGAAACCGTCGTCACCTGCCCAGACGAGGCCGCCCTTGGCGCGCGGGACCACGGTGCCCACGCGCTGACCCACATCCCAAATGGATTCCTGGCCGGACTTGGGATCAAAGGCGACGATCTTGTGCGCTTCGATATCGACGTAAAGCAGGCGGCGGCCGTGCCAGATGGGGCCTTCGCCCCAGACGGAGACGTGTGAGCTGATAGGTTCAGGGGTGAGCATGATGAGGAATTAAGAGTGGAGTGGGAGAGACCCAATTGCTTGGCGGGGCCGGTGTTGAATCACTGCACGCACTCGGCCAGCGTGCTGAGCAAGCGGTCCACATCCTCTTCCGTGTTGTAGCCGTGAATGGCAACGCGAATTCGGCCGGCGTGATGCATGACATGCACGTTGGCCTCCTCCAAGGCGGCATGCAGTTTTGCGGTTTCGGGATGTTTGAAGGCGATGATGCCGCTGGGGTAGCGGGTCTGGTTGAGCTTCACCATCGGCTGCAAGCCCAGCTTGCGCAGCCCGGCATCCGCCTTTGCCACCAAAGGATCGGCGTGCTGGGAGATGAATTTGACACCCACGTCCTCGAGGTAGCGAAGCGAGGCGTTGAGGGCGTAAATCGGCGCGAAGCTGGGCATGCCCACGGAGAAGCTTGCGGCGCCGGTCTTGATCACGGCGCGCTCGAAACGATCCTCACCAAAGGCGTTTTCGATATGGAACCAGCCGCCGGCGTGGGTGGTGAGCCTGGCGGCGTTGCGTGCGGGAATGCCGACGATGCAGCCACCATGAATGCCCAGGGACCATTTGTGGGTGCTGGAGATGATCACGTCGGCATCGGCGCAATCCAGGGTCACGCGGCCCAGGGCCTGGGTCACATCCACGGCGATGAGGGCCTGCGGGGCCATGCGCCGGATCTTGTCCACCACGTTGTGCCAGGGGATGCGGTAGCCGTTGTAAAAGCTGATCAGTGAAAGCTGCACCAGCCGGGTGCGCTGGGTGAGCAGGGGCAGCAGATCGAGCACCTCCAGCACGCCGTCGCGAATCTTCCACACGCTCACCCGCGGCTTGGGTCGTGCGGTCAGCCATGGGGTGGCGCCAGCAGGGAAGTCGATGTCCGTGACCACCACCTCGTCGTTCTCCTTCAAATCCAGGGCGGAAGCCAGCAGGTTGTAAGCCTCCGAGCTGCAGGAGCAAAAGGACACCTCGTTGGTCTGCAAGCCGATGAAGCGGGAGGCGACCTCGCGGCACTCCTCGACCCGGGCGAAGTGCTGATCTCTCCCACGCATCCCCTGGATTTTGTGGCTCCAGTAGTCCGCAAGGGCTTCCAAAACGCAGAGCGGAGGGATGCTCTCGGCGGCGGTGTTCAGATAGGCTTTGCCTTCCAGCGAAGGAAAGTCGCGCGCGCGGGAATCAGGAGTGAGCATGACCGATAATAGTACGGACTACCAAAAGTCCAAGCTCAGCGTAACGGGTTTGCAAGATCGTGGGGAATAAGGACGAGATGATTTCTCTCCCATGCTTGGCACGCGTATCCTTGGCCGCACTCCCTCCTTTTTATGATGAACCGATTTCTCCCTGCTCTTCTTTTGGCGCTGATCCTGGTGACGCCCACCCTCCGCGCCCAGTTGTCCGGAGACCCTCTCCTGACGGTGGACATCATCCCGGAAAGCAGCACCATCGCCCCCGGCAAGCCCTTCACGGTGGCGGTGAAGATGAAGCACATCGAGCACGGGCATTCCTACTGGAAGAATCCGGGCGGCCCCGGCCAAGCCACCAAAATCACCTGGACGTTGCCCGCCGGATTCACGGTGGGCGAGCCGCAATGGCCCACCCCCACGAAGGGTCTGGCCGCCGGATTCGTGGGCTACCTCTACGAAGGCGAAACCGTGCCGCTGGTGACCATCACCCCGCCTGCCACCGTCAAGACTGGCGACAAGATCGCTCTTGAGGCCCTGATAAAGGGCTTGGTATGCGTCGAATCCTGCACCCCTGTGAAGGTGAAGCCGCAGGCCAGTGTCACCGTGGCCGAGAGTGCTG
This sequence comes from uncultured Verrucomicrobiota bacterium, assembly GCA_903854655.1. Lineage (GTDB taxonomy): Bacteria > Verrucomicrobiota > Verrucomicrobiia > Verrucomicrobiales > Verrucomicrobiaceae > CAINXC01. The sequence continues at coordinate 1,714 of CAINXC010000252.1, read as the reverse complement.
GCGCTCCTGACGCGGCCACCAAGGCGTTGTTCGAGAAAGCACGCCAGGCACTTCCCATCGCCCCCAAAGGCTGGACCGTTTCAGCGGAAAAGACCGGCAAGGATTACGCCATCCGGCTGAAACCTGGCTCGGGCGCGAACACGAAGATCACCAAAGCCTTCTTCTTCAGCTCGGCCTTGGATTTTCCTGACCACGACATCGACCCCGAAAAACCGCAGGAACTCAAGAAGGTGGGCGAGGACTGGCTGCTGAGCCTTCCCCCAGACGCCGATAATCCGCCCAAGGAAGCGCTGACCGGGGTTCTGAAAGCCGATGAAGGCTGGCTGGTCGCCGAGCCGGGCATGCAAGGGTTCGAGGTGAAGCTGCCCATCACCGAAGGCAAGGCTTCGGCCAGCGCTGCTCCGGCAGCAGGTGGCGCACCGATCACCAACGGCCTGGGTACAGCGACCCTGCTCCTGTTTGCCTTCATCGGCGGGCTGATTCTGAATGTCATGCCTTGCGTGTTTCCGGTGCTGGGGATCAAGATCCTGGGCTTTGTGCAGCAGGCGGGGGAGGACCGGCGCAAAATCGTTCTGCACGGCCTGGCTTACACCCTGGGGGTGCTGGTGTGCTTCTGGGCGCTGGCCCTGTTCGTCATTGTCCTGGGCAAGGGCTGGGGGGCGCAGCTTCAGTCGCCGCTGTTCGTGTTGTGCCTGTGCTACTTTTTCATGGCCTTCGGCCTGAACATGGCGGGGGTGTTCGAGGTGGGAACCTCGGCCGTGGGGGTGGGGCAGGAGTTGCAGTCGAAAGGCGGCCTCGAGGGCTCCTTCTTTTCCGGGCTGCTTGCCACCGTCGTGGCCACGCCCTGCTCGGCCCCCTTTCTGGCTCCGGCGCTCACCTGGGCCATTTCCCTGCCGGCGGTGATGGCTTTGGTCGTGTTCACCGTGATCGGGCTGGGGCTGTCCTCGCCCTATCTCTTGCTATCGTTGTCCCCTGGTTTGGTGAAACTCCTTCCTCGGCCAGGCGCCTGGATGGAGAGTTTCAAGCAGGGGATGTCGTTTTTGCTGTTTGGCACCTCCGGCTACATGCTGTGGGTTCTGGGGGGCATGGTGAGCGGTGATCATCTGTTGCAAATTCTGTTTGGCCTGGTGCTGGTGGCCATGGCCTGCTGGATCTATGGGCGCTGGAACCTGCCGCACAAGGCCGCCAGCATTCGCAGGCGCGCCCTTTTGTTCAGCTTGGCAGCGCTGGCGGGTGGTCTCTATCTGGGCTGGCCGCCCGACACGGCGGGCGAACTCAAGTGGCAGGAATGGTCGCCTGAGACGGTACAAAAGCTGCGCGACGAGGGCAAGCCCGTGTACATCGATTTCACTGCCCGCTGGTGCGCCACCTGCCAGTCGAACCATCGCGTCTATAAAGCAGAAGCTCTTAAAGGCTTGTTCCGAAAGTACAGCGTGGTCATGCTCAAGGCAGATTGGACAAACGAGGACCCGCGTATCAAGCAGGCGCTGGAAACCGAGTACTTGGACGCCGCCATTCCAGTGAACGTTCTGTACATTCCTGGCGTCAAAGAATACTATAAGTTGCCCAAGATACTCACCGTCTCGAACGTGTCCGAGGCGCTGAAAAAGCTGGGGAAGACGTAGGATGGGTTCGTTCGGAGTAGTCCGCGAGTCCCTTCGCGGTTTTGCTCTTTAGGAAGGGAAAGCTTGGCACTGCTCGAGAAGGAGCCCGG
>CAINXC010000251.1 GCA_903854655.1 uncultured Verrucomicrobiota bacterium | reverse complement strand
CGGCCAGGCTTATGAAGGCATCGCCGACAACGGCAATCGCAGCCAGGGTCACTGGGACATGGTCTGCATCCAGCGCCCAGAGTATGGCGGCGGTGAAATCTGGTTCGATGGCAAGCTCATCCGCAAGGACGGCAAATTCGTCGTCAAGGAATTGGAGCCCTTGAACTGAGGCAGGCGACCGTTGCGCGGGCTTTACAGCCGCACAATCCTGAGCCATTGCCTGCCATGCCGCTCACTTCCGCCCGCTCCGAACTCCGCTCCATCCTGCTCGACAAGTCCGTCAAGACCGGTGATTTCACCCTCGCCTCAGGGGCCAAAAGCAACCTGTACGTGGACTGCCGGGTGACCACGTTTGACTCACGCGGCGCGGTGCTGGTTGGCCAGTTGATGCATGACCTGGTGCGGCGCGAACAGGCGGCTCGGGGGATTCAAGTCGATGCCATCGGCGGGCTGACGCTGGGTGCTGATCCCATTTCGCTCTCCACCGCGATGACCTCCAGCTTGGCAGACGATATGCCGCCGATTCGCTGCTTTGTGGTGCGCAAGGAGGCCAAGGGCCACGGTCGCGGCAAGCGCATCGAAGGCAACTTTCAGGCGGGCGATTCCGTTGTGGTGGTGGATGACGTGATCACCACCGGCGATTCCACGCTCAAGGCCATCGCAGCGGTTGAAGAGGAAGGAGGCAAGGTGGCGCTGGTCTGTGTGCTGGTGGACCGCGAGGAAGGCGGCAAAGCCAATATCGAAGGGAAGGGCTACCCGGTGGCAGTGCTGTTCAAGCGCTCGGAGCTGGTGAGCGTGTAGCCTACGCCGCCGCAGGCACGGGCGCATCGACCCATTTGCCGTGCTCGCGGATCAGGTCCACGAGGCGCTCGACGGCTTCGGCTTCGGGGATGTTGAACTTCACGGCCTGCTTGCCCACGTAGAGATTGATCTTGCTGGGCGCGCCGCCGACGTAGCCGAAATCAGCGTCGGCCATTTCGCCAGGGCCATTGACGATGCAGCCCATGATGGCGATTTTGACGCCCTTCAAATGCACGGTGGCGGCTTTGATGCGGGCGGTGGTGCTTTGCAGGTCGAACAGGGTGCGGCCGCAGCTTGGGCAGGCCACGTAGTCGGTCTTGAAGATGCGCGAGCCGGCGGCCTGCAGGATGTTGAAACTGAGGCGCAGGGACTGTCCGGGCGCTTCTTCGCCTTGCACGAGAATCGCATCGCCGATGCCGTCGCAGAGCAGGCTGCCGATATTGGCGGAGGCATTGAGCAGCGTGCGCAGGAAAAGCGCGTGCGGGTCGTGTGAGGCGGCAAGGGTGTCCTTGAGCACGATGGGATGGCGCGGGGCAAGCTTGGCCGCCAGCAGGCGGAAAGCGGTCACCAAGGGCAGATCGAGGCCATCGGCCACGGTCACCAGGGTGGTCGCGCCGGCGTTGAGACTGCCGATCGCTGCATCATCGCGAGGATCGACCTCGACGATGCCCGCCTGTTCGAAAACAAAGTCAGGCTTGAAGTCACCCAGCTTGTCGAGCTTGTGGGAAATCTGGTCGTATTTTGCCTGCCGGATGCCGACCTGAATGACCTGCTCGCCGCCGATTTTGGCGTCCGCGCGTCGCAGGGTCTCGGTAGTGCGCCGCGCATATCCGAAGGGATCCCAGGTGGGAGCAGGCGTGGTGGCCAGAGGCACAGGGGGTTTCTCGGCCTTATGGGCGGCCCACTGTGCGAGGGCCATCGCCACGGGGATCTCATGCACGCTGTCTTCGGTCAGGGAAACGCGGATGGTGTCGCCAATGCCGTCGTTCAGCAGTGAACCAATGCCGATGGCGCTCTTGATACGGCCATCTTCACCATCGCCGGCCTCGGTGACACCAAGATGAATGGGGTAATTCCAGTCCGAACCTTCCTTGTCGAGCCGGGCCACAAGCAGCCGGTAGGCTTCGATCATGACCTTGGGGTTCGAGGCCTTCATGCTGAACACGAACTCGTGGTAATCCAGGTCGCGGGCGATGCGGGCGAACTCCAGCGCGCTCTCCACCATCCCCAGCGGCGTATCGCCGTAGCGGTTCATGATGCGGTCGCTGAGCGAACCGTGATTGGTGCCGATGCGCATGGCAACTCCACGCTGCTTGCACAGCTCCACCAGCGGGGTGAAGCGCTCACGGATGCGGTTCAGTTCATCCAGGTACTGCTCATCGGTGTACTCGATGATTTTGAACTTCTTCGAGTCGGCGTAATTGCCGGGATTCACGCGCACCTTTTCCACCCACTTCGCGGCCTCCATCGCGGCCTCGGGCTTGAAATGGATGTCCGCCACGATGGGCACGTCGCAGCCCTGGGCCCGCAGCCCGGCGACGATGTGCTGGAGGTTCGCCGCATCCTTCACCGTTGGGGCGGTGATGCGCACGATCTCGCAGCCCACTTCGACCAGGTCCAGCGTCTGCTGGATGCTCGCCTGCGTGTCCATCGTGTCGCAGGTGATCATGGACTGAACCCGGATGGGGTTGCCGCCACCAACGCCGACTTTGCCAATCATGACGGCGCGCGAATGACGGCGCTGATAGTGGTAGAGATCAGGGCAGTAGGCGAGCAGCAAAGAGCGTTTCATGCGGGGGCATAAAGTGCCCACAGACGCGAAAAAGTCGAATGGCGAATTCTGGGGGGCCAATCGAGCCCCCCTCACGGGACGAACAGGTCCTATACGGCCTATAGGTCCCATGAGAGTGACGTCCCTGCGGAGGGACTCAAGCCCCGTAGGCGTGCACCTTCTCGCAGATCAGCCGCAGTGAGGCTTCCAAATCGCCACCAGCGGTCTTGAAGGCGTCAGCGTCAATGGTCAGCGGGGCGCCAAGAACCACCAGCGGAGCACCGTACTCAGGGCAGCGGACGGCTTGCTCCAGCGTGAGCCCGCCGACGGCCTGCACGGGGATCTTCACGGCCTGCACGACCTCGCGAAGCTGGTCCATGGGGCTGGGCATGCGCTTGCCCTGGGCGGCGATGCCGCGGCGCTCGTCATAGCCGATGTGATGAACAATGTAGTCGCAGCCCAGGTCTTCCAGCCACTTGGCACCGGCCACCATGTCGGGGCTCACCATGTTGTCGCCCATCACTTTCACGCCATGATCCTTGCCAGCGGCAACCACGCACTTCACGGTTTCCTCATGGGCGCGGGCCATCACCACGACGTGGGTGGCGCCGGCCTTGGCCATCATCTCGGCTTCCAGATAGCCGCCGTCCATGGTCTTCAAATCCGCGACGATGGGGGTATTCGGGAAAGCTTTGCGCAGCGCGCGCACACCGTGCAGGCCCTCGGCGAGGATCAGCGGCGTGCCTGCTTCCAGCCAGTCAACCCCGGCGCGCAGAGCCATGGCGGCGGTTTCGAGGGCTTCGTCGATGTTGGTGAGGTCGAGAGAGATTTGAACGATGGGGCGCATAATGGGTGGGGTTGAAGGCGAAGGGTGGGAGAGGTAAAGAGCCAAAGCAGTAGCGCAAAAGGCGATTCGATCCACCATGTAACGTCATGGATGTTCGTCGTTCTCGCACCAAGAATCCAGACCGCTGGCTGGCCACCTGCCCGGATTTCTCACGCCCCTTGTGCGAGGAACTGCGCGAGCTGGTGTTGCGCTGGGAGCCAGACCTGATGGAATCCGTGAACACCAACATGCTATGTTTTTCAGGGCTCAAGCGGGTGTGCGGACTTGGCGCGTTCCTCAAAAAGGTCCATTTCACCTTCTATCGCGGCTCGGAACTGCCTGATCCCGCCGGCCTGCTCAACAACGGGCTGGAGAACCTGTCGATCCGCAACATCGAGCTCACCACGCTGGATGACTTGGATCGCGGGGCCTTGCGCGCACTGCTGCGGGCGGCGGTGAGGCTGGATGCCCGGCCCGACCTGCCGCCACCCGCACCCGCCAAGCGTGAACCCTTTCCCATGCCCCCTCTGCTGGGCGAGGCATTGGAGGCGAATCCAGCCGCCGCCGCTTTCTTTGAATCCCTGAAGCCCACCTACCAGCGGGAATACATCGTTTGGAACACCTTCGCCAAGCTGCCGGAGACACAGCAGAAGCGGCTGGAGGAGACGATCCAGGCGCTGAAGCGCGGGAAAAAATGGGCGCAGCGGAGGGAGGCTTGACCGCAAAGAATGCAGAGATCACATAGGTGGGTCCGAGGATTTGAATCTGCCGGAAATCCCTCCTCTTGCGTTCACCGCGTTTTTTGCGGTTAAACTCCTCTCTTATCGCCACCGGAGCACCGCAGCCACAGGGCTGTGCTGGGATTCGCTTTTGGGTTCCACGATGCACTCGAGCGGTTCCCACTCCTTGCTGCACAGGACATCATCGAGCCGCAGCCACCGGCCGCCCCAGGCGGCGGCGAACCAGACATCACCCGGGAAACTGAAGCCATAGCCCGTGCCGGCACAAGCGTGGGCGTCAGCAAGGCGGCGAGTGAGACGACGGTAGAGCGGTCCCAGGGCTGGCAGATTCCAGTCGCCCAGCACGATCACGGGCAGGGGATCAGCCTCAATCTGTTTGAGCATCTCTTCGTCGAGCACCTGCTGCTCCTCCCAAAAACGGAACATCCGCCGCCGCTGCTGCGGTCTGCCCAGGGTGCTGGGCCTGTAGGCGTGCAATTCATGCCGCGGCGAGGGCATGTGCACGGTGTAGATGGCGACCTGGTGATCGTGGAACTGCACAACAAAACGGGCACCTTTGAACCAGCTCATCAACGACTGATCACCCAGTGTGGCCTGGCAAACGACAAGGCGGGTGCCGATCACGGGATGGCGGCTGAGCAGCACAAACTCGCCCACCTGGGCCCTGTGAGCGAAGGATTGGTATTCCGGCCCGCCGGGCACAAACGCCTGCGGCGAACCCGCGTCTTGAATTGCCAGCACATCGGGCTGCTGCTTGGAAATGAAACTGGCGAGGGTGTGCCCGTAGCTCTGCCCGCGATTGCAGGTCATGACCCGAAGCACATCCGGGTCGCCGGCTGCGAGAGGCGCATGGATCTTGCCATGGGTGCGCCACTCCATCACCGGACCGGCAAGGAAAAAAGCCGTGCCGAGCAAGAGCAAGGCCAGTTTCCGGCTCGTGCTCCAGACCAGCGCGGCAAGCCCGAGCATGGCCATGGGCCACAGCAATTGCGGGCTGTAAACAAAGAAGGCGGTGAACCACCAGCGCTGCCCGAGCCCATGGACAAGCGCCACCAGCAGCAGGGTGATCCCCCAGAGCCCCAGCGCCAGGCGGCACTTCCACTCCCGGCTCATGAGAGCACCAGAGCAGGGTCGCCAAACAGGGTGAAATTCGCGAACTGGGTCACGCACACATCGAAAATCTCACCCACATGGCGGTCAGGATTGCCTTCGAAAACCACGATCTTGTTGGTGCGGGTGCGGCCGGTGAGGCGTTCGCTGTTGGTCTTGCTGGAACCCTCGCACAGGATCTCGACGTTGCCGCCCACCAGCTTCTCGTAGCCTTCGTAGGCGATGCTGTTAATCAACCCCAGCAGGTCCTGGTTGCGTTGCTCTTTTACCGTCTCGGGAAGCTGCAGCACCTCTTCCATCTCGGCGGCGGGAGTACCGCGACGCTTGGAGTAGCGAAAAACGAACGCGTTGTCGAAGCGCACCCGCTCGCACAGGGCGCGGGTTTCGAGGTATTGTTCTTCGGTTTCACCAGGGAAAGCGACGATGATGTCTGTGGTGACGGCAATGCCGGGGCGGGCCGCGCGGATGCGGGCGACGAGTTCCTCAAACTTTGCTGCGGAATAGGGGCGGTGCATGCGTTTGAGCACGGCGTCGCTGCCGCTTTGCAGAGGCAGATGCACATGCTCCGCCAGTTTCGGGAGGTAGGTGAAGGCCTCGATCAAATCCTTCTTGTAGCCGATGGGATGCGGGCTGGTGAAGCGAATACGCTCAATGCCTTGCACGCCATGAATCGCTTCGAGGAGTTGCACGAACGGGCTTTTGCCGTCCACGACGGGGAACTCATGGCGGCCATACAGGTTCACGATCTGGCCCAGCAAGGTGACCTCCTTCACCCCGCGATCAGCCAGCCGCTTCACTTCCTCCACGATCTCCGCAATGGGCCGGCCGCGCTCTTCGCCGCGGGTGTAAGGCACAATGCAAAAGGTGCACTTCATGTTGCAGCCCTGCATGATGCTGACGAAAGCGGTGGCCTGGCGGTCCTTGAGCTGATGATCGCGAATGGCGTTCTGCGAGGCGGCTTCCTCGCCCACATCCACGATGCTGAAGCGCTCCTCATCCATCTGGCGCTCCTCCTGGGCGCGAATGATCTGCTCCACGTGCTCCACCACCCGGTGGTATTTCTGGGTGCCCACGACGAGATCGACCCGGGCCTTGTCAATGAGTTCGGCGCCCCGGCTCTGCGCCATGCAGCCCATGAAGCCGGTCACCAGCGGAGCACGACCACGGCGGTTGCGGCGAACCATGCCCATCTTGCCCAATGCCTTCTGCTCGGCCTGGTCGCGCACGCTGCAGGTGTTGATGAGCACCACATCCGCGTCCGCTTCGGTGCGCGTCATGGTGTAGCCCTTTTCCACGAACATCTGCGACACCTGCTCGGAGACGCGCTCGTTCATCTGGCAGCCGTAGG
>CAINXC010000250.1 GCA_903854655.1 uncultured Verrucomicrobiota bacterium | reverse complement strand
CGTCGAAGGGAGGCGCTTGAGCGAGACCGGAGAGACGGGCGAAAGGAGTCCTGTCTTCTCGGCTGCCGACCAAGTATTTCCGCCATCGGTGGAGAACGAGCGGAGCAATGGATTGAGGTGCATGGACATGAGCATCATGAGCCGGCCATCCTTCAATTCCACCAGCACCGGATGCTGCATGCCGCTGTGACTTTTGGCCGGTGCCTCCACCCTTGCAGCGCTTTCCCGCCAGGTGGCGCCCTCATCATCGCTGTAAAAGCACGTCGCCGCGCCCCTGCGAAAGGCGTCCGGTGTCTGCGTCCGGTCATGACGCGCGGCAGGAAAGATGATGCGACCGCTTTTCAGCCGCACCACCCGCCCATTGGTGACAAGAAAGCTGGCCGGGCCAGCGGTGCATAGCCGGGCCGCGCTCCATGTTTTGGCTTCGTCGGTGGACGTCCGCATGACCAACCGGCAGTCATCCTCCGCTTTCTTCACCAGGTAGAAGAGGGCAATGCAGTCCGCCCGCAAGCGCAGCAGCGAAACGGAGAATACGAAGGGAACGCCATCGGCTGTAGAGTCGACCACCGTCTCATCGTGATCGCTCCAGGTCTGGCCCTGATCGCTGGACGCGCGGCTGGCCAGATAAGCGGTTGCGTCCCGGCCTTTGCCGCCGGTGAAATGAGAATAGACAAACAGGATGTGTCCATCCTTGAGACGGATGAAATCACCCTCCGAGTTGCGCGGGTTGTTGTCGCCTGGCGCCAGCGTGAGATTCTGTGAAACGCCATCGGGCAGTGGTTCGGTCGCAGCGGCCAGGATCAAGGGCATCGATCCGGCAAGAATGGCCAGGAAGACGAGAAGCGCTTTCATGAGCGGGGGCAAAGAGGAGTATCGGTTACGGACCGCCAAAAAGACAGGTGATCGTGACCTCCACAGACTTGCCGCCTGCTTCGACGTAGATGACGCCGTCCTGGATCGTGACCTGCAGCTTCATGCCACGCTCGGCGAGCGTGGCGAGCTGCTCACTCTGCTCGGCGGGGACCTGCCAGACGGTGAGGTTGGTGGTGCGGGTGAGCTTGGGGCCGGTCTTCGCCCACCATGAAGCGGTCGTCGTGCCGAAGCTGTAAACGCTCACGCGCTTCGCCCGGCCGCAGGCGCGCAGGACCCGCTTCTCGTCCGGCTGGCCCACGTCGATCCAGTGCTCGGTCAGGCCGGTGAGATCGGTCTGGATGAGGCAGGGCTCATCCGGGTCCCACATGTCTTTGCCGAACTCAAGCAGGCCCAGGTCGTTGTTCGCCGGAGCATTGAGGACAAAGGCGAGCAGCCGGATCATCAGGCGCTCGTCCGTTTCCGAGGGGTGCCGGGCGATGGTGAGGCTGTGATCGCTGTAGGCGTTGCGATCCAGATCGGAGAACTGGACGCTGGCTTTGTAAATGGTGGCTTTGATTGCCATGGCAAGCAAACCATGGCGAGGATTGAAGCGCCGTCACGGCCTCTCTTGGAGAGGCTCCGCGATCCCGGCTAAATCATGCCCAGCTTCATCTTGCCCTCGACGCTGATCATGCCCTGGTTCCACGGCGGATCCCAGACGAGTTCCACGGCGGCATCGTCCATGTCCTCGATGGTCATGATGCGGCTCTGGGCATCGGCGGCAATGGTGGGGCCCATGCCGCAACCGGGAGCGGTGAGGGTCATCTTGACCAGCGCCCGCTTCTTGCCGTCTTCCGTGTCCTCGACACGACAGTCGTACACCAGGCCCAGGTCCACGATGTTGACCGGGATCTCGGGATCATAGACGTTGCGAAGCTGGCTCCAGACTTCCATCTCCAGATCGCTCGCTTCGCCGGGCACGTTGGAGGAGGAGTCCGCCTCTGCTTTTTTGGCCTCGGCTGCGGTGTCGATGCCGAGGGCGTCGGCATCCCTGGAATTGATGCGGGCAAGGCCAAAATCCGTGGCCACGGTGTAGGTGCCGCCAAGCGACTGGGTGATGATGACTTTCAAACCCTCCGGCAGGGTGACCATGTCACCGCTGGGAATTTGAATGGCATCGACCTGGCGTTTGAGTTCGATGGAGGTGTGCATTGGGAAAAAGAGGGGAAGAAGGCGGAAGGGGCTAGGAATTGAGCACGATCTTGATTTTGCCGGCCTTCTTGTCTGCTGCGGCCAGGGAATCTGCGAGAGTGTGGCCAATGGGGTGTGCTCTGGGGCTCTCAGTCTTTGGCTCCGCCGTTTCAGCTTCCAAAGCTGCGCGCAGGGCGCCTTCGACCATCTGCCCGCAATGGATTTTCATGGGCGGCAGCGGGCCCAGAGGTTTGGACAGGTCTTCGGCGGACATTTGCAGCGCCTCCTCGCGGGTCTTGCCGCGAATGAGTTCGGTGGCCAGGCTGGCGACGGCGATGGCGGTCTGGCAGCCGAAGCTCTGAAAGCTGGCCTTGTCGATGACCTTGCGCCCGTCCTGCTCGCGATACTTGACCCACAGGCGCACCATGTCACCGCAATCGGGGCTGCCCACGGTGCCAACGGCGTCGGCATCGGTCATCTCGCCGAGGTTCTTGGTGTCGGCCAGGGCGTCCTGGAAATGGGATTCGTTCATGGGGCGGGCAAGGGGGAAGGATCAGTCCTCAATCTCCACGCGGTAGCGCGGGATGGTGGGATCCACCTCAAGGCTATACGCGTCGATCCCGCCGGCGAGGCACTTCGTTTCGCCGAAGCCGTGGCCGATGAAGTAGGACGCGGCGTCAAGGGACCGGGTTCCCTGGTGATCGTAGATGATCACGGGCTGGGTTTTGTCCCACTTGTCGAAAATCTCCTGGATCAGCGCCTGGGTGAGGAGCTGGGCGCCGTCGATCTTCACGGCCTCGTGCTCTTCGCGAGTACGGGCGTCCAGCACCTTCAGCGCCGGCGTGGACTGGCGCAGACCGGCGAACTCCTGGGGGCTGATCAGGATCTTCGCATCGGCATCGTGGCTGGCCAGCACGTGCTGGATGAAATCCGCCACCGGAATGTTGTCATTGCGGGCGCAGAGCTGGGCGATGGTTTCGCCAGGGCTGAAGCCGCAGCTCTGGCAGCCGCCGATGTGGTACTGCGCGAACAGCGCCCGCTGCGCGCCTGGATAGGATTGCAGCAGCTCGCCCATCGTGGTGTCTCCAGACAGCGGGGAGGTTTCGGCAGGTGGGGCGGCGGTGCTCATGAGAGGGGAAACCAGTGCGCCCGGCGGGCGAATGTGCAACCCGCATTTGCGCTATCCATCGGTCCGTTTCCAGCTACACTTTTCTCCAAATGAGCCTGTCTGACAACGAGCCAAAGATCTATGTCCTGCCGACGATGATGACCGCCGGGAACATCCTGTGCGGCTACGTCGCGACCCTGCAGATCTTCGACGGACGTCTTCTTGACGATTCCTCGCACTACTACAACGCCATCCTGGCCATCCTTGGAGCCTGTGTTTTTGATGCGCTGGACGGCCGTGTCGCCCGCATGGGCGGCCAGGAATCGCCTTTTGGTCGGGAGCTCGATTCGCTGGCCGACATCGTCTCTTTCGGCATCGCGCCCGCCCTGCTGGTGCATGACATCGTGCTCAAAAGCATCGACAAGCCGGCTAGCCTGGGCTGGCTGATCTCCTGCGCCTATCTGGTGTGCGGGGCCATGCGCCTGGCCCGCTTCAACTGCCTGGCGACGATGGATGACAAGAGCAGCAGCAAGAGCTTCCGCGGCTGCCCCATCCCCGCGGCGGCGGGCGTCATCTCCTCCATCACCCTTTTGCTGCTGTGGCTGCAAAACGAAAACCGTGAGATCGGCCCTTGGAAGTATGCGCTCGCGGTGCTGATGGTGCTGCTCAGCTTCCTCATGGTCAGCAACATCGAGTACCCCAGCTTCAAGAGCGTGAATTTCCGCACCCGTCGCTCGTTCGACTGGGTGCTGATCTCGATCCTGATCATCGCCATCACCGTCAAGAACTGGCAGTGGATGCCGGCGGTGCTGTTTGTCAGCTACCTCATGTACGGGCTGGTGCGCCCGTGGATTTCGCGACGCTGGCGCAAGGAGATTGAGATCGAGGATGAGACTCCTGAAGAGCCCGCAGCAGCAAAAGTTGTCGAATCAGGCCAGTGAATCCGCCTTGCGTGTGCTCTGCCCGAACCGTAGAGGGGCGGCCACCCAAGCCCAATGGCCGACTTTTTTCAGCATCACCGCCTGCCCACACTGCACCATCTGGCCGATTGCGACCAGGATGCACGTGAGGCCGAGCTTGCGGCCTGGGCGAAGGACAAGCCCATCGCGTTGCTGCTGCCCGCCCTGTATGCGGAGTTTGAGAAGCCCGCGCTCCAGCGCATGCTGCACCAGATCGCTGAGGTGCCTTACATTGGCGAAGTGGTGCTGACGGTGAATCGCGCCACTGCCGCGCAGATCAAGACCGCCCGCGCCCAGTGCGCCGAGTGGCTTGGCCCCAAGCCCTTTACTCTGCTATGGAACGACGGCCCCGCGCTGAAGGCCGTGCATCGCCAGCTCGAAGCGCACGGCGCCCCGCCTTACCGCGCCGGCAAAGGCTCGAATATCTGGATGGGCGTCGCCTACCTCACGGCGCGCGGCGAGCACGGCATCGTCGCCTGCCACGACACGGACATCTCCAGCTACGAGCGCCGTCTGCTCTGGCGCCTGTGCTACCCGGTGGCGCACCCGGAGATGCCCTACCGCTTCGCCAAGGGCTACTATGGCCGCGTGGGCGACCGCATGTACGGCCGCGTCACCCGCCTGCTGGTCCTGCCCTTGATCCAGGCCTTTATGGAAGTGCTGGGCCGCACCTCCTTGCTCGATCATCTGGAAGGATTCCGCTACCCGCTCTCCGGCGAATTCTGCGCCGATCTGGACACGCTGAGCAGCTTCGCCATGCCGCAGGGCTGGGGGCTGGAAATGTGCCTGCTGTGCGAAGTGGCCCGCCACCTCGCCACCAACGAAATCTGCCAGGTGGACCTGGGCTTCAACTTCGAGCACCGCCACCGCAGCGTGTCGAATTCGCCCTCGCGCAACGCCCTGGTTTCCGGCCTGGTGGCCTCCGCCACCGAGGTCGCTGGCACCCTTGCCGCCCACGTCCTGGAAAGCGACAGCGCCATCGACAACGCGGCACTGCTCAACACCGTCAGCGCCCGCTACCGCCAGATCGCCCTGCAATGGGTGCCCCGCTACCAGCACGACGCCCTGCTCAACGGCCTTCAATACGACATCGCCGACGAACAGCACGCCGTCCAGGTCTTCACCTCCGCCCTCGCCGACGCCTTCCAAATTCCCGAAGGCGCCGCCACGCCGGACTGCATCGAGCTGCCCTCGTGCAAAGACATTCTCGCCCAGGTCCCAGGCGTGTCAGACGCCATTCTGCGGGCGGCGATGCGGTGATCGGTTTCCGACGCAACTCAGGTCTCACGATGCCACCGTTGCTTTGGTGTCCGCAGATTTTCAATGTCGGCCGTCGAATCGTCCTTCGTCCAAAACAGGACCGCCTTTCGGCCTGACCGGCCAAATCCCGGTGCCGGGCGGGAGCTTGTGAAATTTTTCACAAATCCCCCTTGCCGCTCGGAAGGCGGCTCCGATAATCGGGCATGGACTCCGTTGAGTATCTTCCCGGCAAGCTGCCGCATTCCCGCGAGCATCGTCTCATTTTCCGCAATGTGGACCGTGCGGGCTATGACCCGAGCATTGACTGCTTCTTGAAAGACGGGGGCTACGAGCAGCTCAAGAAGGCGCTGAAGATGGAGCGCCAGGACATCATCAACGAAGTGAAGGCCAGCGGCCTGCGCGGTCGTGGCGGTGCGGGCTTCCCCACCGGGGTGAAATGGGGGTTCATCCCGCCCACCAACACCAAGCCGGTGTACCTGATCTGCAATGCGGACGAATCGGAGCCCGGCACCTTCAAGGATCGCTACATCATGCACCAGGACCCCCACCAGCTCATCGAGGGCATGGTGATCTCCTGCTTCGCGGTGAAGGCCTGCCTGGCCTACATTTACGTGCGGGAAGAGTTCCCCCACGCCGCCAAGATCCTGGAAAAGGCCATCGCCGAGGCCAAGGCCGCCAATTTCCTGGGCAAGAACATCCTGGGCAGCGGCTACGACCTGGAAATCTACGTGCATCGCGGCGCCGGCGCCTACATCT
>CAINXC010000249.1 GCA_903854655.1 uncultured Verrucomicrobiota bacterium | reverse complement strand
GTCCATCGACAGGCCGATGAGCGGTCTCGTGCGCGTGCCAGCACGAGACACCTCCGGGCCGCCGCGCGAAAGCACGAGGCCCGTGACCACGCTGAGCGCACAGGACACCAGAACAAGTAAGATGCGGAGATTCATGACAAATGAAGCCGCGATGATGACGGGAGATCATGCGGAGGGGAAGCGAATTTCGTCGAGGGCTCCAAGGCGAAAGCTTTGTCAAAATTGGTCAAAGCCGGGGAGGGGATTGACTCACGGGGTGCTTCATGGTGCAATGCCGCCTCCACCATGAGAAACCCCAGCCTTGAATTGCTCGCTGACTTGGAAGGCTGGGTTCCCATCGCATCGGGGGAGGCGGAGTTGAAACTCGCGGTCGTTGCTGCGCCGAAGGGGAGAGCGCTGCGCATGGATTTCGATTTCAAGGGCGGCGGCGGGTTTGTGGTGGCGCGCAAGCTGGTCGTGCGGGCGATGCCGGAGGCCTATGTGATCCGGTTCCGGCTGCGGGGCCGGGGACCGGTCAACCACCTGGAACTGAAGCTCGTGGACGGCACGAACAAGAACGTGTGGCGCTGGCAGCGCAAGGATTTCCATCTGCCGGCAGGCTGGCGGGAGATGCGGGTGTCGAGCCAGGAGGTGGAGTTTGCCTGGGGGCCTGCCGGGGGCGGCGCGATCAGCAAAATCGGGGCGATTGAGCTCGCCATCGTGGCGGGTGAGGGGGGGCGCGGCTCGGTGTGGATCAGCGACCTGAGGATTGAGGACCAAAGCTTTGCCAAAACTCCAGTGGTGCAAGTGTCCAGCGCTTCACGTGGACACGGCAAGGCTGCGGTGCTGGACGATTCGGAGGCCACTTGCTGGCGGGCCGGGGCAGGGGATTTGCACCCGTGGATCACCCTCGATTCCCTCGCTCCTCGCGTGCTCGGCGGGCTGGTGATTGATTGGCAGGCCCAGGCGCCTGCGAGCGGCTTCCGGGTGAGCGGATCGAATGATGGCCGGCGATGGAGGACGCTGCACAAGACGAACAAGGCAGGAGGCAAGCGCAGCCATGTGTCTCTGCCCGGCACCAAGGCCAGGTACTTGCGACTGAAGCTCAACGAGCCTGCGGGAGTGGTCGCTTTGCGGGTGCAACCCTTTGAGTTTTCGCGTTCCATCGAGGCGTTTTTCCACGCTGTGGCGAAGATGGAGCCGCGCGGCTGGCATCCACGCTGGCTGCACCGCGAGCAGAGCCTGTGGACCCCCGTTGGCGTGCCCCTGGGGCGGACCTGCGCGTTGATCAATGAGCAAGGCCTTGTCGAGGTGGATGAGGGCTCGTTTTCCATTGAGCCCTTTGTCTGGGTGGATGGCAGGCTGTTCACCTGGTCGGATGTTGCGATTCACCAGGAACTGGTGGATGGCTGGGCACCGGTCCCGTCAGTGTTTTGGGAGAGCGAGGGCTGGCGCTTGCAGGTGGAGCTTTCCGCCGGAGCTGGGGCGCGGCACCTGCGCTATCATTTCGAGAACCTTTCAGACGGGCCGATGCAGGTGAAGCTGTTCGCCGCCTTGCGGCCGTTCCAAGTCACGCCGCCCTGGCAGCACTTCCGCAACGTGGGCGGGGTGAGCGTGATCCATGACCTTGCCTGGCGCGACGGGGTGGCCTGGGTCAATGATTCCATTGTTGTGGTGCCAGCCACGGAAGGCGCAATCTTTGGGGCCATCAGCTTCGATGAGGGCTTTCTCGCGGATCGACTGGCGAATGGGTTTGTGCCGCCCCTTACGGAACTGCATGACGCCTTTGGCTACGCCTCGGGCGCCCTGGCGTTTGAGTTCTTCGTTTTGCCGAAAACGACGGCGGAGGCGAAGTTCGCCACCAGCATCAAGAACCGGGAGGAACCGCCGTTTGACTGGACTCAGAAGCTGCCGGTCACCCAGCTTCAAGGAGCCTCCTGGGCGATGGAGGCCATCCGGGCGCAATTGACGGCAACTGCGCACATCCTGATCACCCAATCAGGCCCGGCGCTGCAACCAGGGCCGCGTCGCTACACGCGCTCGTGGATTCGCGACGGCTCGATCATGAGCGCGGCGCTGCTGCGGATGGGCTGCGCGAAGGAGGTGCGCGAATTCATTCGCTGGTACGCACCGTTCCAGCGTGCGGACGGCTTCGTGCCCTGCTGCGTGGACCGTGACGGGGTTGACTGGCTGGTTGAGCACGACAGCCATGGCCAGCTCATCGCCTTGATCATGGATGACCATCGATTCACTCGTGACAAGGTCTTCCTTGCCGAGATGTGGCCCGCCGTGAGCCGGGCCGTGGGCTGCATCGAGCGTTTGCTGGGCACTGACGGGCTGCTGCCCGTTTCGGTAAGCCACGAAGGCTACCTCGCACAGCCCGTGCATTCGTTCTGGGACGATTTCTGGGCATTGCGCGGGCTGCGCGATGCGGAGCAAATGGCGCGCCTGCTGGGGCATGAGGACGAAGCGCGGCGCTGGGGTGCGCTGTCCGCACGATTTGCTGTGGCCCTGTATGCTGCCATCGAGGCAACCCGTACCAAGCATTCGCTCGACTACATCCCTGCCTCCATCGAATGGGCCGACTTTGATCCCACCGCCACCGCGAATGCGATTACCCTGCTGGACCTGCCTGCCGAACTGAACCTGCAGACGGTGGACTGGACCTTTGAGAAGTACCTCGCCGACTGGCGCAAGAAGCGCACGGGCGAGCTGCCCTGGACCAACTACACGGCGTACGAGATCCGCATCATCGGCGCTTTTGTGCGCCTCGGCAGGCGCGAGGCTGCGTTGGAACTGCTGAGGTTCTTCCTTTCCGACCGAAGGCCCCTGGCCTGGAACCAGTGGCCGGAGATTTCCTGGCACGATCCCTTGTCACCCGGTCATGTGGGTGATGTGCCTCATACCTGGATTGCGGCCGAGTATGTGCTGGCGCTGCGCAGCCTGTTCGTGTTTGAGAGCGAAACCCGCGATGCCCTGGTGCTTGCCGCCGGGGTCGCTCCTGAGTGGTTGGAGGGCGAAGGCGTGGTGGTGCAGGGGGTGCTGACCGCACACGGCAGCCTGAGCTACCGTTTGACCCGTGGGGAGCATGGCGCGCTACGGTTTGACATTGAAGGTGGTTTGAGCGTGCCCTCGGGCGGCCTGCTGTTGCGCCCGCCCCTGAGCACGCCGATGGTGCGGGTGACCGTGAATGGCGAACGTTTCTTGAACTTTACTCGTGATGAGGTGGTGATCTTGACGCTTCCCGCCGTGGTTGGCATTGAGACGGAAAATTGACAACGACTGAGCAATGGCAAACGGGCACAAGATCAGCATCGAGACATGGCAGCGCTTTCAACGCTATGTGCAGAGTTTCCGCACCTCGGAAGCTGGTCCCAAGGGCATGAGGCTGGCGGTGACACTGGCTGTTCTGCTGATCGGGATCAACGGGTTGAACGTGCTCAACAGCTATGTGGGCCGTGATTTCATCTCCGCCATTGCGGCCAAGAACACCCTCCGCTTCGTGGGCGAGGCCTGGCTTTACATCGGCGTGTTCGCGCTGTCCACCGTGGCCGCAGTGATGACGCGCTATGCGGAGGAAAGCCTTGGGCTGGTCTGGCGCGAGTGGCAGACCCGGCAGTTGATTGACACCTACCTCAAGGAGCGGGCCTACTACCAGCTTGAGGAAGGCGGCCAGGTGGAAAACCCGGACCAGCGCATCACGGAAGACGTGCGCGCCTTCACCACCACCACGCTGTCGTTTGCCCTGATGACGCTGAACGCGGCGATCACCGTCCTGGCTTTTTCGGGGGTGCTGTGGTCGATCAGTCCGCGCCTGTTCATTGGGGCGGTGGTGTACGCCGGCGTGGGGTCGCTGCTGACGGTGCTGCTGGGGCGCAGACTGGTGGGGCTCAATGACCAGCAGCTCGACAAGGAGGCCAATTTCCGCTCCGAACTCATGCACGTGCGTGAGAATGCGGAATCCCTGGCGCTGCTGAACCGCGAGGTTTCGCTGCGCGCGCGCCTGGTGGACAAGCTCAACGAGGTGGTGTCCAACACCCGGCGCATGATCGGCGTGAACCGCACCCTGGGCTTCTTCACCACGGGCTACAACTACATGATCCAAATCATGCCTGCGCTGATCGTCGCCCCCTTGTTCATCGAGGGGAAGGTGGAGTTCGGGGTGATCACCCAGTCCGCCATGGCGTTCGCGGCGTTGATGGGGGCCTTTTCCCTCATTGTCACTCAATTCCAATCCATCTCGAACTATGCGGCCGTGATTGCCCGGCTGGGCCGGCTGGGCGAGGCGATGGAAAATGTCTGCTCGACCTCCTGCTCCCCTATTCACGTGGTCGAGGAGCCTGGGCATGTGATCTTCGACCACCTGACTTTGACCAGCCCGGACGGAACGGTCTACCTCAAAGATCTTAGCATTGAAATCCCGCGCGGCACGCGTTCGCTGCTGCGTGGGCAGTCGGGTCACGCCAAGGCGGCGCTGTTCAAGGCTGCGGCAGGGCTGAGCTGCAATGGCAGCGGTCGCATCGCCAGGCCCGGGCCGGAGGGCATGCTGTTCATGCCTGAACGGCCCTACCTTCCCAAGGCCACGTTGCGGGCGCTGCTGACCCCGGCGCCGCCGGCAAAGCCGGCACCCGATGAGGACATCATCAAGGTGCTGCGCCAGTTGCACCTTGATTCGGTGCTCCAGCAGGCCGGGGGTCTCGACACCGAACACGAATGGGGCTCCACCGTCGCCCTTAACGAACAGGCGATGATCGGCGTGGCGCGAGTGGTGCTGGCCGCCCCGGAGTTTGTGTTCATGGACCGCCTGAGCGTCGCCTTCGATGTCAAACAGGCGGCGGACGTGCTTCGCCTGCTCAAGGAGCGTGGCATCACCTATCTGGTGCTGGGCAAGTCCGACGATCAGATGGCCCACTTCGACGCCGTGCTTGACATGGACAGAGGCGGCTCATGGCAATGGCGCACGGTTGCGAAGGTGCGGGAGGAACTGGCCGCCCGGGATGCCGGGTAGCTAGAAATCCTTCAGCGGCCTGCTGTCGCTGCGGCGCTTGAGTTCTTCAGGGATCTTCGCCAGCTTGGTTTCATAGTCGGCGCGGTTCGCCTCGGCGAAGCTCTTGGTTGCGATGACCAGGGTAAAAGTGGCTTCGGGTCGCTTGCCGGGGGTGTAAATGGCGAGGCGCTCGTGGTTGCTGGATGACCGAAATTCCTGGGCGGAAATCTTCAGGGGAGCGCTCCAGCCGCCTTCCGTTGCGTTCGCCTTGAGCAGGGTTCCCAGCTCGTCAGCTTCCATGCCGGTCTTGGTGTAGGTGATCTTCCAGACGTTGCCGCTGCGGAACTCGGTCACCACTGCGAAGCCGTTCTTGGAGAACACGCAGGCCTCCTTGTCACTTTCCTTCTGCTTGGCCGGCCGCCGCTCCACCACCGGGCCGTAACGGGCTTCGCACTCGGCGAGGGTTTCTCCAAGCCGGGCCTGGGCGGCAAGGCTGGACAGCATCACGAGCAGGGTGGCCACTAGTCTGATCATGCGGTGAAAATAGCGGGAAGCCCGGACCGGCGTCAAGTGCCGACATAAGGAACTTCCGTGGCTTGCCGGACCTTGGTTGCTCGCTATGTCTGGGGGCTCCTGGTGCCATGCACCGCTCTCTCGAAGCCCCATCCAGATGATCAAGAATCCCTCGTTTGCCGACCGCCCTGTTGCCGTTCTTTTCAGCGGGGGCGATGCGCCCGGAATGAACGCTTTCCTCCGTGCCGTGACACGCATCAGCCTTTCCCGGCACCACGTTCCCGTGCTGGGGGTGCGCTATGGTTATGCCGGCCTCGTGGCGGCGGCGAAGATGGACTTCGAACCGATGCGCGCCCAGGTGGAAACCCGTATCGGGCGCTGGGGCATGATCACCGACGGGCAGCCGCTCGTGTTGATGGATCACTCGGCCGTGAGCGGCATCGTGGGCACCGGTGGGACGATCCTGGGTTCGGCGCGCTGCCTGGAGTTTCACAAGGCGGAAGTGCGTGCGGACGTGATCGCCATGCTGAAGAAGCTGGGCGTGCGGGCGTTGATCGTTTGCGGGGGGGATGGTTCGCTCACGGGGGCAGACTTGCTCGCCAAGGAGAGTGATCTGCGCATCATCGGCGTGCCCGCCACCATCGACAACGACCTGGACTTCACCCAGATGGCGCTGGGAGTGGACACGGCGGTGAACACGCTTGTGTGGGCGGTGGATCACTTCAAGGACACCGCGCGCGCGCACCGCCGCGTGATGATCCTGGAAACCATGGGTCGTGGGAGCGGTGAGCTGGCGCGCCTGGCCGCGATTGCCTCCGGGGCGGAGATGGTGATCACTCCTGATCCCAAGCCGCTCACCCAGGCTGACATGAAGGTGCTGGCGGCCTCCATCGAGCGCGGCATGAAGGCCGGGCGCTCACACGCGATTGTGCTGATTGCTGAAGGCGTGAAAGTGGAGCCGGAAATCAAACGCAACCGCGCCTACGTCCTCGCGGATGCCTTCAAGGAGCACTTCGAGCGGGAAGGCGGTCCCTTCCAGGACTTGGAAATCCGCCCCTCGGTGCTGGGGCATTTGCAGCGGGGCGGGCACACCTCACCGCAGGACTGTATTTTGGCCGCACGCTTTGCGGATGCTGCCATGAAGGAGATCATGCGGCCTGACGGTGCCAACGGCGTCACCGCCCTTCGGGGAGGCCACGTGGGAATCGTGCCTTTCGACGCACCTCCGGTGGAGGATTCAGAGGAGCGTTCGGAGGCCTACCTGCATTTGCATGAGAGCCTGAGTTCCTGGGAGGAGCTATAGCGGGAGCAGCGGTTCTCTCTAACCCAGATTTTCTTTCGCAGGATCATAGTAAATCCGCACCTCGGCCTCTTCGCTGCCGAGGATTTCCTGGGCGCGCTTGAGCGCCTTGCGGGTGCTGAGGTTTGGATTCGCCGGGCTGCCGGGGAAGATGTTCTCGCGACCGATGATTTCCACCAGACCCGAGTCCTTGAGCACCCGGTACACGTCCTTCATTGCACCGCTGACGATCAGATCACGACCGCTGGCACGGAGGACTTCCAAGAGCTCCTCCAGTGCCATGACGCTGGTGGCGTCGAGATGGCGGGCGTTTTTCAAGCGCAGGATGATGATGCGCAGATTGGGGTCTGAGC
Source organism: uncultured Verrucomicrobiota bacterium (assembly GCA_903854655.1). GTDB lineage: Bacteria > Verrucomicrobiota > Verrucomicrobiia > Verrucomicrobiales > Verrucomicrobiaceae > CAINXC01. Next base: position 36,273 of record CAINXC010000249.1, on the reverse strand, counting down.
AGGTGCGCTGGATCTGGGTGCGAAACAGCTCGGCGGCGCCAAAGAACAGGTCGCCTTCCACATGCACGATGGAGATGGCGGGGAACTGCCGGACGCCGCTGGGCGACTCTGCAAGATGGCCTTCCTTGTTGAATTCGTACTCCACGAGCGAAGGCCTGCTGGCCTTGCGCAGGTACAGCACCACGGACAGGCCGATGCCGGTGAAGATGGCCACATGCAGCGGCACCATGAGAGAGGCGAGGAAGGTGGCGAGGAAGACGGCCGCATCCGAATGGGTGGCGGCAAGAGCAATGCGAATCTGGCGGCGATGAATCAGCCCGGCGGCGGCGCAGATTACGAGCGTGCCCAGGCCCGCCTTGGGCACATAGGCCACCAGCGGCCCCACCGCCAGCGCACCGATGAGGCAGAGCACGCCGCTGACGATGGCGGAGACGGGGGTTTTCGCCCCGCCTTTGAAGTTCACCACCGAGCGGGTCAGCGAATGCGAGGCGGGCATGCCGCTGAGGTAGGCGCAGGCGAGATTGGCCACGCCCAGGCTCAGCATGTCCTGGTTGGCGTCCACGGCATGGCCGCCTTTGCCGGCCAGGGTGCGCGCCATGGAGGAGTTGTCGAGCATGGCAATGAACGCGAGGGCCACCGCGAGGCCGAACAACTGGCTGAACTGGCCGGCCATCTGGGTGTTGGCAAAATCTGGGAACTGCGGCAACAGATCGCGCCAGCCGAACCTGGCTTCGGCATAGGTCACCACGGGCACGTGAAAGGTCTCCAGCAGCTTCACCAGCAGGCCAAGCGAGCAGAGGGTGAGCGCCATGGCGGGCCAGCGAGGGCTGCGACGCCGGATCAGGTTGTACAAGGCGAGGGTGAAGAGCGAGATTCCGAGACTGGTCCAGGAAACGGTCCGCAGTTCTGCAAGGACCCGCCACAGCTCGCTGATCATGGTGCGCGCGGCGGCCTGGCCGTTCTCCAGCCGGGCCGGTGCCAGCTTGATGCCCAGCACCGTGGGCAGTTGATGCACGAACATCTGCACCGCCGCACCCGCCAGATACGCCACTACCACCGAGCGGCTGATGTACTGGCCCAGATCGGCCACCCGGAACAGGGCACCCAGCACCAGCAGCGTGCCCACCAGGAAAACCAGCATGGGCATGGCGGCGACTTCGTTGAGATGCGGATAGGACGCAAAGAAGGAGGCCACCATGAAGGCGCTGGCGTTGGTGGGGCCGTAAATCGAATGGCGCGAGCTCATGAGCAGAGCCCCAACGATGCAGGCCACGGCCGAGCAGGTGATGCCGTACGAAAGGGGCAGCCCCGCGATCACGGCGAAGGCGATGCCCTGGGGTATCGCCAGCAGCGCTCCGTCCGTGCCGCCGCGCAGATCGGCCTTCAGCCAGGCTCCATTATAGCCCTTGAGCGCGTGGCGCAGCGGGAAAGGGTCAAGCGCCCGGCCTGCTGAGGCGCCTTGGATGGTCTTCCAGGTGTAGGAAGCCATTTGCCGTGCCAGACGGGTTGTTGTGTGCCATTCCACGATGAATTGAGATTTCCCGTCATTCCTCCCGTAACGCGGTCACTGTCGAGCGCAGCTCGATTCCAAAGAAGTCTTTGAACACGGAGAGGTAAACCGCGCGTTTGAAACGGGGCACCCAGTCCAGGCTGAACTCCTCCGGCTTGATCCATTTGAACCGGCCAAACTCCTGATGCGTCGCATCAAGTCGGATGTCAGCATCGGTTCCCAGATAGTCACAAAGGTAATACGTCTGCTCCTGCCCCCCGTAGATGCCGTATTTCAGCCGGCCCTTGGCGAAGGCGTAGCGGTATCCGCCGCGTTGCTCGACGATGTTCACCAGGCTGGGGCTTACGCCGATCTCCTCTTCCAGCTCCCGGACCAGCGCCTGGTCTGGCGTTTCGCCTTCATCCACGCCACCCTGGGGGAACTGCCAGGCACCCGGCACGTTGATGCGCTCGGCCACGAAGATCTCGCGCTGGGGGTTGCGCAGAATGGCTGCCACATTGGGGCGGTAAAGAATAGGGTCGGGTGGCGGCGGGCCGGGAGCCGCGAAAGAGCTGTCCATGATCCCTAATGAAGCAGAAGGCGGCGCAAGTGCCGCAACTTTTCTTTGCTTGCGCGATGCCCGGCCCGCGCCCATGAGGCAGGCATCATGCCCGACTCGTTTGCATCCCTCCAGGCCGTCATTTTCGATCTCGACGGCACCTTGATCGACTCGCTTGCCGATCTTGCCGAAGCCGTGAACCGCATGCTGGACGACCGGGGCTGCCCACGGCGCGATCCCGGCCTGTTCAATGAGTTTGTGGGTGACGGCGTGCGCCAGCTCGTGCTGCGCGCTCTGCCTGACGAGGTGCGGGACGAGGCGACGGTTGAGGCCTGTGTGGCCGAGTACCTGGCCCATTACCAGGATCTGTGGCACGATAAGACGCAGCCTTACCCTGGCATCGTTGATGCCGTGTCCGGCTTCCGGGCGCGGGGACTGAAAGTGGGGGTGATCTCCAACAAGCCGCACGCCTTCACCGTGCTTTGCTGCGACCATTTTTTTGGCCGCGAAGCCTTCGACGGGGTGCTGGGCCAGCGCCCTGAGGTTCCCCGCAAACCTGATCCAGCCGCGGCAGTGGAACTGAGCACCCGATTTGGCGTGGATATTAGCCGCTGCGCTTATGTGGGCGATTCGGGGGTGGACATGAAATTTGGGGTGAATTCCGGCATGCACCGCATCGGCGTGCGCTGGGGCTTCCGCAGCGAACAGGAACTGCTCGACTGCGGTGCGGAGAAGCTGGTGTCCACGGCCGAGGAGCTGGTGCATTTGGTGGCGGACGGGAGCTAGGGCGGCGAACGGCGTCCGGCACCAGCAGCGAAACCTTCCCGCGTCGCCGCAGTTTACAGCGCTCGTGTTCGCCGCTAGCGTCCAGATGCCATCGCTTCTCACTCATGCCGGACTTGGAATGGTCGACTTCTGACGCTCAACCTGCCTCGCCTGCCGCGACTGATGAGTCGTGCGATCAGGAGAGCGTGCGCCTGATGCTGCGCGTGCGGGAAGGCGACATGCGCGCCTTCGAGACCCTGGTGGAGATGCATCAGGGTGCGATCATTGGCACTGTGACGCGCATGCTGGGCAATGCTGATGACGCCCACGACGTGTCGCAGCAGGTTTTCGTTCGCGTATGGAAGTCCGCCCCGCGCTACGAGGCCACCGCCAAGTTTACCACCTGGCTCTACACCATCACGCGCAACTTGGTGTTCAACGAGATGCGCAAGCGTACGCGGCGCAAGGAGGTGTCGATTGACGAGCCGGTGTTCGAGGATCAGCCCCGCCAAATCCAGCATCCCCTGGCTCCAGGGGCGGATGTGCTCAGCCAGCAGGATGAGCTGGAGAAGGCTCTCGATGCCGCCATCGCCGCGCTGCCGGAAAAACAGAGGCTCGCCGTGGTGCTGCGCCGCTACGAGGACACCCCGTATGAGGACCTGTGCCAGATCCTCGGCATGTCCCTCCCGGCTGTAAAGAGCCTGCTGTTCAGAGCCCGCGCGGAACTGCGAAAGAGCCTCTCGGTGTACTTGGACGACGATGCTGAGTAGCAAGGCGGCCTATGCGGCCTTCTCCAGCACGAAGTGGTAATACTGCATCCGACCCGTTCTGAACTCCTCATAGACCAGCGACCCTTTGACGGCGGCAAAGTCCTCGAAGGAGTTCATCAATTGCTGCGGGATGATCTTGCGCATGAGGGCCAGCTTGCGGTCGTTGTCGGCATCCAGTGCGGCCAGCACGTGCGGCGTGATGTTGCTTTCGTGGATGAGCGTGAGGCCGGAGCCGAGCAGATGCTGCCGCAGGGCGTCGAGTTTGTCGGTGTCGCGGAAATCCGCGAACAGCAAACGACCACCAGGCTTGAGCACCCTACGGGCCTCGGCGACGAAGGCCGCCATGCTGCCATAACAGTGCGAGGATTCGATGTTCACGACCGCGTCGAAGCTCTCATCCTGGAAGGCCAGGCGTTCAGCGTCGCCCACTTGAAATGACAGCCCGGCAGCGGAGTAGCGCTGCTGGCAGAGCGCGATGGCTTCGGCGGAAAAATCCACCGCCGTCGTGGAGTCGGGGTGTCGTGCGTGATGGAGCCATGCAGCGCCACCGCCGCGACCACAGCCGATCTCCAGCACCTGCCCGCCGTACAAATCTGCGGACTGAGTGACCCAGTGGTAGAGCTGAAGGCCGTAGCGCTCTGATTCGTCGGCGGGATCGAGCAGGATGAGAGGCGTGGCTGGCAGTGGTGCATAGCCATAGTTCATCATCTGCCACTCCTCGATCTTGTAGTGCCCCGCCAGGAACTGATACCAGCGCCGCCAAAGCAGCCGTTTCAAGGGCGCAAAGCGGCAGAGCAAGGCAAAGAGGCGGCTGATCATGGGCGGGCGGTGGTTGGCAGGGAGTCAACGCCAGCCGTGGTCAGCCGGTAACGACCGAAGCCCTCTGTCAGCCGATCTGCGCCAAAATCGAGGAGGCGATCTTGTCGGCCTGGGCTTCGAGATATTCCACATCGCGCCCTTCGATGAGCAGACGGATCAGGGATTCGGTGCCGGAATAGCGCAACAGCACGCGGCCGTAGTCGCCCAGCTTCTTCTCGGTTTCCTTGATGATTTTGCAGGCTTCCACCAACTCCCCGATGGGCGGCTTGCTGCGCACGTGCAGGTTGCGGGCGGACTGCGGGAACCTCTTCAGGCACTTGCGAAGCTGGCTGAGCGGCTCACCGGTCTCCTTCATGATGCGCAGCAATTGCAGGCCGGCGACAAGGCCGTCACCCGTGGTGGCCCAGTCGCCAAAGATGATGTGGCCGCTCTGCTCGCCCCCCAGATTGAGCCCGCGCGAACGCATCTGCTCCAGCACATAGCGGTCGCCCACGCCGGTGCGGATTACTCGGCCGCCCAGGTTGTTGACCAGCTCATCGAGCCCGAAGTTGCTCATCACTGTCACCGCCAGGGTGCTTTCCTTGAGCGTGCCCTTGCGCAGCATGGCCTCTGCGGCCACGGCCATGAGTTCATCACCGTCCAGCGCGCTGGCCTCCTCATCGCATAGCAAAATGCGGTCGGCATCGCCGTCGTGGGCCATGCCGGCGTGGGCTTTGGACTGCTTTACCAGCCGCTCGATCTCATGGGCGTGCGTGCAGCCGCAGGCTTCGTTGATGTTGAAGCCGTCGGGCTCGGAATGGAAGACCTGCACGTCCGCGCCCAGTTGCTGCAGCGCCAGGGTGCTGGTGAGGTAGGCGGCGCCGTGGGCGTTGTCGAGCGCCACGCGCATGCCGTCGAGGCGCACTCCGCCCATGGAGGCCACGGCGTGCTCCACATACTGCTCGATGGCTCCCTGAAACAGCGTTGTACGGCCAATATCGCGGCCCTCCGGGCGGGGCAGGTCACCGCCCTGGCCGAGCACGATGCGCTCAATCGCCACCTCGGTCTTGTCATTGAGCTTGTTGCCGTCGCCATGCACGAACTTGATGCCGTTGTCCTTGAACGGATTGTGCGAGGCGGAGACGACCACCCCAAAATTGGCCCCGTGCCGGGCTGTGAGGTAGGCGACAGCGGGTGTTGGCATGACGCCGACGAGCACTGCATCCACGCCAACGGAGTTCAGCCCCGCCACCAGCGCCGCCTCCAGCATCTCGCCTGAGGCGCGAGTGTCACGTCCGATAATGGCTCTCGGGCGGTCCCCTGCGGAGGATTTGCCGCCCAGCACCACCGCCGCCGCCTGACCGAGACGCATGACGAACTCCGGCGTCATGGGGTGACGATTGGCCACACCACGCACACCATCGGTGCCAAAAAACTGCCGCTTTTCCTCTGACATAAGGCGCGCGCTTTAGCTCAGGGGGAGGGGGGGAGCAAGTGCGGAGACGGAACTGAAAAGCAAAAAGTGAAAAGAGAAAAGGAAGGAGACGCCTGTCGGATGGAGTCCGGCGGTCTGTACTTCCCCTTCACTGCCCTCGCGGCTGCCCGATTCCGGCCGCGTTGCCCAGTGAGTGCTCCTCGAGGAAGTCCCGCTGCCGCGTCATCGAGGGGCGGATCTGCTGCTTCACCATGTTCCAGAAGAAAAAGGCGACCACCACGGCGAGCATTTTCTCTCGCCAATGACGGGTCATCATGCCCCTAAACTCCTGAACCCATGTCGCGCGCTGGATCTTGTCGTTTTTCTTCATCTTGTGGCATTCCGAAGGTAAGGATGTCGTTCACGTACTGCTTCAGCACATCAGGTTCCAGATCATGGTCAAGCTTGCCGCGGAAACAGAGCGACAGCGCCCCGGTTTCCTCGGACACGACCAGGGCGATGGCGTCCGTCTCCTCCGTCACCCCCATGGCCGCGCGGTGGCGTAGGCCCACGGCGCGGTTGCGGACTTCACGCTGGCTCACCGGGAACACGCAGCCGGCGGCGACGATGCGCCCCTGTTCGACGATGACGCCGCCATCGTGCAGCGGCGTCTTGGGATGGAAAATGGTGTTGAGCAGCTCGCTGGAGATGAGCGCGTCGAGCTCCACCCCGGTTTCTGCGAACTGGCGCATGTCAATGCCGCGCTTGATGGCGATGAGCGCACCGATGCGCTTGTGCGAAAGCTCGACCATGGCCTCGATCAGCGAGTCCAGGGAGGCCTCGTCGGTCTTGTTGAAAGAAAACAGCCGCTGGCTGCCCAGTTCCGCGAGCATGCGCCGCAGCTCGGGCTGGAAGATCACCACCAGGCCGATGGCGAGGAACACGGACAGGCGCTGCAGCAGCCAGGTGATCACCTCCAGCTTCAGGAAGTCCGAAATGATGGTGAGGCTGAGCAGAAGCACCAGCAGCCCCGTCAGAATGCGGGCTCCGCGCGTGGCGCGCAGGAAGAAATAGCCGTGGTATGCAAGCGCGGAGAGGATGAGGATCTCAACCCCATCCCGCCAGTGCGCCTCGACAAACTCCCACATGCTGTTTCTGGTAGCGCAGGATGGGGCAATGGCAAATGGCTGTTGTCAGCGGCCCTCAATCCTTGTCCTCCGCATTCGATGTCCAGCCCTCATGGCGGTCATGGGTTGTGGTCAAATCACTTTGCGGTGCAAAGTTTTTCTTGCGTGAATCACTTTGGCGCGCAAAGTAAAACGCATGACCACGACCGAAGCCGCGCTGGAGAACCTCCGCATCATCCGCTCCCTGATGGAAAAGGCGCACATCTACCGTGCGGTTTCCGCACCGGCGGCATTGGCCGGTGGTGTGATGGCGCTGGCGGCCTCCGCCTGGCCGGTGCGCCACGCGCTCGTGACCAATGGCGAAGGGCTCTGGAGCGACACAGCCTTCCTGGCGGTCTGGCTGGGCATTCTCCTGGTCGCCTCGGTCCTGAACGTCGTCCTGCTGCGCCAGGAGGCTGCTCACCGTGGGCAGCCGTTTATTTCCAAGGATATGCGCATGGCAGTGCGGGCGCTGGCACCGCCGCTGCTGGTGGGAGGCTGCGTAGGCATGGGGCTGATCATTTTCCTGCACAACCTCACCCTTGCCGCCGTGATTTGGATTCTCTGCTATGGCCTCGCATTGCTGGCCACAGCCAGCTTTTCACCTCGGTCGCTCACCCGCCTGGGCTGGGCTTTTGTCGTTGCCGGTCTCCTTCTGTTTTTCGCCTGGGCCGCCAATACGGACATGCTGATGCTCAGCAGCGACGTGGGGCCGGCCTCGCTCGCCATGGGGCTCACCTTCGGGCTGCTGCATGTGGCGTACGCCCTCGGCGTCTTCTTGGGCCGCAAACCACTGGAGGTGCTGCCGGAATGATCGACTTCGATCAAATTGACAAGCTCATCCACGAAAAGGGCCGGCTTTCCATCATGACGCTGCTTTCCACCCGGGGTGAATGGGCCTTCCAGGACCTGAAGGCGGAACTCGGCATGAGCGACGGGAATTTGATCTCCCATCTGCGCACGCTTGGCACCGCCGGCTACCTGAAGGAGTCCCGGGATGAATCGGGCAGCCGCCCGCGCACCAGTTATGAACTTACTGCCGCAGGCCGCAAGGCCTTCAAAGACTATGTCGATGTGCTGGGCGAGATCGTCAAAGCCGCCCGGCAGTCCTGAAGCATCGTCAACGAAGCCTCAAGGGTTCCGTCTGCCCAATCGCTTTGCGTCACAAAGTTAACAACATCATGAACATCCTCCTCGCTCATCATCACGGCATGTGCTTCGGCGTCCGCGACGCCCTGCGTGCCACCCATGAAGCCGCACGGCACGCGCCGCTCACCATCCTCGGTCAGCTTGTGCACAACCCTCTTGTGGATCGCAATCTCGACTCTGTTGGCGTCCGGCGCGGCGATCTTGATGACCTCGGCAGCGCCACCGCGCATCGTGTCGCCATCACCGCCCACGGGGCTTCCGATGCGCATCGGCAGGCCTGGCAAAGGGCAGGGCATGCTGTGCTGGACACGACCTGCCCGCTGGTCAAGAAGGCGCACCAGGCTCTCGCCACGCTTGTGAGCGAAGGGTATCACCCCGTGGTTATTGGGCAAAGCCAGCATGTGGAGGTGCGTGGACTGGTGGGTGATTTTCCTGAGGCGGTGGTGGTGCTCGATGAAACTGAAATCGCACGCATTCCCCCGCATCCAAGGCTTGGGATTGTCTCCCAGACGACACAGCCGTTGGAACATGCGCTGCGCCTTGTCGATGCCATTCAACGCCACCACAGCCGCTCGACCGTGCGTTTTGTGGACACGATCTGCCACCCCACCAAGCAGCGCCAGAGCGCGATGGAGGATCTGATCCGTGATTGCGATCACATCGTCGTGATTGGCGGGCGCAACAGCAACAACACCCGCGCGCTCGCCCAGAAGGCCATCGGCCACGGGCTGCCCACCCTTCAGATCGAGCGCCCGGAGGAGCTTGATCCCGGGTGGTTTGTCACCGCTCGCAACGTTGGCGTCACCGCCGGCACCTCCACGCTGGATGAGACGGTTCTCGCCGTTATGGAGCGGCTGCGCCTGATCGCAAGCGAACTGTCCGGCCAGCCCGCGAACGAACCTGCCCGTGTCCTGATCACCTAACACCAAGCCACACCCAGCCTCATGAGCACACAACTCTGGATCAACCGCTTTCAAGCCAGCACCCGCCTAAACCACGAAATGCAACTGCCTGCTGCTCCCTGCGCCCTGCCGCACCACATCCGCGAGCCGCTGGCCCGCTCCATCGCCACCTTTCAACTGGGTGAAAGCGGCGGCGGCACCCGGTTGCGCCGCTACACCCGCAGCATCGCCACGCTGGAAAACCTGCGCGGCTACCAGCGCGCCGTGGATCTGTTCGTCGCTGAGGAGCAAAGCCACGCCGCCCTGCTTGCCCGCACGGTGGTTCACCTGCGTGGCACCCTCCTTACGAAGCAGTGGACGAACTCGATCTTTCGGTGGATGCGCGATCTCGTGAACCTCGAGTTTAACATTCAGGTGCTGCTTACCGCCGAACTCATCGCGGAAGTTTATTTTGGTTTGCTCGCCCTTCGTTGCACCGACCCTGTGGTTCAGACCGTGGCCAGAAAGCTGCTGCGCGATGAAATGGGGCATCTCGCCTTTCAGCGCGATTTCCTGTTCGAGCGGCTCAAGACCCTGACGCCCGCCACGCAATGCCTCTGGCGCTGGCAGTTCAAGGCCATTCACTTCGCCACAGCCATGGTTGTGGCGTGGGATCATCGTCACTGCCTGCGCACCCTGGACATCACCCCTGCCGACTTTCGCGCCCGGGCCACGCGAAGCTGGCAAAGCTTTCAATCACGGTTGGAGCGTCGGTTGCTGGAAGCGGAGATTCAGACTCGCGAGCGCTATTCCAGAGGCGTCCAAGCGTCGTCGTCCGGCGGCTGAGGCCCCGGTCGGGAACGGCATTCCTCGTCCGCTTGCGATATTCTTTCTGCGCTGGTATCATCGTTTCAAATTCATGGCGGCATCGACTCAAGCATTCTCTGACTGGCGTCTCCGAGCCTGGCCATGGATGGGACGGCTGATGGCGATCTCGCAGGCAGCGTTGCTCTGCGGTTGCGCCGCTTACCTGCCAGTTTCCAGCGCCCAGGTCAATGAGGCGGAGCGATTGGAAAAGCGGATCAAGGAGCATCGGGACGTTCTCGAGATTTTGTACCGCCATGGGAGCATGTGGTTTCTGGACATCACAGCGACACCGGGTCCGGTGTTCAACTATGGCAAGAACGGGGAGCAGTTCGCTGGCAAGGACCCGCAAGGGCGGGACGTGATCGCCCCCATTCTGGACGAGTATTCCACGGCCGAACTCGATCACCTGGCCGAGGTGACCGCCCTGGAGGTGAAAGCCATGCCATTCTCACGGCCAGTCGAATTTCGCGATGCCGTTCACCAACGCACCACTTACGTCATCAAGCCGGACGGAAAGGTGAACAAGATTCGGTAGCCTCCTCTTACCGCAGCAAAAATGCCTCCGGCACCGCGAGGGGCCGGAGGCATGAGGATCAGAAATTGAGCCTATTGCTCCTTGGCGACGCCGTTGTTCCAGGCGGCGTACATCTCTTCGGCGCTGGGGATTTCCAGGGGGCGGATGATGCGGAAACCGAGCCACTTGGCGTCGGTGTGGTACCAGATGCTCTTGGGGAGCTGGGGGTCCTGGGCTTTCCAGGCGGGTTCCGAACCGCGGCGGAAGGCGCTGCGCAGCATGTCGGCATCGTCATCATAGGAGCCGCCGCGAACGCTGTGCGGGTAGGGAGTTTTGCTGTGGACCCACTGGCTGCCGTCAATCACACCGTCCTTGGCTTGTGCCGCCCAGTTGGCGTAGGCTTTGGCGTCATACTGGTCGATGCACCATTCGACGACGTTGCCGTAGATGTCGTACAGGCCCCAGGGGTTGGGCTTCTTTTTGCCAACCTTGGAGTATTGGAAGTTTTCGGCGTTTTCGAAGAACCATGCATAGTCTTTCAACTGGGCAGGATCATCACCGAAGAAGTAGGCGGTGGTGGTGCCGGCGCGGGCGGCGTATTCCCATTCCGCTTCGGTGGGCAGGCGGTAGTAGTGACCGGTCTGTGCGCTGAGCCACTGGCAGTACTTGTTGGCGGCATGCTGGGTCATGCTGATCGCCGGATAACCGTCGGTGCCCATGCCGAAGCTCATTTCGGTGTAGGGGGTGGTGGGCTGGCTCACGAGGTTGTCGATCTTGTCATCGGCCTTCCAGACCTTGGGGGAGCCGTCCTTGTTGCGGTCCGTGGTGTTGATCATATAGGGCTGGTACTCGTCCCAGGTCGTCTCATAGGCGCTCATCCAGAAAGGCTTTATCTTGACCTTCACCTGCGGGCCTTCGTCCTCGCCACGCTTGGCCTCGGAGGCCGGACTGCCGAGCATGAATTCGCCGCCCTTGATGGTGACCATGTGGTAGGGGACGCCGGTCTTGGGAATCTTGTTGTCGTAGTTTTTCATGTCCGCCTCGGTCTTTTCCTTCGAGGTGGCGATGATGAAGTCGCGGATCTTCTTCACCAGGTCCATGGTGTCAGGAGTGCTGACCGGTGCGCTGGCTTTTTCCTTGGCTTTCAGCGTGACGCCTTCGGGCCAGGGAGCGCCTTGCTCCACCCAGCCGCGCAGGAGCTCGGAATCGGCCTTGCTCATGGGGTTCTTGCTCTTTTTCGGCGGCATCACGTCTTCGTCATCAGCCGCGAGCGTGGTGCGGGTGTAGAGAGGGCACTTGGCGGCGTTGAACGGCACGATGTTGGGCGCGTTCTCGCCGGAGGCGAAGGCTTTCGCCTTGGTGCTGAGGTCCCACTTGCCTTTGGCCTTTTCAGGGTTGTGGCAGGACACGCAGTTCTGCTCCAGCAACGGCTGCACATGCTTCACGAAATCAATGCGCGGGCGCTGCTTCAAGACCACACCGGCAGGCCAGGGAGCGCCCTGGGCGACCCAGTCCTTGATCAGTTCGATCTGTTCCTTGGCGAGGAGGCCTTCCTTCTTGGGAGGCATCACATCATCGTCATCAATGGCAAGGGTCAGCGCCTTGTAGAGAGGGCTTTTCTCCGGATTGCCAGGGACCAGGGAGGTGCCGTTCTCGCCGCCCTTGAGCATGAGCTCCTTGGTTTCGATGCGCAGCTTGCCCTTCACGTTCTTTTCATTGTGACAATGCACACAGGCCGATTCGAGGATGGGCTTGATGTTCTTGTCGAAATCCGCTTTGACGGCGTCGGCAGCGTGAGCGGAGGACAGCAACGTCCCGGTAAGCATGAGGAAGAGAGGCTTGGCGTAGCGCATGGGGGGCGCACTATAGCCAGGAGACGGATTTGTCCAATCCTGTGAACGGAGGGGGGGCGAACGAGGTGAAAATCACTTCATGAGCAGCACGTGCCTGGGTTTGCCATGGCGCTGCTTGGAGGTGAGCGGGGGCAAATCCAGGTGAAACAGGTGGCGCATGGCCTTGCTGTGCTTTTTGAGCACCCGCACGCACTCGTCTTGCAGCTCCTGCCAGCGCCCCCAGGGGTGGGTGGGGGCGTGGGTGATGTGGCGGATGAGGCTGAGCCACTCGATGTAGGCGCGCGAGACGTCGCCTTCGGCAAAGCCGCGATAGAAGTCCAGCGAGGTGCGGCGCTCGCTGTGGATGAGAGCTTCGATGACCTCGGCGGCACCTTCGCCGTAGTCGATGGGCAGGCCGTTGTTCAAGTACCCGTGATGATTAACAAACCCATAGGCTCTGCGGCAGACCGAGCCCAGGCGTTCGCTGGCGCTGAAGCCGGGCAGTTCGAAGCGGAACCCGGCGCGCAGGTTGGCCATGTGGGGGACGAGGTCATCCACGCGATAGGTTTCATCCTCCAGCGCGGCGGCAATGGCGAGCCCTTCGCCGTGCTGGAAGAAGCTGACGATTTCGCCGCGCTGGGTGGGGCAGCCGCTGGCATCGATCAACTCCAACGAGCGCCAGGCGTGAATCGCGGAGCCGGGCTTGGGGATGTGGTGCTCCGGGTTGGCGTCGATGCCGTCGCCGATGAAGATGTCCGTGGCGCTGGCGCGCGGGATGGTGCGCTCCAGGGGCTGCAGAATGAAGCGGCTGGCCTTGTCCTGGTAGGTCTGCACGGGCACGCTGGCGAGGTCGTAGCGGGCCATGAGCAGACCTTCGCGCTCGATATACTCAACGAAGGCGGGAAGCTCCTCCGGCGCTGGCTGCGGACCCGCCGCCTGGGTAAACTCGGGCACCAGTTTGCGGGCGACCTTGAGCTGGTGCTTGTGGTCGAATTCATCCAGCGACACATCCTCGACACTGGGCCCGAGCTTTAGCAGCTTGCGCAGTGATTTGGTGGGCTTGAAGCAGTCGGGGAAATCGGGGATGGGCGGTCCGAGGGCGACCTCCAGGCCGTAGGCACCTCCCTGTTTGAATACTCGCGCGAACCCCTTGCCAATCGTGGCGACAAAGGCTGGCTGGGCGAGGGCGGGCCCCTGCCTCTCTTCTGTCGCCAGCCAGACCTGGCCAAGCGTTACGGTTTGCTCGCGTCCGGTGCGTTTGGTTTCCCACAGGCCGTTGGAGTTGAAGACCTGCGGCTCCATCGCCTCGAGACCGAAGGCGGCCTTTCCCTCATGGGCGTGCCAGGGCGAGGCGAGCGAATCCATGGGCTCGTCCGGTTCCAGGCCCAGCGCGGGGGGCACCTTGGCGTACAACCGTGCGGCGAACTTGGCGGCGGCGGCGAACGGGTCGGTGTTGCGCAGGGAGGCGTGCTTCATCACGCGCAGGAACATGGACCAGGCAAGCAGATCGGAGCGGTTCAGTTTGGCGGGGCGGGCGTCATGAATGGTGGGGCTGTCGCGGCTCGTGATAACATAACCGCACTCGTCCAGCCCCCGCCGCCCGGCGCGGCCAAACATCTGCAGCAGTTCATCCTGTGCGAGCGCCTGTTCCGCCAGCCCGTCGTGGTACTTGGTGGCGGCCACGTGCACGCTGCGCACGGAGAAATTGATGCCGGCAGCGAGGCCCATGGTGGCGACGATCACGCGGAGCTGACCGGACTTCGCCAAGGGTTCGATGACGCCGGCGCGGGCGGCATAGGACAGGCCGCTGTGATGGTAGGCGATGCGTTTTTCCAGCAGCAGCGAGAGCTCCTTGCCGCATACCGCTTTCTGCTCCGGTGTCAGGTTCATGGGATCGCCCTGGGGCAGTTCATTGGCCAGACTGCGGGCAATGCTCTCCGCGTCCTTGCGGCGGGGGGAAAAGATCAGCAGCGGGGCCAGATCGGCCAGCATGACGGAGGCGGCGAGCTTCGGCCACCAGCCGTCGAAGTTTCTGCCCATTCGGCTGGGCAGGGCCTCGAAGGGCATTTCTTCCAACGGTACCGGGCGCTCCTTGGTGAGAACGACCTCCACTTTGCGGCCCAGGCCGCGCATCCACGTCGCCACGTCATCGGGATTGGCGACCGAGCCGCTGAGCAGCAGCAGCCGTGTCTCCCTGCCGGTGAGGGCGATGGCGCCCTCGTAGTTTGCGCCGCGGTTGGCGTCCGCAATCATCTGGTATTCGTCGATCACCAGCACAGCGGGGCCTTCGCCACGCAGCAGCCGCTCGATCTGGGTTTCGAGCGTCGCCACCAGCACCGGGGCGTGGATGTTTTCCGACACGTCGCCTGTGGCGATGCCCACATCCCATTTGCGCTCCTTCCATTCAGCGTATTTGTCGTTGGCCAGCGCCCGTGTGGGCACGGTGTAAACGCTCTGGCCGACGATGCTGCGCGACTCGTGCAGCAGCTCGAAGATGTAGGTTTTGCCCGCCCCCGTGGGCGCGCTGACGATGACATCCGCCCCGGCGCGAAGGTGATCAACGGCCTGATGTTGCCACAGATCGGGGAGTTTGAGGGAATTCAGCGAGGGGGGAAGCACTGGCCTACGTTACGCACGGGGCGGCGAAGGGCGTCAAGGGAAAGTGCCGAATCACCGCCGCCTGCGCCGGCGAAGCTGAAGGGTCACCGCCGCCACCCCCAGGAACAGGGCGGAGCCGGGCTCAGGCACGACAGCGTGCAGCTGCAGGTCGAAGGTGACGGGATTGCTGTTGTGATCCCCGGGGCCTTGCACGCTGTTGAGGCCGCCAAAGATGACATCGGTGGCACCGTCGATGCGCCAGTCCAGGGGTAGAACCGTCTGGTCGGTCGCGCTGGGCATCAGCCAGTTGTTTGCGGGGTTGGTGTCGGTGGCGGCGTCATTGGTGACGAGCGCCCATTCCCCGCCGTTGGCGAGGCTCTGATCGGGCGAAAAGGCCCAGATGTAGGCCTGCTCGCCCTGCTGGAACGAGTAGGGGGAAAGCCCGGAGCTGGAGGTGCCGTCGCTGTTGACGGTGGCCGTGGAAGAAAAGAATCCTTCGGAGGAGTTCCAGCCGCTTGTGGACGGCGCGACCGCCTGGTCGAAGACGTGCCAGTTGGCGGACCATTGATCCATGTTGCTGGTGGTGGGCACGAAGGAGCCGAAGGTGCCGAGTTGGAAAACAACACTGTCATTCAACGGGGCACCGGCGCTGAAAAGCACGGTGTTGCCGACTGAGTCGCCCCAGTTAATGGTGTCGGCGTGGCTGCTGGTGCTGAACCCCAGGAGAAGGGTGACGGCGAGGGCGAGCGCTTTGAGGTGTGGCCTGATGGTCATAACAGGGGTGCGGCTGGCGGTTGAATGAAAGTGGGAAAACGGTGAAGGGCAGGAGGGCATCATGGCGTCCAGGGCAGGGGCATGACCCAGTTGCTTTTTCCGGCGATGGACTGGATGAAATGGGCGCGAAGGGCTTTGAACAGCGGCAGCGCATCTTCATTGTTCAGCGCTGCATCGCTCATTTCCGTCCAGTACTGATGACCGCTGGCATTGAGCAGGAAGTGGCTGGCGTAGGCTTCCGCGTTGGAGGTGTCGTCGCCCGTCCAGAACACAATCCTGTCGGCCAGTTTAGGGTTGCCATTGCCGGTGAATCCGTTGGCGATGGTCATGGCGCGGCTGTCGGTGGACTGGTCCATGGGCCAGGCACTGGAGATCATGGTGGCGCCGGTTAGCAGAGGGCAGGCGGCGGCGTTCTGGCGCACATGGCCGCTCAGGACCAGGTTCACGGGGTTGTTGCGCGGATGGATGTACACACCCTGGCAGTTGTCGAAGATGTGCCCGCCAACGTCGGCCAGCGTGGCGTCGCCGGTGTTCACCCATTTCGGCGAGCCGCCATTGGCGAACAGCCAATAGATGGTGAAGCCGCCGGTGCCCGGAGCGCTGAACAGGATGCGGTCCGCCGAGACGGCGGCGTTGGTGCCGTGGAATTTGGAGGGCGGGAACACTTCATTGAAGGTGATGTGTTCGCGTACCATGAGCTGGTCGCCAGCGAGATTGCCGGGCAGCGTGGCCTGCGTGTTGAGCGCGCTGGCAAGGTCGATGGCGATGCCCGTCGCCGTGCTGCTGGTTTCATCAACTTCCCAGCGATGGCCGGTGTTGTTGCCGCTGATGACCTCAACATAGTATTGCTTGCCGGCCACGAACTGGGCCACCACGCTGCCTGCCCCGGCGGAGGTCGCGACATTCAAGGTGCTGCCGCTGACAGCATCCACCTTGCCGCTGAAGACCTGGCACGGCAGGAACGGATCGCCACAGCTCTGGCAGCCGATGGTGAGGGTGCGGGTGGACCAGCCGGAGGTGATCGTGCGTGCCACGGTGCCAGAGCCGCTGTCGGTAATCTTTTCCCGGACAAAGCCCTGGCCCGAGGAAAGCGCCGGGATTTGGGCGAGATTCTGGTAGGTGTCGGTTTCGGTGCCGTCCGGATTGGTGACGACGACGGGCGAAATGGTCGTGATGGTGGTCCAGCCTGCGTCGTTGGCGCCGCTGAGGCTGAGATCAGAGATGTATTGCAGTTCATAAGTGACGCCGACGATGCCGGCGACACGGCGGGCCACGGCATCGATGGTGCCATTGGCATTGACCACCACTTCCAGCGGGCACACGGGGTTCACACCGGTGGTCGGATCGAAGCAGAAGGCGAAGTCTTCCAGATTGTTGTAAATGCTGCCGGAGGGATCATCGGTGAGGCCGTTCTGGCCGCCCAGCGGGTGGCGCGTCTGCCAGCCGCCGAAGCTCACGGGGCACCCGGTGCGCAGCAGCGGAATATTGTTGTACTGCACTGCGGGATCGCTTGGCTGCAGGTTGAAGCTCAGATACCAAGGATTGGCTGCGGCGCTGAAGTCTTGAAGATCGGTCCCGGCAATATTGACATTGCTCCCCACCTGATAAGGGTTGGGCTGGCCAAGGGGATCCAGCGGCGTGGCGCTCGCCGGACGGCTGGGGTCCAGCGTGTAGCCCGGCGGCGGGGTGATGGCCATGGTGTAGGTGCCCGCCACGCTGTTCGTCAGCCAGGAGTATTGGCCGCTGGTGCCGTCAAGAACGACATCCACCGATCCCCCTGCGGGAACGGAGACAATGCTGATGCTGCCACCAGGCAAGACAGCACCTGTATCGGTATCGTAGAACCATCCCTGCGGATCGGCCCACTCAAGGAAGTTGTTTTGCGTGCTGCTGGAGCCGGATACGGCCAGGGGCACGGTGCGGTCGTTGTTGCCGTCCTTGTCATTGATCTTGATCAAGGCCGAGTTGGGAGGGGTCTCAACGACAATGTAGTTGCCGTTGGGATAGCCGGTGAAGCTATAGTTGCCACTGCCGTCCGTCACCTGGGTTGCCAGCAGTACATCCGTGGCGGGATCGAAAACACTGCTGCCTGTTGGATTGGAGTACAAGGTGACAGTGAAGCCGGGCAGGCCGGGGTCATTGCTTTGGAAATTGCCGTTGTGCTGGCTGTCGAACTGCACCTGGCCTGCGATCACGTACAGCGCTGTGACATGATAGCCGTCGGTTCCGGCGGAGGTGGTGGTGTTGGCCACGGCGGTGACAGTCGCAGGATCGGTGCCCTGAGTCTGGGTGTACCCGGCGGGAACCACGGAGGTGAAGTTGGGATCAGTGGTGTTGACCTTGGCCGTGGTCGATCCGGGGGGCACGGAAGCCGTCCAGTTGCCACTGCCATTGGTGGTCACAGTCTGCTGGTGCCCGTTGGAATCGGTGACGGTGACACCCACATTGGCGATGCTCGGTTCGCCCGCATCCTGGGTGCCGTTGCCATTGCTGTCGATGTAGAGGTGGCCGGTGACGGTGGCGGGAATGTAGTAGCCATCGTTGCCACCGAAGGTGTTGGCATTGGCGACAGCGGTGAAGCTGGTTGGATCATTCCCTTCGGTTTCGACGTAGCCCGCAGGAACGACGGAGGTAAAGTTAGGATCGGCGACGTTGACCTTGGCAATGGTGGTACCTGGTGGGACGCTTGCGCTCCAGTTGCCATTGGCGTTGGTGGTGACGGTCTGCTGGTTGTTGTTGGAATCGGTGATGGTCACGCCGACACTGCCCAAGTTGGGCTCGCCTATGTCCTGGGTGCCGTTGCCGTTGGTGTCAACGTATAGGTGGCCGTTGATCAGGGCAGGAATGAAATAGCCGTCGTTGGTCGTAAAGGTGCTTGCGTTCGGCACCGCTGTGACTGTGACGGGATCTGTGCCTGTGCTTAGCACGCCTCCTGCCGGGAAGTGGGGGTCAGCAGTGTTGACCTGGGCGGTTGTGGAGCCTGGGGGCACGCTGGCCGTCCAGTTTCCACCGGCATCGGTGGTCACGGTTTGCTGGTTGCTATTGGCGTCGGTAACCAGGACACCAACGTTAGCCAGATTGGGCTCGCCCGCATCCTGAATGCCGTTGCCATTGGTGTCGATGAACAAATGGCCGGTAACGGTTGCTGGAATGAAGTAACCATCGTTGCCCGCCGAAGTGGTGGCGTTAGCCACGGCGTTGACGGTGGAGGGGTCGGTACCATCGGTCTCCACGTAACCAGCGGGAACTGCTGCGATGAAATCAGCATCACTGGTGCTCACCTTGGCGGTGGTGGATCCTGGAGGAACAACCGCTGTCCAGTTGCCATTCGCATTGGTGCTCACCGTCTGCTGATGGCCGCCAGAATCGGTGACGACGACGTCCACGTTGGGCAGGTTGGGCTCGCCGGCGTCCTGAGTACCGTTGCCATTGGTGTCAACATAGAGGTGGCCTGTCACCACGGCGGGGATGAAATAGCCGTCATTGCTTGCCACCGTGCTGGTGTTGGCCACGGCAGTGATCGTCACCGGATCAGCGCCGGCGGTTTGCACGGCACCGGCTGGGAAATGAGGATCGGCGGTGTTGACCTTGGCGGTGGTCGATCCGGGCGGCACCGAAGCGGTCCAGTTGCCGCTGCCATCGGTGGTCACGGTCTGCTGGTTGTTGTTGGCATCGGTGATGACGACACCCACGTTGGAAATGTTGGGCTCGCCTGCGTCTTGAACGCCGTTGCCATTGGTGTCAATGAAGAGGTGACCGGTGACCGTAGCCGGGATGAAGTAACCATCATTGCCTGCGGAGGTGCTCACGTTGGCCACGGCGGTGACGGTGATCGGATCGGTGCCCTGGGTTTGCGCATGGCCAGCGGGCACGGCCGCAATGAAGTCAGGATCAGCCGTGTTGACCTTGGCGGTGGTCGATCCGGGCGGCACAGAGGCTGTCCAGTTGCCATTCGGATTGGTGCTCACGGTCTGGTGGTTGCCGTTCGCATCGGTGATGACCACATCCACGTTAGGAAGGTTGGGCTCGCCGGCATCCTGGGTTCCATTGCCGTTGGTGTCGATATAGAGATGGCCGGTGACGGTGGCGGGGACGAAGTAGCCGTCGTTTGTGGTGAAAATTCCGGTGTTGGCCACGGCGGTGACCGTGATGGGATCGGTGCCCGCGCTCAGCACGGCTCCGGCGGGGAGATTAGGATCAGCGGTGTTGACCTTGGCCGTCGTCGAGCCTGGCGGAACGGTTGCGGTCCAGTTGCCGCTGACATTGGAACTTAGGGTTTGCTGATGGCCGTTGGAGTCGGTGATCACGACATTCACATTTTGCAGGCTGGGTTCGCCTGCATCCTGCGTACCGTTACCGTTGGTGTCGATGAACAGGTGGCCACTGACAAACGCGGGGACGAAGTAGCCGTCGTTGCCGGCCGATGTGGTGGCATTGGCAACTGCTGTCACCACTATGGAGGCGACACCCTCCGTCTGAACAAAACCCGCCGGGACATTGAGAGTGAAGTGAGCATAGGTGGTGTTGACAGCCACCGTGGTTGCGCCTGGTGGCACGGTGGCGGACCAGTTACCGTTGAAGTCGGTGGTGACGGTCTGATTGATGCCGTTGGAATCAGTGATGAGCACCTGGTCGTTTGCCAGGCTTGGCTCGCCTGCATCCTGCGCTCCATTGCCATTGGTATCCAGATACAGATGACCGGTGACCGTGGCAGGAATGAAGTAGCCGTCGTTGCCCGCGTTCGTGGTGACGTTGGCCACGGCGGTGAGAATTGACGGGGAGGTGCCTTCTGTCTGGACGAAGCCGGTCGGGACCGCGCTGATGAAATCAGGGTCTGTCTGATCCACGGAGAACAGCGTGGAGCCAGGAGGCACTGAGGCCGACCAGTGGCCGCTGGCATCGCTCGTGGCAATGACCGGGTCGCCGTTCGAATCGGTGATGTCCACATCCACGTTGGCCAGCGCAGGCTCTCCCGCATCATGCGTACCGTTCCCATTGGTATCAATATACAGGACACCGGAGATGGTGGCGGGAATGTAGTACCCATCGTTGCTTGTGGGCGTGACGGTGTTGAAAACGGACGTCGCCAGGGTGGGCTCGCTGCCCTGTGTTTGCGTGGCACCTGCGGGGAAATCGGGATCGGTGTGATCCACATGGATGCTGGCGGAGCCAACGGGGACGATGGCGCTCCAGTTGCCGTTAGCGTCGGAGACTACCGTCTGGGCCACTCCGTCATGGTCGGTGATGACGACGTTGACATTGGGGAGGTTGGGCTCGCCGTCCTGGGTGCCGTTGCCGTTGGTGTCGATGTACAGGTGACCTGTCAGGGTGCCTACCTGCCAGATGCCGAAATTGGCGTTGGTCACGCTGCTGGTTGCCACGGCCACGGCCAGGGTGCCGTCCACCGTGCCGTCGTTGCCAGCGCCGGCTCCCGAGTTCTCCCCAGTGCTCATCCATCCGGCTGGCAGGTTGGCGGCGGGTGGCGGGTTGCCGACCGTGCCCGTGGTGGTGCTCAGCACGAGGCTGTAGCTGGAGTTTGGCGCCACGGTGCCGAAGCTGTAGGCGCCGCCGGCTGAAACGGTCGCGCTGCGCACAACATTGCCTCCGCTCACCAGGATGACGTAGAGCGGACCGCCCGCATTGGTGCCGGAGCCGTTGACGATGCCATCCGTAAGAGCGTTGGTGTCGTTGAATGCGTTGCCACTGATGCCCACGGCTGCGAAGGACATCGACACTGTAGCTGCCGGAGACGCTTCGTTGGCCGCATCCACGACTGAGTAAGTAAAGCTGACCGTGATGCTGCCGTTGGCGGGGTCGAGCGTGAGCAGGGCGGGATTGTAGCCGCTGATGGTCTGGCCTGCGGTCACTGCCGATCCATTGTAATAGAGTGTTCCATTCGACGGCAGGGTCTGGATGATGACCTTCGTCAGGGAAGGATCTTCAGGATCGGTGCCGCCCAGGGTGGGCACGGCGATCTGATTGGTGTTGCCAGGATTGGGCTGCGAGCTGGCCGTCACCGGGTTGGCGGTGGGTGTTTGCTCAATGCCAAAGTTGGCATTGGTCACGTCCGCCGAGGCGACGGCCACAGACAGGACACCGTCGACCAATCCGTCGTTTCCTGATCCGCTGCCAAGGTTCTCGCCGGTGTTGACCCAGCCCGAAGGCAGGATCGCTGCGGGCGTGAAGCTGCCGATCGTGCCCTGGAAAGTGCTGAGCAGAACGCTGTAGCTGGTGTTGTGCGACAGGCTGCTGAAGCTGTAGGAGCCATCCGCCGCCACCGTCGTTGTTTGCAGCACATTGTTAGTATTGGGGTCGAGCAGATTGGCGTATAGGGTGCCTCCGGCGTTGGTGCCCACTCCGTTGACCGTGGAGTCGGTGAGGCCGTTGGCGTCGTCATAGACATGGCCGCTGAGGTTGAAGGCCACGAACTGCAGGCTGGCCGTGCTCTGAGCGCCGGGCACCGAGTTGCCGAGCGAGTCAACAGCGTACAACACCGGGGCGGTATTGTTGGCAAGCGTGGCGGCGGCCAGCACCTTGAAGGTGACATCAATGGTTTTGGAGCCAGAGACGGCGATAGGGCCGACGTTGTTCCAGAGCAGCGAACCATAGCCAGACGAATCGGCGGGGACCGTGGCGCTCACGTATTGCAAGGAGGCCCCGGGGAACTGATCCTGCAAGGGCACCGTGGACAGGATCGTGCTGCCGGTGTTTTGGACCACGATCCGGTACGTCATGTTGTCGCCTACGTAGGCGGGACCGCTGGCGGGAGTGAGCACAGTCTTGGTGACGCCTACCTGCGGGTTGTTGATGGTCACGCTGGCGGTGGAAGGGCCGGCCGTGGCCGTGCCGCCGACGGAGGCGGAATTGGTCACCGTGGCACCGGCGGTCAGGGCGGTGAAAGTGACCTGGATGTTGACCGTCTGATTCGCGATGAGCGGCCCGACGTTGCTCCAGCTCAGGGTGCCTGAGCCTGTCGTGGTGGGCGTTGTTGTGGCGCTTACATACTGAAGATTGGCGGCGGGGAAGGTGTCCGACACGGACACGGTGGACAAGGTGATGCTGCCAGGGTTGGAGACCTGGATATTATAGGTGACGGTCCCACCCACCAAGGTGCTGCCACTGGCCGGGCTCACCAGGGTCTTGAACACGGATGCGGTGGCCACGCCGGGGGCGGCGGGAATACTGGCGTTGTCGCTCGAAACATCGCTTCCATCGTTGGGATCGGTGTAAGTCACGTTCAACGAGGTGCCGGCCACGACGTTGAGCGCGCCATTGCCCTGCACCACGGCGCTGGTATTTGTGGTGATCGGGCCGCTGCGGAAGATGCCTGTATTGATGCCAGTTTCCGTCAACGTAACGGTTTCCTTGTCGCCATTGGCCGTGGTGATGATCGCGGTGACGGTCTCGGCCGTTGTGGGATCCATGTTCTGATCATAGTCCACCACCTGGACATAAACCGGACCGCTGGTGCTGTAGGTGGTGAGGTGATTGCCGCTGGAATCGGTGAAGGTCGTGGTGCTGGGAGTGCCCAGATCGGTGGCTGTGACCTGAAGCGGCAGCGTGGCGGTGGCATTGATGCCCTCGGTTCCTTCATTCGCCGTCACCTGCACCGTGTAGGCACCCTGAGTGGACACTGTCATCCAGGGGTATTCGAAGATTTTCGTCGTTCCATTATCAGATACGGCGCTGGTCAAAGTGGCCGTCTGCACGGTGCCGCCGGCGTTGGAGATCAGGACATTGAGGCTGGAGACGTCATAGGTGCCGAATGGATCGGTCACCGAGGCGCGCGCATACAGTGTCTTGCCGGCGTCCATGGACGTGATCAAATTGCCCGCCGGATAGGCCGCATCATACAGGCCGTAGCTGGGGATCTGAATCACTGTATTCGTGGGCAGGCTGATCTTGGATGGCTTTGTGGTGCTGTCGTATTGGATCTGGAATGTCACGCCCGACTGGGTGGTGGTGATGTCGAGATAAATGAATTCGCCGACGTTGACTGTCACCGCGCTGCCGAGTGCCGCGCTGGTCCATGTGAGGGTGCCTGTACCCGAGTTATAGGTGGGATTGGTGATGGTGGCGACGGTGGTGGCACCCGCATAAGTGGTGCCTTTCTTGATGACCGCGCTGATGGTGGGGCTGCCGGGTATGGAGCCACTGATGATTGAAGTGTAGGCGGTGACGCCGATGGTCGTCGCCGCCGGCATGGTGAAGGCGGTGGCCATGGCTGGGGCCTGTGTAAATGTGGCAGTCGAAGGGGCGGATACCGTCGCTGGCTTGAGCGAAACAGCGCAAATGGCGCAGCGGTTCGCGGCTGAGTTAGTGAAAGTGGGGGTCACGGAGGACCCGCCGGCGAAGGTGTAGGCGGAGCCGGTCGCTTTGACTGTGCCGTTCGTGTTGTACTTCCAAAGATTGGCGACCGGAGCGGGCGTCGGTGCCGTGGTGCTGTTGGACTGGCCGCTGGCCGTCTCCTCCAGCGCCGCCGTGGCGACGATGAGCTCGCCGGTGGCTGAATTGACGGCGGAGCCGGTGCCGATGGAGGTCACGTCCTTGATGTAGTTGGAAATGGGGGTGCCCATGGGGGTGGTTTGATTCACCCCGGCGAATGTGGTGGCGCCCGCCGCGATGGAAATCGCGGAGCTGGAGTTGGGCGTGATGGTCACGGTGGTGCTCGTCGCCGCCGCGATGCCCGCTTCATTGAGGGTGTAAATGAAGGACTGGGCATTCGTGTCGCCACTAGCTGAGGTGCCGATCTCCAATGCCATCGTCTGGCCACCATAGGTGACACTAGTTATGCTTGTGACTGCCGATGCTCCGCCCGCGATGGTGACCACCAGGAGCCGGTTCGTGCCTGTTCCGGCGGTGTAGCTGAACGTCAAAGGAGCGCTGGAGGTCGCCGTGCTGGAGGTGAATGCGGCGGATGTGCTGGCCACTGTGACCGTGCCCGTCGAGGAGCCTCCCAGGGTGGCGGTGCTTGCCGTGGTGGTGTCATTGGCGGCCACCGGGTCAACACGGTCTAGCGCCTGGCTGGGATCGCTCAAATACAAATACTTGGTCTGCGAGGGCACGGAAACAATCGCTGTGTTCGTTGCCACGGCTCCATACACCGGATCAGTGTGTGTGACAGTCAGCGTGTCGCCAGGATGCGCGTACAGGGTGCCATCACCTTGGGTGATGCCGGCGCTGATGGAGGAGGGCAGGGCGCTCGTGCTGCTGAAGATGCCGGTGTTCACACCAGTCTCGGTGAGGGTGACGAGCTCCTGGTCGCCGGTGGTGGCATCAGTGATCACGGCGGTGACCGTTTGCGCGGTTGTCGGATCGGTATTGGCGTTGGGATTGTTGACCGTGACATAGATGTTCGCGCCTGGGGCATAAGAACTGACGGGGGAACCCGAAACGTTGGTGAATGTCACGGTGGGAGCGGGAGGGCTTGGTGCCGTGAGCACCGAGAAGCCGACGGTCGCGGAAAGGGGAATGGGAAGGCCGCCGCTGCTGGCGCTGGCGGTGTTGGTGACGTTGGTCGCGCCGGCATTGATTGTGACATTGAAGGTGATGACGATCTGGTTGCCCGCAGGCACCGCAGGCAGGGTGAGGCCGCCGTTGTCCAACGGGTAAATCGTAGCTGGAGCTGTGTCGTCAGGATAGGCGGAGCCATTCAGCGTGGTGCTGCCGGCCACGTAAGTGGTGCCAGCGGGGACGGCATCCTCGATCACTGCGTTTGGGAGGTCCACCACGCCATCGTTGAGGAGAGTGAGGGTGTACTGCACCGTGTCCCCGGTGCCGATCAGTCCGTCGCTGTTGAGGTCGTTGACCAGTTTCGCCGTCTTGTTGAAGATCGGCTGGGGGAAGGGGATGATGGTGGTGCCCATGTCCAGCCCAGGTGACCCGGCAGGGGCGGTGGAGGAGTCCTCACCCCAGCAGGTGGCGATTTTGGTGCCATCGGTGGTGAAGAGCCGCGACTTGGTCATGTCATTCGTGGTGGCGTTGTAAACCGTCTGCGTCTGGAGTTTTTTGAGGGTGTATGACACATCGTACTTGGAGCCGTCAGGCGCGGTGTTGGCGCCCACGGTGAGGTCGCCCGCGTAGTTCACGTAAACCGTGGTGTTGGCATTGGGCGTCACCCATACCGGGCTGCCGTTCACGTCGGGCTTGGGCGGAGCTTTCAGGTCGTCGGAACCGGGAGCCCAGCCGGTTACGACCGATGTGGTCAGGGCGGATTCCGGCAGCAGCGCGTAGCCCCAGTCATGCGTCTGGTTGGCGCTGGCCGAGGCTCCCGAATCGTTGGCACCGACCGCGTAGAAAGAGGCTCCGCTGGCGGTGAAGAGGTGGGCGCCAGAGTTCATCGGCATCGGGAACTGATAGTTGCCGTTGGCCGGCACGCTGAAGGTGCCCGTGCCGGTCTCCGTCTCGTAAGACACAGTGATGGCCGCAGCGCCAGGGTTGTAGGCAAAGAGGTTGTGAACTTCGCTGGCCAGGGTCGTGGTCGCCGGGGCGTAGTAGCTGGAGGACCAGAGCGCGGTGGGCCTGATGGCAAAGGTGCGCGACTGGTAGGTGGACCCGATGCGCCCCGTCAGCTCATGTACTTCCACCGGATGGCTGGCGGTGACCGTGGCACCCGCCAGGATTCCGCCGTTGACGAACATGGAATCACCAAGGTTCAGCGTCTGCGTCTGGTCGATCGTGCCGTTGCCATCCTTGTCCACCTGCACCACCGTGCCGTTTTGCGAGGCGATGATGTGCAGGGATGAGTAGCTGAACTGCTGCTGGGCGGTGGAGTTGGTTCCCACTGGAATCTTGAACGAGGTGCCCCACTTGCGGGTGTCGTAGACTTCAGCAGCGCTGCCCAGCACGGTGCCAGGGACAATGCCCCAGCCCGCGCGTGTGACTCCCACCGCCTGGGTCGAGCTGATCCGGTCGCGCCCGTCATAGAACAGGGTGGCGGCGCTGCGCGGCATCGCCACGTTGTTGCTCAGGGTAATGACGGCTCCGGCCGGAAGAATGTCCGACGGGTAGCCTGGAGCCGAGCCATTGGTGGGGTCGCCATCGCCCCAAACCTGGGTGGAAGATTGGGTCGGGTTGGCAGGATCCGCCTCGTATCCATCCTCCCATTGGTCGTAGGTGATGACTGTCCCCGCCGTGGGGACCACAATGGAGATGACCGTTTTCAGGCTGTTACCCACGGCTGTGCCGGTGGTGTCAATCGCCTTCAAGGAGGTCTGGAAGTCCGTCTCGGGAAAAGGGACAAAGAAGGTTTGTGCAATGGGTGCGCCTGCCGTTGCGAAGCCGGTCACGGAGAGCAGTAGCGCCAGCAATCCAGTCCACATGAAGTGGGTGGGAGCAATCCGTTTGGCAGGTGAGAGGGGAGATATGAACAAATTCATATAATTCCCATAAATTAAATACAAACTAGAATTGAATCAACCGATTAATCTGGGGGATTTTTCCAGAAGACGGTATAGCACCAAGGTTGTCGTGCCCCGCCTCCAAGGCGAGGGAGGTGCACCAAGTGTTCGGACACCGCCTTGAGTGCCAAAATCCCTTCGTTAACCCTGATTGTTAAAGGGTTTTAACAAAGTGGGGCGCAATCGCACCTCACCGATCTCGCCAGCCGAGCCGCGTGCCGGAAAGCCAGGGCACGGTCAGGCCTTGGTCGCTTTCAAAGCATCTGCGGCATCCTGCCCATAAGGCGTCTTCGCTTTTGGCTCCCGGCAGGGATCACCCATAGACCTTGGTCGCCGCCGTCGTGCCGCCGCTGAGGCCAAGGATGCTCTCGAGCGCGGCGAGCACGAGGATGACGTGCCGCCGCGTACTGCTGGCTCCCATGAGGCCGATGCGCCAGGCCCTGCCCTTGAAGGGCCCCAGTCCCGCACCGATTTCGATGTCGTACTCATTGAGCAGGCGCTTGCGCACGCCGGCTTCATCCACGCCTTCTGGCACGTGGATGGCGTTCAAGCTGGGCAGGGAGTGCTCGGGAATGTATTTCATGCCGAGCGCTTCCAGGCCTGCCCGCAGCGCTTGATAGTTGAGCTGGTGGCGTGCCCACCGGGCTTCCAGGCCCTCTTCCAGCACCATGGCCAGGGCTTCCCGCAGGGCGTAAGTCATATTGATCGGAGCGGTGTGGTGGTACACGCGCTCCTGGCCCCAGTAGGATTTGAGCATCGACATATCCAAGTACCAGCTTTGCACCTTGGTCTTGCGGCTCATAATGCGGTCCACCGCAGCGGCGGAGAAGCTCACGGGCGACAGGCCGGGCGGGCAGGACAGGCACTTCTGGGTGCCGGAATAGCAGGCGTCGATTTGAAGGGCGTCCAGGTCGAGAGGCACGCCACCGAGCGAGGTCACGGCATCGACGAGCAGCAACGCTCCGGCGTCGTGCACGAGCTTTGTGATTTCCTCCAACGGCTGCATGGCGCCGGTTGAGGTTTCAGCGTGAACAATGCCCACAAGCTTGACGGCGGGATGAGCGGCCAGGGCTTCAGCGATGGCCGCAGGGGCAATGGTCTGGCCCCAGGGGGCTTCCACGGCATGGACCTTCGCGCCGCTGCGCTCGGCCACGTCCTTCATACGGCCGCCAAACACTCCATTGACGCAGATGATCACTTCGTCGCCGGGCTCCACCAAGTTCACCACCGTGGCTTCCATGCCCGCGCTGCCGGTGCCTGGCACGGCCATGGTCAGCTCGTTCTTGGTGCGGAACACCTGGCGCATGAAGTCGCGCACCTCGTCCATGATCGCAAGGTAGGCCGGGTCCAGATGGCCGAGAGTGGGAGAGGCGAGGGCGTTGAGGACGCGGCGCGGCACGTCGCTGGGGCCGGGGCCCATGAGGATGCGTTCCGGGGGGGCGAAGCGAGGAGCGGTGAAGGACATGCGCGGGTTTTAGCGGTTGATGGCCCAGCGATCAAGCTCTCAATGATGGCGTGCCGGAGCGAGGCGTTCGTCATTGAGGTCGAGCCGGTACATCAACGAATTGCCCTCGTACCTGGGCAGCGGGTCCGCTGGGCGGAAACAGGTGCCCTCAAAATAGATGAAACGCCCGCTCTCCTGCACCAGCGCGGCATGCTGCATGACGCTGGAGAAACTCATGCCGCCGCCGTGCGTTGCCACCTGAACCGCCTTGCTCCAGGGACCGGTGACCCGGGAGGCCTCGGCATACCATACATCCCCGGAACTTGCCTCTTCGACAACTCCCCGAGCGATCATGATCCAGCATTTGCGGGACACACTCCACTCCACGCTGCCATCCTGGATGGCGACAGGCTTCTCCGTCACTGCATCCACCAACTGGCAGCGAGCCCCGCTCGCTGTGAATTTCCGTTGCTGAATGAGCCTTGCCTCCACGGCCTGGGTGAGTGGTTCACGGGACTGCTGCCATTCGAGTTTTTCGTCATCATCAGACCATGCCAGGGCTTCATAACTGGTGGGGCTGAGCAGGGCATCGTAGCTTGCCGTCACGCGCACGTGGCAGAGAGGGGCGGCAAAGTAAATGAAGTCGCCATCGTCATCCTTGACCTCGACCGCGTTGCCGTGCGGGAACTGCCACGTGTATTCCTCCCCCAGCACGGTCTTGCGGTCGAACGTGTGCTGGTCGTTAAATTCGGCGATGCCATGTTCAATGCGTGTGCCATCGTCTTTGGTCAGAGAGTAGTGGGCCAGGAGATGTTCGGCCCCGGCCCGGTCCTTCACCGACACCAGCCCCTCGAGCCAGGTTTGCACGGTGTCCGGCATGGCGGCGGGCGGCGTGAGGAGGCTGAGCGGCTCCTCCTGTTCGTTGGTGAGATAACGCAGGTGGACACCCTGGATGGGATCAAGGCCGCCCGCGCCCGGGAGGTCCGATACCGCGCCGGCAATGAAGGGCCGGCAGCGCGGGGTCATTCGTCGCGTTTCACCCCAGAGCCAGAAGAGCTTTCCTTGGTAGGGCGCCGATTGCACCGTGCGCTCGCTGATCACATCGCCATCAAGGTTGGGGAACGGCAGAGGTGCCTCCCTGCCCAAGAGCATCGTGTCCCGGTAGATGCCCTGCCCGGTAAGGCGGTACAGGCGTTCGGCAATGCACGTGCGCACCAGCCGGACTTCGACCATCTGGCCGGCGTGAACCTGGAGGACCATGCCTGGCTGTCCGCTGCCATCCTTTGGAAGCTGGTATCCCGGGCTGGTGGCGGCGAAGTGAACGGCCCTCCCCATCATTGCCGGCTCATCGAACGCCACCCAGCCCGCGCTGTCGGTGACGAAACGGACGTGGTTGTCCGTCTCAAGCGCGACCATGGGCACGCCGCGCTGGCTGCTCCCATCGATGACCTGAATGGCGAATGGCTGGCCCGCAAAAGCACAGCCCAGGCCGGCGTGGAGCGCTGCCAGGAAAAAAACGCGGGTGAGCAGAACCATGGGACGGGAGATATGAAATCTTGAGTTTCATACCGGGAACCATCGCGGCAGGGAAGCGGAAAGATGACAATATTGGGGTGGAAAACGGAGCTGAACTACCAGGAGAAATTAAGCAAATGACGGGCGACATCGAGGCCTCGGTCACATCTTTGGCAGCTTCGCCACAATCGCCGAGAACTCGGCTGCGCTGAAGGCCCGCAAGGTTTTGGTGTGAACGTTGCCCAGGCCGGACAAGGTGAGCATCACCCCGGTGGCGGCTGCGTCATCCTTGGCCTCAAACAGAATGGCGCCATCGAATTCGCCGAGCGACCAGAACACGTGCGAGACCTTGACCCCCGCCTTCTTTGCCGCCGCTTTAAAAGCCGTGGCCCGATGGGCGGACTCATGAATGTTCTGGAGTCCCTGTGGAGTGAAGGTGATGAGGGTAAGGTAGGTGGCCATAAAGAAGCTGTTGGTAATCCTCGAACATGGCTGTTAAGCGAGGCCGGAGCCAACCATCGCTTGCGACATGGTGTGTGATTGCTGCGGAAAGGGGTGAATGATACACACTTGGTTTCGAAAGGGGGCGATGAGGATGACTTTGCGCATCGGTCCGCAACACAGGGGCAGGCCGCCTGATTCCGGCGGCCTGCTTTGAGTGAGGCCGAAGCCGTGATGTTTAGCGGCTGTGCACGATCACCCGCTGGGCGATGTAACCGTCGCCTTCGCGGATGTAGCTGACCGAGACGGGCGCTCCTGAACGCACAACTTCGACGGACACCGGCGCCCCGCTGTCATCCACGTACTGGGTGGTCTTGGAATAGCGGTAGGTAACAGGGGCCTCGCTGGTGGTTGACTTGACGACAAACTGTTCAGGCGTGAAGGAACTGACGGTCCCATCAGAGGTGGTCGTTGTCGTTGTGGTCGTCGACTTGGGGGCAGACGGGTCCACCGGTGGAAACGGCTTGCCCTGTTCGGCGGCGCGGCGGGCTTCGCGATCCGGGTGTTTCGCAGCTTCTCGCAACGCTTTGGCTTCCTTGTGGGTCGGCTCGCGACCGGGTTCTGTCGTGGTGGTCGTCGTCTTGTGAACGACGACGCGGTCGGCCATCATGTGGTCGCCTTCGCGAACATAGTGAACCGTCACCGGCACTCCGGGTGTGATGGCTTCCCGGGTCACGACGTTGCCCGCCTCATCCACGTACTGCGTGGTCTTGCCGTAGCTATAGGTGATCGGGCCCGGGGCGGTTTCAGACTTGATGACGAAAGTCTCCGGCTCGAACGAACTGATCGTCCCGTTGGTGGTCACCTCATTGGTTGTCGTCGTGGTCGTTTGAGCGTGGATGACACCACCGAGGGCCAGTGCGGCGGCGGTCATCAGAGGGCAGGATTTCTTGAAGAAGGGTATTTTCATGGATTGTCTTTGCGTTAGTTTTATTGACGGGAATCCCCGGTTTGCACTTGTGGATCGCCTCGGCAGGACAACGCAGGGGTATTAATCTCTGGTCCAGGCATGGGGTGAAACCCCAACGCAGGCTGGACGGCCCGGGCGGAGCGAAAGCCCTTGTGCCAGCCGTTGCCGAGTGGCAAGACCTGCGCTCCCCCTGAAACGCAAACACAAGGTAACCTTTGATTCCCATGCCGAACCTCCGACTGCTTTCTGTTCTTTCACTGCTGCTCTTCCTCCGACTGGCTGTTCAAGCCGGTCCCGGAGAGGATGTTCCAGCCTTCGGCCAGAGCGCGCGCATCTTGGTCCAGGGCGATTCGATCACCGATGGCAACAGGGGACGGAGCACGGATCCGAACCACATCCTGGGTCATGGCTACCAGTTCATCATTGCTGCCAGGTACGGGGCGGAACTGGCCGAGCGTGACCTTACCTTCATGAACCGGGGCATCAGCGGCAACACAGTGCTGGATCTGGAGAAGCGCTGGCAGAAGGACACGCTGGATTTGAAGCCCGATCTGCTCAGCATCCTCATCGGAGTGAACGATGACGGCCGCAATGTCAGCTTCGAGCAGTATGAGCAGGTGTATGACAAGCTGCTGACTGACAGCCAAGCTGCCAACCCCAAGATGAAGCTGGTGCTCTGCGAACCCTTTTGCCTGCCAAAGGGCAAGGTTCCTGAACATTGGGAGGTGCCTGCGGGCATCAAGAAGCGCCAGGAAATCGTAGCGAAACTGGCGGCGCAGCACGGGGCCGCGCTGGTGCATTTTCAGGCCATTTTCACGGAGGCGTGCAAACGTGCCCCGGCTGATCACTGGATTTGGGATGGCGTTCACCCCACCTACTCAGGCCACCAGCTCATGGCCGAAGAATGGGTGCGCGTGGTGAAGGCGTTTTGGAAGTGATTTCTGACCGAAAACTTATAAAACATGGCTGAACATGGGGCCCAAGCTTGGCGTTGGTCTCATTGCACCTCAACATCCACCATGAAACGTCGCTCCTTCATTTCTCAAGTCCTGGCCACTGGCAGCGCGCCGTGGATCATCCCCGCGCATGTGCTTCGCTCGGAGACGGCGCCGTCGAACAAGATCACGCTCGGGGTCATCGGAGTGGGCTCCCAGGGCACCAATGACATGCGCGGCTTCCTTAACCACGACGATGTGCGCGTGGTCGCCATCAGTGACGTGAACAAGAGGCACAGCGACGGCGCCCTGGGTCACATCAAGCAGACCTACGGCAGTGCGGACGCGAAGCTGCATCCCGATTTCCGCGACCTGAATCGCGACAAGAGCATTGACGCCGTTCTCATGGCCCTGCCTGTTCACTGGCACAGCATCCCCGCCGCCGATGCCATCCTCAATGGCAAACACATCTACCACGAAAAGCCGATGGGCATGTCTTTCGAGGAGGCGAAGCATGTGCGTGCCGCAGTGCGCAAGAAGGGCGTGGTGTTCCAGTTCGGCACCCAGCAGCGTTCGGACCTGAAGTTCCGCTGGGGCAGCGAACTGGCCCTCAACGGCCGTCTCGGCAAGCTCAAGGAGATCCAGGTGGGCGTGGAGGGAGGCAAGCAGACCGAGCTGTTTCCTGAGCAGCCGGTGCCCGACTTTCTGGACTGGGACCGCTGGGTGGGCCCCGCGCCGATGAGCAGCTATCACGACAAGAAAACCGAGCGCAATTTCCATGAAAACATGACCAACTTCTCCCTGGGCATGATCTCGTGCTGGGGCATTCATCACCTGGACATTGCGCAATGGGGCAATGGCACCGATGACACCGGCCCGGTGAGCGTCGAGGGCACCGCCACCTATCCCAACGGCGGCTCGTGCGATGCGATGCTCACCTGGAAGGTGCGCATGGAGTACGCGAAGGCCGCGCCCATCACGTTTTGCACGCAGAATACCGAAGGCGTCACTCACGGCGTCAAGTTCATCGGCGAGGACCACTGGGTCCATGTCGTGCGTGAGAAGATCTGGGCCAGTGACGACTCGGTGCTGCATGACCCGCACAACGCCGTTGGCACCATGCCCATCACGCTGCCCGTGAGCACCTCGCACACCCGCAATTTCATTGATGCCATCAAGAACGGCAAGCGTGCGATTTGCGACATCGAAACCTCCGTGCGTTCTGACATGCTGCCCCAGCTCACCGCCATTGCCTTGAAGGCGAAACGCAAGGTCCTGTGGGATCCCGTGGCGGAAAACTTCGGCGCAGATCAGGACGCAAACGCACTTCTGGCCCACCGGACGTTCCGAGGGGACTGGAAACTGCCGGAGGTGTAGCCGGCCCTGTTCGCGCTTGGTGCTGAATTCGTTCTTGTTAATGAGCGGAGATCTTCATATCCTCCCGTTAACTACGCGAGTCTTTCAATCTCAGTATGAGTGCGGAGCCTACAGAACGTGAAGAGGCGCTGGGAAGGTTATTTTTCAATCTGTCGCTTGATCTGCTTTGCGTCGCGGATTTCGAGGGCCGGTTCATACGATTGAACCCCGCATGGGAGGCCGCGCTGGGCTATTCGTGTGAGGAACTGATGGCCGTGCCCTACGTGTCGTTTATCCATCCCGACGATGTCGCCGCCACTGCGGCAGAGGCAGCGAGGATCAGTGAGGGTGCCTTGACGCTGTCTTTTGAAAATCGCTACCGGCGCAAGGACGGCGACCATATCTGGCTGCTATGGCACGCCAGGCCCGATCTCGAACAGCGGCTCATCTATGCGGCAGCGCGCGACGTGACGCAGCAAAAAGCGTTGGAGAGGAAGCTTTCCAACACCTTGCGGATCCAGCAAGCGCTGCTGGATGGTACCGATTTCGTCATTATCTCAACGGATCCTCGCGGTGTGATCCAAACGTTTAACGCGGCGGCGGAGCGGAACCTCGGCTACGTTGCTGCTGAAGTGATCGGAAAGGCGACTCCCGAACTGTTTCACCTGACTGCGGAGATCGCGCGTCATGCGGAGGAGCTTTCACGTGAACTGGGCCGTCACGTTGAGCGCGGGCTGGAGGCATTCACGGTGAAGGCGGCGATGGGGTTGCAAGAAGAGCGTGAGTGGACCTACGTCCGCAAGGATGGCACGCGCTACCCTGGGGTGGCCTCTGTCACTGCTCTTCGTGACGCGCAGGGAAACCTCACCGGTTTCCTCGGTGTGAGCCGGAACGTTTCCGACCGGAAACGTGTGGAAGACGCGCTTGGAGCCGCCCAGGAGCGGCTGCAGTTTGCCCTGGACGCAGCCCAAATCGGCGACTGGGAGCTGGATTTGACGACTCAGGTCGCGCGCCGGTCGTTGCGCCATGATCAGATTTTCGGCTATGCCGAGAGGCTGCAGGAATGGACGTATGCCATTTTTTTGGGGCACGTCCATCCCGATGACCGGGCCACTGTGGATAAGACGTTCCAGGACAGCGTGGCAGCTGGCGCCGGCTGGTATTTTGAATGCCGCATCATCAGGGCCGACGGGGAAATGCGCTGGATTTGGGCGCGTGGAAACGTGTTCAAGGACGGAGGCGGGCAGCCGGCATCCTTGATCGGCCTGGTGAGTGACATCACCGAGCGGAAGGCGATGGAAAGGCAGTTGATCGAGACTTCGCAACTGCAGCGGGCGATCCTGGATGGCGCCAATTTCACCATCATTTCCGGTTCGCCAGAAGGCATCATTCAAACCTTCAACGCGGAGGCGGAGCGCGAGCTGGGCTACAAGGCAGAGGAGGTCGTGGGCAAAGTCACACCCGCGATCATCCACGATCCCGGGGAGGTTGCGAGGCGCGCAGTGGAGCTGTCGCTCGAACTCGGCTACCATGTTGAGCCCGGCTTCCAGACCTTCGTGGCCAAGGCCCGCCTGGGTCAGGTGGATGAGAATGAGTGGACCCACATACGCAAGGACGGCAGCCGCTATCCGGTGCAGTTGTCCGTCACAGCGTTGCGTGATGAGTCCGGAACTATTACTGGTTTCCTAGGCGTAGGGAGCAACATCTCGCGACGGAAGCGCGCCGAGGCTGCCAAAAGCGAGGTGGAGGCGCGTCTCCACGCGATCCTGGACCACACCACGGCAGTCATCTTCATCAAGGACTTGGAAGGCCGGTATCAACTCATCAACAAACGCTGGAGCGAACTCTTCAACGTTGACGCTGCTCAGGTCATAGGCTTGACGGATCAGGATATTTTCCCGCCGGAGATGGCACAGGCGTTCCGTGAAAATG
Organism: uncultured Verrucomicrobiota bacterium; assembly: GCA_903854655.1. Taxonomy (GTDB): domain Bacteria; phylum Verrucomicrobiota; class Verrucomicrobiia; order Verrucomicrobiales; family Verrucomicrobiaceae; genus CAINXC01. The sequence goes on along the minus strand of CAINXC010000249.1, from coordinate 705 downwards.
ATTTGAAGGTGCAGGCGGCGGGAGAACCCTTGATTCTGGAGGAGGTCGCGCCCCATACGGACGGGCCGCACACCTACCTGTCAGTGAAGTTTCCGCTGCGCAACCCGGCAGGCCAGGTGGGGGCGATTGGCGGCATCGCCACTGACATCACTGACCGGAAAAACGCCGAGGACGAACTGCGGCGGTCAAATCAAGATTTGGAGCAGTTCGCCTATGTGGCCTCGCATGATCTCAAGGAGCCGCTGCGAATGGTTTCCAGCTATCTGCAAATCATAGAGAGGCGCTACGCGGACCGCCTGGACGAGGAGGGCAGGCAGTATTTTGACTTTGCCATGGGCGGTGCCAGGCGCTTGCGCGCGCTTATTGATGATCTGCTGCTCTACTCACGCGCAGGCGCTCATGGCTGCAAGTTGGTTCCGACCAGCAGCTCGGCAATGCTGGATGATGTGCTTGAAAACCTCCGTCTCGCCATCTCAGACAGTGGCGCCACCATCAGCCGCGATGATCTTCCCATGGTGCTGGCAGATGCAAGCCAGCTACGGCAGGTTTTCCAAAATCTGTTGGCAAACGCGCTGAAATTCCGGGGCGCGGCCCCACCCTGCTTGCATGTAGGCTGCAAATGGCTGCGGGGGCGGTGGAGGTTCTCGGTCGAGGACAACGGCATCGGCATCGCTCACGAGCATTTTGAGCGCATTTTCGTGATCT
>CAINXC010000248.1 GCA_903854655.1 uncultured Verrucomicrobiota bacterium | reverse complement strand
TCGAGCAAAGGAACGCGCTTTGCGGTGTGGAACCGTGAGTAACCAGAGGCACTTGCAAAACGTCCCCCAAATGATCACTGCGTCCTCTGCCTCTCAGCCCCTCTGCGGCAAGGCGGAGTCACCCGGAGGCTCATTTGGCCGCAAAGGGGCAGAGAGGCGGAGGGCGCAGAGGTTCTGCAAGTGGCTCACTAAACCTGATGTTAGTCGGGAGTCTTTAGACGATCACCGTGGCGCGGCTCCTGGCAATGCCTTCGCTGGAATCGAAGCCCGGCCACACTCGCGGGTGATCGGCTGAATGCCTTGACTCCAGCAATAGCTGCGGAGGCGCACAAAACTTTACTTTTCCCTGTCCGGTTTCTCTTCTTCATGCGGGCAGTTGACTCACGCGCCGCTGTCTGATGGAATGCCTGCCTTTAAAAAGCACCTGGCGTTCCTTCAGCACATCGCTGCATGAAGCCCTTGAACCTGCTCGTATTGACCGCTCCTCTCGCCGCCATTCTTCCCCTATGATCAAACACCGCATCCTGCTCGCCCTCTTCGCCGCCGTGGCCCTGCCGCTGCACGCGCAGTCGCTGGAACTCAAGAAAGGCGACCACATCGCCGTCATTGGCAACACGCTTGCCGACCGTCAGCAGCACTTCGGGTGGCTGGAATCCCTGATCCTCAAGGCCAACCCCGACCTCGACCTCACCGTGCGCAACCTCGGCTTCTCCGCCGATGAACTCACCGTGCGCCCGCGCTCCGCAGATGTGCCGCCCACCGAGGAGTGGCTGGCCAAGGAAAAGACCGATGTGGTGCTCGCCTACTACGGCTTCAACGAATCCTTCAAAGGCCCGGACGGGCTGGCGCAGTTCAAGACCGACCTGGACACCTTCATCAAGAACACGCTCAAGGCGCAGTACAACGGCAAAAGCTCGCCACGCCTCGTGATCCTGTCGCCCATCGCGCAGGAGAACATGAACGACCCGAACTACCAGGACCCCACGGCCAACAACAAGAACATCGCCGCCTACACCGCCGCGATGGCCGAGGTGTCCAAGGCCAACGGCGTCCCGTTCGTCAACCTGTTTGAGGCCTCGCAATCCCTTTATGGCAAGTCCAGCGCCACGCTCACGCACAACGGCCTGCACCTCACCGAGGAAGGCTACAAGCTGCTGGCCCCGCTGGAGTACAAGGGCATCTTCGCCAAGGACGCCCCCAGCACCGATGATCCGCTGGTGAAGAAGATCCGCGAGGCGGTGGTCGATCGCAACGTCGAGTGGCGCCACATCTACCGCAGCGTGGACCAGTTCAACATCTGGGGCGACCGCTCGCGCATCCCTTACAAGAACGCCAATGATCCCTCCTTCCCCGGTGTGACCAATCACACCACCATCATGGAAGAATTCGCCCAGCGCGAAGTCATGGTGGACCGTCGCGACAAGCGCATCTGGGCCGTGGCCAAGGGCGGCGACCTCAAGGTGGACAACACCAATCTCCCGCCCGTGACCCCCGTGCCGCCGAACAAGGGCGATGTGAAGCCCTACCTTGATCCCCAGGAGGCGATCAAGACCCTGAAGGTTCCCGCCGGCTGCAAAATCGAGCTGGTGGCCTCGGAAAAGGAATTCCCCGAGCTGATCAACCCCGTGCAGATGAACTGGGACACCAAGGGCCGCCTGTGGATCGCCGCCTGGCCGCACTACCCCGAGACCCTGCCGGACTGCAAGGACTTCGACAAGCTGCTCGTGTTCGACATCGACCCGAAGACCGGCAAGGCCATCAAGTGCACGCACTTCCTGGAAAACCTGAACTGCCCCACCGGCTTCCAGTTCTACAAGGATGGCGTGCTGGTCATGCGCTCCCCCTGCCTGGAATACTGGCGTGACACCGATGGCGACGGCAAGGCTGACACTGTGGAGCGCGTGCTCGATGGTCTGGACGCTGCGGACTCGCATCACGAAACCAACTCCATGTGCCTGGAGCCCGGCGGCGCCACCTATTGCAGCGACGGCGTGTTCCACCGCACCAACGTCGAAACCGCTGTGGGCCCCGTGCGCAACGTCAACGGCGCGATCTATCGCTTCGAGCCCCGCACCAACAAGTTCGAGCGCTACATCCCCTACGGCTTCGCCAATCCCCATGGCCGCGTCTTCGACTACTGGGGCAACGACCTGATCACCGACGCCACCGGCAACGCCAACTACTTTGGCCCCGGCTTCAGCGGCTTCCTCAGCGAAGGCGCCCACCCCAGCTACAAGCAGTTCTGGGACCGCCCTTCGCGCCCCTGCCCCGGCACCAACATCCTTTCCAGCCGCCACTTCCCGGACGACTGGCAGGGCCTGTTCCTGAACTGCAACGTGATCAGCTTCCAGGGCATCTTCCGCGCGAAGATCACCGAGGACGGCTCCTCCCTGCACGGCGAGACGATTGATCCCCTGCTCGAAGCCGACATCACCCAGAACCCGAACTTCCGCCCCTCCGGCGTCACCGTCGCCCCCGATGGCTCTTTGTATGTTATGGACTGGTCGCAGCAGTTGATCGGTCACTTGCAGCATCATCTGCGCGATCCGAACCGTGGTCACGCCCACGGCCGCATCTACCGCATCACCTATGAAGGCCGCCCGCTGCTCACCCCCAAGAAGATCGACGGCGAGCCGATCGAGAACCTTGTGGAGCTGCTCAAGGAGCATGAAGACAATGTGCGCCAGCGCGCCAAGATCGAGCTGGGCAAGCGCGACTCCAAGCAGGTCGTGACCGCCGTCAGCGCCTGGGTGGCCAGTCTCGACAAGGCCGACCCCACCTATGAGCACAACGTGCTGGAAGGCCTCTGGGTGCACCAGTGGCACAACATCGTTGACACCTCCCTGCTGGAGCAGGTGCTGAAGAGCAAGGACCCGCGCGCCCGCGCCCAGGGCGTCCGCGTGCTCTGCTACTGGCGCGACCGCGTGCCAAACGCGCTCGACCTGCTGAAGGCTGCCGTGGCTGACGAAGCCCCGCGCGTGCGCCTCGAAGCCGTCCGCGCCCTGAGCTTCTTCAACGGCGCCGATGTTCCGAAGGCGATCAGCATCGCTTATGACGCGATTCGCAAGCCCACCGACTACACGATTGAGTACTGCTTCAAGGAAACCATGAAGCAGCTCCAGAGCCTGGCGAAAGAGAAGAGCCTGCCCAGCGATCCCGAACTGGTCGCCACGCTCATCAGCAAGATGGACGACAGCGAACTGAACAGCCAGCCCAAGGTGGAAGCCGTGCTCAATGCCAAGCTTGAGCGCCGCAGCTACGACCCAGGCAACCGCGCCTCCGTGATCAATGACCTGGCCAAGCTGCACAAGACCGACAAGGTCACGGAACTCGTCGCCGCCTATGCGCGTCTCGACGCCGTAGGCAACGGCGGCGCCATCAACGAGCTGACCAAGGTGCTCGTGGGCACTTCGCCTGCCGACCTCACCAAGAGCCGCGACGCCCTGATCGGGATGGCCGCCAAATCCAAGCGCCCTGAAGCGCGCAAGGCCGCCTGGGCCGGCATTCTGATTGCCGATGGCAAGCCCGACGCCGCCTGGGAGGTCGCCACCACCGTCCACGCCACCGAGGCGATCATCCAGGCCATCTCCGTGGTGCCCAATCCGGCCCTGCGCGCCGAGTTCCAGCCCAAGCTCGTCGCCGCGCTGCCCAAGGCCAGCGGCGGCACGTTGAAGGCCATTCTTGCCGCCCTGCCCCTGATGGGCCCGGCCAATGCCCCCGCCAACTTCGCGGTGCTGGCCAGGCACCTGATCGAGGGCAAGGAGCGCAACACCGTGGTGGATTCCATCCGCCAGCTTCCCCGCGAAACCTGGGACAAGGCCCAGGCCGGCCCCATCGCCGCCAGCCTGCTGGCTTATGCGAAGACCGTGCCGGACAACAAGCGCACGGAGCAGAACTTCGTCGAGCTCAACCAGCTTGCCATCGACATGGCCGGCCTGGCCGACGACTCGAAGCTGCGCAAGGAACTGCGCGGCCTGGGCGTCTCGGTGTTCGTCGTCAAAACGGTGCGTGAGGGCCTCAAGTACGACACCACCCGCCTGGTGGTCGAGAAGGGCAAGCCCTTCCAGATCATCTTCGAAAACAGCGACATGATGCCGCACAACCTGCTCATCGTTGATGGTGGCAAGGCTGCTGAACTCGGCGCCGCCACCATGACCATGGGCCCCGGCGAGAAGGACAAGAAGGGCCGCCAGTACGTTCCCAAGAACTACAAGCTCATCGAGGGCACCCGCCTGCTCGAACCCGAGCAGAAGCAGACCCTCGAACTCAAGGCCCCTGGCAGGGAGGGCAGCCTGGACTTTGTCTGCACCTTCCCCGGCCACTTCATGACCATGCACGGCGCCATCGTCGTGACCAAGGACGTGGACGCCTATCTGGCCGCGAACCCCACCGCCCCGGCGCTGCAGGTGCTCATGCCGCCGACTCCGGCGAAATAGGTGGACATGATATAGCTTGATGAAGCGGCTGCTTTCCGTGAGGGAGGCAGCCGCTTTTTTGTGCCTCGAAGGAAGAAAAGCTGAACGGTCTTGTCCCAGGCACCCTCCGCCGAGGACACAAGCTGAACCAGGGAAGAAACCGGCCGCCACCCCGGCAGCGTGAACGCTGTACACCAGCCGCGACATCAAAGCACAATGCAACCCAAGGTCACGAGGCTCCGCAGCATGGCCTTCTCGCGAATCGAGATTGCCGATAGCTCCGCACAGCGGCTGGTGTACCGCGTTTACGCGGAGGGGCGGCGCGCAGCTTCACCCGATTGGCATGATCCAGCTTTCGTCCTTTCCGTCCTTCAAAGCCCCTGCACACTGCCGCCATGCGCCGCCATCTTCTTCCCCTGCTCGCGATCATCACCACCGCGCTCCCCGCCCAGGAGTCCCGGCAGCTCCTGCCGGTTCCCGACAAGCTGGTGGTGCTCACCTTTGATGATGCCGTGAGCAACCACGCCACCTTCGTCGGCCCGCTGCTGAAGAAGCTGGGCTTTGGCGCCACGTTTTATGTGTGCGAGTTCCCTCCGGATTTTGAGACCAACAAGGAGCAGTACATGACCTGGGACCAGATCAAATCGCTCAACGACATGGGGTTCGAAATCGGCAACCACACCGGCCACCACAAGCATCTGAACGGCTTGAAGAAGGAACAGCTCGTGGAGGAGATCGAGTTCATCGAGAAGCGCTGCGCCGGGCATGGCATCCCCAGGCCCGTGACCTTCTGCTACCCGGCCTATGTCACCAGCCCGGCGGCGCTCGCGACGCTGACGGAGCATGGCTACCTGTTCGCCCGCGAAGGCCATGGCCGCGCCTACGATCCTGCCAAGGACAATCCTCTGCTCATTCCCAGCGTCTCGCTCAGCGGCAGCAAAACGGAACCCTTTTACAACGCGCTCAAGCAGGCGGCGAACGGCAGCATCGTCGTCTTCACCTTCCACGGCATCCCCGAGCACACCCATCCCTGGGTCAACACGCCGCCTGAGATCTTCGAACAGTACATGCGGTATCTCGCGGACAATCACTTCACCGTCATCTCCGTTCGTGATTTGGGGCGCTATGTTGATCCTTCGAAGGCACGCTCCGCCATAGTGGAGCAAAAGCATTAACCATGCCGCAAATCCGCGTGGTTGCGGGGTTGCGCGCGGATGATCATGGTTTATTCAGCGGGGTGACCCCCGATCTTCCACCGCTGAGCGTTCTTCCGGGCAGACCTTTTCCCCTGGGGGCCACGCCGTCGTCTTCCGGCACCAACTTCGCCGTCTGGTCCAGGCATGCCACGGCCATCGAGCTGTGCCTGTACCACCCTTCCGCACCCGAAAGCGAGCATGTCCGGGTGCGCCTGCAACGCGGCGAAATGGATGTGTGGCACGTGCTGGTGCAGGGCCTGCCGCCCGGCATGCTGTATGGCTACCGCGCCCGCGGGCCGCACCTGCCGGCCAACGGGCTGCGCTTCAATCCCAACAAGCTCCTGCTCGACCCCTACGCCAAGGCGGTGGTGGGCCTGCCTGACGGCAGGGACGACATGCTGGGCCGCGACGGTCCTGACACAGGGCGTGGCATGATCGACAACGGCCCTACGGCGCTGAAAAGCGCGGTGATTGACGATGGCTTTGACTGGGAGGGCGACGAGCTGCCGCGCCTGCCCTGGGCGGACTCCGTGCTCTACGAACTGCACGTGAAGGGCTTCACCAAGCTGCATCCCAAGGTGCCCAAAGCCCTGCGCGGCACCTATGCGGGGCTGGCCGAACCGGTGGTCACGGACTACCTCAAATCCATCGGCGTCACGGCTGTGCAACTGCTCCCTGTGCATCAGCACATCGATGACGGCTGGCTGGTGAACAACGGCCGCACCAACTACTGGGGCTACAACACCGCCGGCTTCTTTGCGCCGCACAACACTTACGCCGGGGCGGAGACGCCGCAGGCGCAGGTGAACGAGTTCAAGACCATGGTGAAGACGCTGCACCGGGCGGGCCTGGAGGTAATCCTGGACGTGGTGTACAACCACACGGCGGAGGGCGACGAGAACGGCCCCACGCTCATGCTGCGCGGCCTCGACAACATCAGCTACTACGCGCACCACAGCACCGAGCACGGCCTCTACTACCTCAACTACACCGGCTGCGGCAACACCGTCGCCTCCTTCGAAGGGCCCGCCCTCAAGCTCATTCTCGACAGCCTGCGCTACTGGGTGGAGGTGATGCATGTGGACGGCTTCCGCTTCGACCTGGGCGTGACCGTGGGCCGGGACCGCGACGGCTTCCGCGGCGACAGCCTGTTCTTCATGGCGCTGCGCCAGGACCCGGTGCTGGCCACGGTGAAGCTCATCGCCGAGCCCTGGGATCTGGGACCGGACGGCTACCGCGTGGGCGGCTTCCCGGACCCCTGGCGCGAGCTCAACGGCAAGTTCCGGGACACGGTGCGCCGCTTCTGGCGCGGCGATGGCAACGTGGTTCCGGAGTTCGCCAAGCGCCTGTGCGGCAGCGACGACCTTTACGGATGGAAATCCCCCCTGGCCACCGTCAACATGCTCACCTCGCACGACGGCTTCACCCTGCGCGACCTGGCCACCTACACCACGAAGCACAACGAGGCCAACGGCGAGAACAACCGCGACGGCGACAACGACAACCACTCGATCAACTACGGCGTGGAGGGCGAGACCCGGGACGCCAAGATCAACAACCTGCGCGAGCGCCACCGCCGCAACATGATGGCCACCATGTTCCTGGCCCAGGGCATCCCCTTCATCACCTCGGGCGATGAGCGCGCCCGCACCCAGCAGGGCAACAACAACGCCTACTGCCAGGACAACGAGCTGTCCTGGATCGACTGGACGCCGAACGACCCGGGCGAACGCTTCATCGCCTTCGTGCGGCAGCTTGCCGCGCTGCGCCGCGCCCACCCGGCCCTCCGCCGCAGCGCCTTCTTCGACGGCCAGAAGGACCCCATCACCGGACAGCGCGACATGACCTGGATCAGTGAGACCGGCCAGGTGATGTCCCGCCACGAATGGTACCAGCACCGCCGCACCCTGCTGGGCGCCATGATCTGCGGTCATGGCTCCGCGCTGCTGCTGCTGTTCAACAATGACTCCCACCCCAGCGATTTCATCATGCCCGCCGGCAACTGGCAGACGGTCTTTGACACCACCTCGCGCGACGGTTTTGTGAACGCCCTGCCGCTCGCCTCGGCCAAGTACCGGCTTGGCGCGCACTCGGTCGTGTGCCTGTCCGGAACCGAAGTCCAGGGCTACGATTAACATTCGTCGCATGGCCAGGCCTTTCTCCGTGCTCTTCGTCTGCCTCGGCAACATCTGCCGGTCGCCCACTGCGGAGGGGGTGATGAAACACCTCGTGACGCAGGCCGGCCTCTCGGCTCAAATCCACATCGACTCCGCAGGCACGGCGGGCTGGCATGAGGGCAAGCGCTCCGATGACCGCATGCGCCGGCACGCGGCCGGGCGCGGTTACGCTCTCGACAGCTTCGCCCGGCAGGTGCGTGACCATGATTTCGCCACCTTCGACCTGATCCTGGTCATGGACCGGCAAAACTTGCGCGACATCCGCGCCTTCAACCCCGCCGGCGAGCAGATGCACCGGGTGAGGCTGTTTTGCGAGTTTGCGCCAGACCGTGAGGAAACAGAGGTGCCTGATCCGTATTACGGTGGCGCGGAAGGATTTGAACAAGTGCTCGACATTGTCGAGAACGGCTGCAAGCACCTCCTTCGCCACATCCAATCCCAGCTTTCGTGAACATCGTCACCCCCGAATTCCTCGATCAACTGCGCGCCGTTCTCGGCCCCGCCCAGGTGGTCACCGCCCAGGAAGACCTGATTCCCTACAGCTTCGACGGAACCGCCGCGCTCAAGCACATGCCCGGCGCGGTGGTGTTTCCGCTCGATGGCAGGCAGGTGGCGGAATGCGTGAAGCTCGCCCGCGCCGCACAGGTGCCGGTGGTCACGCGCGGGTCCGGCACCGGTCTCAGCGGCGGCAGCGTGCCTCTCAACGGCTGCCTGGTGATCTGCCTGGTGCGCATGGACAAGATCCTGGAAATCGACGCCAGCAACCTGACCTTGCGCGCCCAGTGCGGAGTGATCACCAAGGAGATCGACGATGCCGCCGCCGCCATCGGGCTGTTTTATCCGCCGGATCCCGGCTCGATGAAGATCAGCACCATCGGCGGCAACGTGGCGGAAAACTCCGGCGGCCTGCGCGGGCTCAAATACGGCGTGACCCGCGATTATGTCATGGGCATGGAGGTCGTTCTTCCCGACGGCCAGCTCGTCTTCCTCGGCAACAAGTGCGTGAAGGACGTGGCCGGCTACTCGATGAAGGATCTGTTCGTCGGCAGCGAAGGCACGCTCGGCATCATCACCGAAGTGCTGATCAAGCTGCTGCCACGGCCCGCCGCGCGCAAGACCATGCTGGTGCTGTACGATTCGATGGAGGCCGCCGCGCAGACCATCTCCGCCATCATCGCCGCACGCATCATCCCCTGCACCCTGGAGTTTCTGGACCGCATGACCGTGGGCTGCGTGGAGGCCTTCGCCAAGATCGGCCTGCCCACCGATGTCGAGGCCCTGGTGCTGATGGAGACCGACGGGCACCCCGCAGTGGTGGAGGACGAGGCGGCGAAGATGATCGAGCTTGCACGCCGGCATGGCGCGCGCGAGGTGAAGGTCGCTGCCGACGAGGCCGAGGGCGCCCGCCTTGCCAGCGCCCGGCGCAGCGCCTTCTCAGCCCTGGCGCGCATGAAGCCCACCACCATTCTCGAGGACGTGACGGTGCCGCGCAGCGAACTCGCGCGCATGGTGGCCCACATCAACGCCGTGGCCAAAAAGCACGGCCTTCTCATCGGCACCTTCGGCCACATGGGCGACGGCAATCTTCACCCCACCTTCCTCACGGATGAGCGCGATCACGAGGAAATGCACCGTGTTGAGCTGGCGCTGGAGGAAATCGTCGATGAAACCCTGAAACTGGGCGGCACCGTCACCGGCGAGCATGGTGTGGGCCTCGCCAAGAAGGCCTTCCTCAAGCGCCAGCTCGGCGACGGCAGCTTCGAACTCATGCGCACCGTGAAGCGTGCCCTCGACCCCCAGGGGCTCTTGAATCCCGGGAAAATCTTTGATTGAGGCAATGCCCCCCCGCCGCCTCACCCGCAAGCTAACCTCCGCCTGAATCAAAAACAGATCATCCTGTGCATTGACCCCTCGGACAGATAATTGTATTATTAACAGATGAGTACATCCGTTCCCTCCCTCGGTCAGTTAGTGCGCGCCATCAAAATCGCAGAAGAAATCCAGGGCCTTCGGGCCGACCTTGCAGCCGCCCTGGGCCGGACGCAGGCCGGAGCCAAGCCCGCAGCCGAAAAGAAAGCCGCGCCTGCCGGGAAGAAGCGCAAGCACAATTTCTCCCCCGAAGCCCGCGCCAAAATCGCCGCCGCGCAAAAGGCACGCTGGGCACGCCACCGCAAGGCCGCCGCACAGGCTCCGGGAGCGAAGAGCCGGAAGTGAGGCGGCAAGGCCTCGCCCGAGCTGTGGTTTTCAGGCCTTCGCGCGCATTCCGTTGACCAGCAGAACCGCACCGCCGGCCACTGCCAGCCACCCGATGATCGGAGGAATGGGCACAGTCTCCGTCTTGTCCGCCGTGGCCTTGATGGGGCCAAGGTCAATGACGGTCTCCTTCCTGGTGAAGGAGATGCCCTGGTAGAAAAGCACGGCGGCGCCAAGAAGGATGAGAATCACACCGATGAGTGCGTTGTTTTTCATGAATGAATGACTTTTGGGGGTTGCCGGCTCACGCCACGGGCCGGCGTCCCGAAATGAACGAGATCAGGAAGAGGACAAGGAAGACCACAAACAGCGTGTGAGCGATCCAGGCCGCAGTGCCGGCAACCCCGGAGAAGCCGAGGGCTCCGGCGATGAGGGCCACAATAAGAAAGATGACGGTGTAGTAGAGCATGGTGATGTTGGTGGATTTGAGTTTGCGATTGAAAACGATGGTCCCGGCGCCCGGGCGGCCCCCTCGTGCCTTCCTTCGGCGGCGCGAAGGTTGTCCACCTCTGAATCGCACGTGCCGCCGCATCCGGCCCTGTCCTGGCCCGTCCGCCCCCCTTTCCAACAATCGGGCAAACTCCGTGCCCCCGGTCCCGCCGCTCAGTCGTAATGCTTCATGCGCACACGGCCGGGACCTGCCGGGTCCGCGCCAGTGCGCTCCTTGACTGCAACCTGTGAAGCCCCCTTCCCAACAAGCCAAAGCTGTCGCCGTGCTTCTTGCAGCCGTCATGGCTGTCAGCGCCCTGGTGTTCAACAGCCTGACCTGGTCGAAGATGCGCGGCAGCATCGTGTCCGTGCAGCGGGCGCTGGAGACCAAGGCCGAGTGGGAGAGGCTGCTGTCGACGATCAAGGACGCGGACGTAAGCCAGCGCGGCTTCCTGCTTTCGGGTGAAGCCAGGCAGCTTGAGGCCCTCGATACCGCAAAGGCATCCATGTCCGCCTCTTTTGTGCGGCTGGCGGAGCTCGACTCCACGGACAAGATGCTCAAGAAGGAAATGCAGGATCTCAGGCAGATGATCCGCTCCCGCAACAACCTGGCCGCCGAGAGCATCGTTGTGCGCAAACGGGAGGGGCTGCAGGCCGCCATCCAGCTCGAAGGCAGCGGGGAGGGCCAGCACCTGATGGATGGCATCCGGGAAAAAATCACCAGCCTGATCGAGCAGCAGCAGAACCTCGCCGACCAGCATTCCAAAATCATGAACCACGATTTGCGCCGGGGCTACCTGAGCTCCATCGCCAGCGGGGTGATTGCGCTGATTGCGGGCGGGGTGGCGCTGTACCTGGTCCGCGAGGCGGCCACGCAGGCCCGGCGGGAAGAGAGGCTGGCCGCCGAGAAGCGCCGCGCCGAGGAGTCCAACCGCCAGAAAAGCACCTTCCTCGCCACCATGAGCCATGAGATTCGCACGCCGATGAACGCGATCCTGGGCTTCAGCGAGCTGCTGGAGGCCGAGGCCGCCACGGACAAGCAGAAGCGCTACACCCAGTCCATCCTGGCCGGCGGGCGCTCCTTGCTGCAGCTCATCAACGACATCCTGGACCTCTCCAAAATCGAGGCCGGGATGCTGCAAATCCATGAGGAGCCCACCGACGTGCGTGACGTGGGCTGGTTTGCCATCCAGCTTTTCAACCAGCAGGCGGCGCAAAAGCAGGTGGAACTGCGATTGGAAGTGCAGGAATCGCTCCCGCACTCCCTGCTCATCGACCATGTGCGCCTGCGCCAGGTCCTTATCAATGTGGCGGGCAACGCCCTCAAATTCACCGACCATGGCCACGTGTTGATCCGTTTTTCCTCCCTAACCCCCCCGGACCATCGCAGCCGGCTCACTTTGCGGATGGAAGTGGAGGACACCGGCACGGGCATTCCGGCCGACCGGCAGAAGGAGATTTTCGAGCCGTTCGTTCAGGCGGGCGGGCAGGGCACCAGCGACCGGCGCGGCACCGGCCTGGGACTTTCCATCGTGCGGCGGCTGGTTGATCTGATGCACGGCACCATCGGCCTGGACAGCCGGGCAGGCTCCGGTTCCACCTTCCGCTTCGATTTTCCGGGCGTGGAAGTCTCCGCACGGCTGCCCAGCGCGCAGGCGAATGCAGAGGCGAGGGTTGACTTCAATGATCTGCGCCCGTCACTCCTGCTGGTGGCCGATGACAACGCCACGAATCGCGATCTGCTGCTGGGCATGTTTGAGAAGACTCATCACCGCATCCGTCTCGTTACGGACGGGGCGGAAGCCGTTCAGGCGGTGCTGGACGAACGGCCTGACGTGGTTCTCATGGATCTGCGCATGCCCGTGATGGATGGACGCGAAGCGCTGCGCTCCATCCGCGCACGGCCGGAGTACAACCTGCTGCCGATCATCGCCGTCACGGCCTCAAGCCTGGCCGCAGGGGATCAGGAGCTGTGCCGCTCCTTCGACGGCCATGTGCGCAAGCCGTTCTCCAGCGCCAGCCTGTACCGGGAGCTCGCCCATTTCATTCCGAGGTACAAGGCGCTCGCCCTGAGTTCCACCCCATTTTTCGAAGGTCCGCTTTCCGACCACGAGGCCGGTCTCTGGCGCGACCTTGCGGCGAGGCTGCGCGATCTGGAGCGCGAGGTCTGGCCCGGCCTGTGCGCAGGCATGCTGATGTCCGAGCTGAAGCTTTTCGCCGCCAAGCTTTTGGAAATGGCGCTGGCGGCTCCCTGCCCGCCGCTCGAAGCTTATGCCCGCGTGCTGGGAGACCATGTGGAAGCCTTTGCCATCATGGCCCTGGAGCAGCACCTCGCCGAGTTTCCGCAACGCGTGAGCGACATTGAACAGCGTTCCTCCCCCAACCCCGCATGACCCTCTCCGACACCCCCGGCCCCCAGGCCACCATCCTCATTGTTGACGACCAGGAGCAGAACCTCCAGGTGGTGGGCACCGTGCTGTCCATGATGGGCCACGAGATCATTCCCGCCAGCAGCGGCGAGCAGGTCTTCAAACGCCTGGCCTCGCACATGCCGGACCTCATCCTGCTGGATGTGCTGATGCCAGGGATGGACGGGCTGGAGGTCTGCCGCCAGCTCAAAGCCGATGCGCGCTGGGCTGCGGTGCCGGTGATCTTCCTTTCGGCTGCGGACGACAAGAACCTCATCGTCCAGGCCCTGGAATGCGGCGGCGTGGATTACGTCACCAAGCCCTTCAACAAGGCCGAGCTGGTCACCCGGGTGCGCACGCACCTGGCCCTGAAGCAGGCGCGGGATCAATTGCGCGACCTCGCCGAGGACAAGGATGAGCTGCTGGGCATCCTCACCCACGATCTCGCCAACCATCTGGCCGGCACCCAGATGATCACCACGCTGCTGCAAAAACACCTGGCGGACATGCCGGCGAAATGCACGCCGATGGTGGAGAACATCTCCCAATCCACCAGCCGCATGCTCACCTGCGTGCGCGAGTTCCTGGCCAACCAATCGGCCGAACGGCTCAGGGTGCGGCCCGTGCCGCTGAACCTCAAAAGCCTTATCGATCAGGCGGTCGCGCGCCAGACCGAAACGGCGGCGGCCAAGACCATCACCCTGGCAATCGATCCTTTGCCGCCCGATCTCAACGTGCTGGCGGACCAGGAAGCGCTGGCCCAGGTGCTGGACAACCTGATCACCAACGCCATCAAGTTCTCCCCCGCTGGAAGCAGCGTCACCCTCGGCGCCACGACCGGCCCGCGCGAATGGGCGCACTTCACCGTGCGCGACAACGGCCCGGGCTTCACCGAGGACGACCGCGGCAAAATGTTCAAGCGCTATGGCCGGCTGAGCGCCCGGCCCACCGGAGGCGAACCTTCCACCGGACTGGGCCTTTCCATCGTCAAGCGCCTGGTGGAATCCATGAACGGCCGCATCCAACTGGACAGCGAGGCCGGGCAGGGAGCCTGCTTCACGGTGCGCCTGCCCGTGGCGCCCGCCGAAGCCGCCGGGCAGCCCTGACGCCCCGTGCCCGGACCTCCGGAGGAACTTGTCTTTGGGGTAAACACCCCATGGTTGCGACGGCCCCGCCAGCCTATTTTGAAGCCATCATGAAACCAACCACAAAACCCGACGCCTCACCCGCCGACGGACAGGAAACCCAATCACTGAAGGATGTGCTCGACGCCTGGCCGGAGCCCTCCACCTGGTATCCATCCGCCACCTTGCCAGGCGAGCGGGAGCTCGCCGTGTATTCAGACGGTGAAGACGAGGAGGGCAACCCGGTCAGCGTTCAACTCGTCGAACGCGGCCTGGAGCTGGCGGAGCAGGAGCAGGCGTTCGAAGGGTCCAAACGGACCTCCGAAACGTAAAATCCGGCGCCCGCTCCCGCGTCATTTCAACAGCGGGCGGACACAACTCAACTTTCGATCACGACCCCGCCCATGATGATGCCACCCGCACCTGTGGATGAACCCGCCCTGCCCGCCCAGGCGAAACCGATCACCATCCTGCTCACCGACGACCAGGTAATCATCCGCAACGGCCTGCGCGGCCTGTTGGAACAGGAGACGGACATGGTGGTGGTGGGCGAAGCGGAAAACGGCCAGGAAGCCGTGGACATGGCCCGCAAGCTGGAGCCCGACGTGGTCATCATGGACCTTGCCATGCCCGTGCTCAGCGGCCTTGAGGCAACCCGCCAGATCCTCGAATTCCTCCCGGCAACCAAGGTGCTCATTTTCTCCTCGTACACGGATTATGCGTACATCGAGGAGGTCATGAAACTGGGCGCCTGCGGCAGTCTCGCCAAGCACACGGCTTCGCGCGACCTGCCCAAGGCGATCCGCGAGGTTTACAAGGGCAACACTTGTTTCGCCCCGGGGCCGCCCGGGCGGTGAGATGGGAGATCCAGGTCCCTTCACCAGCCTTTCTCAGCCTTCAGGTTTCGGGTCCTGCACCGCCTGGTCCTGCATCTTTTTGAGCTTCTCCCCCGCCGCCGCGCACACCTCGGAGACGTGGATGCGCCACTGGTAAATATTGGGCTGGACGATCACCGGCACATTGTTGGTCTTGTCCCACATGCTCTGGCGCAGCGCCTCCAGTGCGGCCACGCTCCTGCTCAGCGCCTCCGGCGTTGCCGCCCGGTTCATGGCGTTCTCCAGATCGCGCAACTGGCGGTAGTGGCGCTTGATCCGGCGCATCGCCCAAAAGGTGTAAAACTGCGGCAGGAACTTGAAGGCCGGTATCCACACGGCCAGCAGCGGCAGCAAAAGCACGCGCAGGCGCCACAGCAGGCGCACCGCCCAGTAGGGCAGCGAGCGGGCGATGAAGGACTCCCCGGATCTGGCGTAGGCCTCCGCCGTCTCGTGAATGCGCAGGTCCACGCCATCAAGCGTGGGGAAGCTGTGCGGTGCGCTGAACAAATCGCTGCCGGAGTGAACCGCCGTCATCACCTTGTAGAGCTGCTCCACCACCTGGGGGTGCAGGCTTTCCTTCGAAACCAGCAGGGCGGCCACGGCCAGCAGGGTCTTGTCCGTGGCGGGCAGATTGCCCTTCAAGTCCACAATGCCGGCGTAGAGCTTCACCGTCTGCAGAAACGGGAACAGCCGCGTGTGCGCCATGTCCTGCCCGGCAAAATCCATCAGCACCATGTCCGGGCGCCGCAGCAGCCGCTGGACGACGTCGCTGTGCGCCGAGGAGACCATGATGATGGCATCCGCCGTGCCCGCTACCAATGCCTTCTCCGCGTCCACGGCGGAAAGGTTGAGCGTGCGGGCGCCGGCACCCGTCACCCCGTGCGCTTCAAGCAACTGCCGGGCGATCAGTTCAGTGCCGCTGCCCGCAGGGCCGATCGAGACCGCATGACCGCTCAAGTCAGACAGCTTGGTAACACCGGCCGCAGCACGAACGAACACCCACACGGGCTCAAGATACAGGGCGCCAAGGCCCCGCAGGCTGCCGGCGGGGTCGCTCACCTGCTTGTCCGCCCCGCCCTGGGTGAAGGCCACGTCCACCTTGCCGGCCAGCAGGCGCTGAAGATTGTCCACAGCGCCGTTGGTGTTGACCAGCTCGACCTGCATCCCCATCGCCTCGAGGCGCTTCTTGTACTGCCTGCCAAAATCATCATAGGCGCCGCCCGCCAGCCCCGTTGCAATGACAATTTGCTTGGGCGGTGTGGGTCCGGTGTACCAGAGTCCGGCGGCCAGCGCCGCTGCGGTGAGGACAAGCCCCGTCCAAAAGAGGATGCGGCTGCGTTTCTTTTCCTGGTGCGTGTAGTCAGACATGGCTCATTGATTTTGCAGATCGCGGCATTATCCGCAGATCGCGCAGGGATGGAAGTTCGATCTGTCGCACCGCATGCCTGCCGCTCCCTTTTTCGACACCCCGCCTTATGAGCACCCTCCTGCTTCTGATTTGTTCGAATGTCTTCATGACCTTCGCCTGGTACGGCCACCTGAAGTACGGCCATGAGTGGCCGCTGTGGAAGGCGGTCCTGGTGTCGTGGCTGATCGCCCTGGTCGAGTACTGCTTTGCCGTGCCCGCCAACCGCTGGGGCTTCGGGCGGTTCACCGGCTTCCAGCTCAAGATTCTCCAGGAGGCCGTCACCCTCTCCGTCTTCATTGTCTTTGCCGTGACCTTCCTCAAAGAGAAAATGGCCTGGAACCACCTCGTGTCCTTTCTCTGCCTGGTCGCGGCTGTGATCTTTGCCTTCGCCTTCAAGTCCGGCGGTCAGACAGGCTAAGCCGCCCCTCAAACCGCGACCTCAAAAGGCCGGAAGACAATGAGCCCCAGGTCGTGCGCCTTCTCGGCAAGATACTGTGAAATGCGTTGATCAACCACGCAGCGGCGGCCCTTGTCGCGGCTGGAAGTCGCATGCATGAAGCGGCAGGTGGAGCCGTCGCGCAGCGCCAGCCCCACGTGCGAGGTGTAGGCAGAGTCATCCTTCGAAACAATCGCCAGCACGTCCCCGCTTTGGAGCTGCGGTTCGATGTGCGCCACCTCGCCCTTCGGAATGTAGGTGACGGGCAGTTGCGACACGCGCTGCTCCACTTTGGCCATGCCGCTGCGGTAGGAAGGATTGCAGCGCAGATACCGGTAGCTTTTCCACGCTATCTGCATCTCACGAAAGTCACGATGCACTGGCAGCCCCCCCAGCGCACGCGTTAAATTGCGACCCAGCCCGCGGCCCTCATTGTTGGCAAAAACCTCCTCCAGGTGGTGCATCCGGCTCAGGTAAAGGCCGTTGCACTGCCCGTCACGATACCGTTCCAGCTCAATAAAGCGCAGCAGGTCCGCCCCCGTCCACGGCGCCGGGCGTGCATGGATCAGGCGCGCGAAGGCCAGGGACACCTCATAGAACGTCCAGCAATCCAGCTCCTGGAAATTGGCCGAAGCCGCCTCGATGTGGTCATCGATTTCCAGGGTGAAGCTGCCGTAGCGGGTGCCCAGCAAGGCCCTGGCCACGGCAGTGGTGCGCTGCCCCAGCGGCAACGCCGCCCAGTTCTCCCGCACCGCCCGCAGGCACAGGCTGTTGAACTTCTCCTCCCCCACAAACACCGTCCGCCATGACAAAGGCCCGCCATAGGGCTGGCCGCAGGCCGTCAGCGCCGCACAGCCGGACTTTGCGGAGCAGGCCTGCGAAAACATCAGACCGGCGCTCGTGGTGGCGAGCGAAGCGATGAACTGGCGACGGGAAGCGGGCGGCATGGCGGGGTGGCAGGATGTTATCAGGACATGAATCCAGTAAGTTGCATACGTCCCGCGAGACTTCAAATGCTGTGAATTCTCGCCTGTCAGCCAGCCGGCGGATCGTCTGCGAGAAGCTTCCGGCTCGCATCCATCGGCAGGACCACCAGGCCTGCCAGCACAAAGGCGCCCGCAAGCGTGAAAAATACCAGCGTCCTGCCATCGCCGCCGCCTTTGACAAGCAGCCAGGGCACCAGCCGCGCGCTGGCGCTGGCGCCAAAGTTGCCCCACATGTTGCCCCAGCCCATCGCCGCCGCCGTGCCGCGCCCGCCCACATCCGTCATGAAAGCCCACGTGGCCGGGTTCGCCATGTCGGTGCCAAAAGAGACGATGGCGCAGCACCCGACGATGGCCCAGGTCGAGCCCAGATAGGGGCAGCACACGTAAGCAGCGGCGCACAGGAACATCGAGCTGGACATGGGCAGCACCCGCCCCCAGCGCAGCCCGAACCGGCGCGTGGCCCAGTCGCAATAGTAACCACCGGCCACCTGGCCCAGCATGCCGAAGGCCAGCACATAAGTCACCATGCGCCCGCCTTCCACCTCGCCCACCCCTCGTTCTTCCACCAGGTAAGTCGGCAGCCAGGTGACGAGAAACACCCAGCCCACGTTTGAAAGCATCTGGTTGGCCGCATTGCACCACAGGCTGCGGCTGAGGGCAAACCGCCACAGGGCGCTCCCCATCTCCCGCCCGCTCAGCCGCCTTTCCACGGTGGGCGAGCCAATAAGCTCAAGTTCCGCCGCATTGACCTGCGGGTGCTCCTGCGGATTCGAGCGCACCACCTTCCAATAAATCGCGGCGATGACCAGTCCCGCAAACCCGTCCAGCCACAGCGAAGCCCGCCAGCTCCCCATCGACACAATCATCCAGATGGTGAGAAAAGGCGCCAGGGTGCCGCCCACCCTGCCGCCAAAGGAAATCGCGCCGCTGGCCCGTGCGCGCCCGTCCACCGGCACCCATTTGCGAATCACCGCCGCCGCCGTGGGATAAGCTCCCGCTTCGGCAATGCCGCAAAGCAGACGGGCCATGAGCAGACTGGCAAATCCCGTCGTCAATCCCGTCAGCACCGTGAACAAGGACCACAGGGCGATGTAAAGGGTCATGGTCGCCCGCGCTCCAAACCGGTCGCTGGCCCAGCCCGCCGGCACCTGGAGCAGCGCATAGGCAAAGAAAAAAGACCCCAGAATCGTCCCGATCTGCTCTTTGGTCAGGTGCAGATCCTGATTGAAGGAAGCTGATTTAACAATCTCTCCCATGCAGATACGGTCAAGATACAGGATGAAGGACATCACCATGCTCAGCAGGATGATCCGCTGGCGGATGTTGGTTGGCGGCGGATCAGTCATGCAGAGCGCGTGGGTGGCGTGATTGGAAAGGAACCAGTAGCGCGCCACGGCGCCCGATCTTGCTGCTTTTCAAAACGAACAGGCCCTGCCCGCCTCACAAAATCGTGTTTGAAGAAGTTTTACCTGTCCAAAAGCACGCTCAGCGACGTTACTGAATTCCGGGATGGTTCTCTGTCGAGCAACTCACCAAACCGAACAGCACCAACCATGATAGATGTCGATTGCGATCAAACCCCGCTGGCAGTGGGCGAAACCCGGGTCCTGCGGGTAACTGGAGACGCGCCCTTCACGGTCTGCGTGGGTCGCTTTGTCAGTGATCGCCGCCCGCTGGGCTTGCAGCCGGAGCCCGAATCCGCGCCCAGAACCATCGGTTCCGACGAGCCCCTGCCCATCACCGCCGACGAGGATTTCTGGTCCGACCACCAAGGCGGACTGCAAATCGACATCACCGACGCCCATGGATCGCGCCGCCGCCTGCACATCAATGTTCGCCCGCGCAGCAAGGGTTTTGGTCCGGTAATGGTGCGGGCCTAGCGCCGCCCGTCCCGGTCCGCTAACCTGCAAAAACATTCTCGGCCCCAGATAAATGCAGAGATACATCCGTTGCATTTGACCATTTCATCTTATTATTCCATACTCCATCAATGTCAGCATCCATTCCCTCCGTCGTCCAGCTCCAGCGGGCCATCAAAATCGCCGAAAAGATCCAGCAGCTTGAAGCTGAACTCGCCTCCATCCTGGGCGAATCTCATGCCGTGGCACGGTCAGTCGCCGCCGAAGTCCCCCAGGGAGCCCGTCCACGCGGTCGCCGCCCTTACACCTTTTCCGCCGCCACCCTGGCCAAGCGCGCCGCCGCCCGCGGGCAATCTGAAGAGACCCCGGCTCCCGCCGCGAAGCCACGGAAGAAGTTCAAGATGTCCCCTGAAGGCCGTGCTGCCATCGTCGCCGCTCAAAAGGCGCGCTGGGCCAAGCAGAAGGGCCAGGCCTAGTTTCTTCAATCTGGTTTGGGACACTGTTCCTCTCCTGTAACTCCATCAACCGGCCCAAGGCTGTCCGCGCATCGCGCGACCACCTTGGGCCTTTTGTATGACAGCTTGCGAGCTTTGCCTCGAATTCCGGGCTCCCACGCGAGGCTTTCTCCGCCCGGCAATCCCCATTGCGCCGAGCCTGCCCGCCCCAACACCGGGCCGTGGCAATTCACTGCTCCGTTGTTGTCCATAACCTGCCCTCACTCTCGATTAGCCCGGTGATAGACTAACTCCAGCAGGCCTAATCCACTCAATTCGAGGTTGCCCACCGGTTGTTTTAAGAGGCATGATAGGCGGACCGCGAGGCTAAATAAGCGGGTGCGAAGCCAATCAAGCATTCCATGAGAATCGTCAAACAACCCGCCCTTCCTTTACTTTTGCCATTCATAGGATGGGTGCTGCACATGAACCTGGTGGCTGGAAAAGAGCCTGCCCCGTGCGAACCACAGCCTGCGGTGATTCCAGAGCGCAGCTTCAGGATCACCGATTTCGGCGCGCGAGGCGATGGCAAGCGGCTCAACACAGAAGCGTTTCGTGCCGCCATCGAAGCCTGCGGCAAGGCGGGTGGAGGGCGCGTGATCGTTCCGGCGGGCCTCTTCCTCACAGGCCCCATGGAGCTGGCAAGCCACCTCGCCCTTGTGCTGGAGAAGGGCGCGGTGATTCAGGCCACCGATAAGTTCGGCGACTTCGGGCTGCCCGATCCCCTGCCCCCGACCCAGGCAGAAATCACCGCCTTGCGCAAGCACCTTCGGCCGCTCATCAGCGGCGCAGGTCTTGAGGATGTGGCCATCCTCGGCGAGGGAACCATCGACGGCGCAGGCGCCCCCTGGTGGGCCAGGTCAGACATCGCCTCCAAGCGCGCGGCGGCTGCGGTTGCAGTGGCTGCCCCGCCTGCTCCATCTCCCGGTGATGAACAGCCCGCGCCCCCGCCGAAAGCGCCTCTCTACGTTCCCCGCCCGCACCTCATAAGCTTTCGCAACTGCACGCGCGTGCACGTCCAGGGGGTAACCTTGCGCAACTCGCCCATGTTCCACCTCGTGCCGTATTGCTGCCGCGAGGTGCTCATTGAAGACACCCGCATCTTCTCGCCGGAGGATTCGCCGAACACCGACGGGATTGACCCTGCGAACTGCCAGAACGTGCTCATCCGCCGCTGCACCATTGATACAGGAGACGACAACATCGCACTCAAGGCCGGCTCCGGAGGCAGGCTTCCCACCGAGAACATCACCGTGAGCGACTGCCATTTCCTGCATGGCCACGGCGTCTCCATCGGCAGCGAAACGGACACGGGCGTGCGCCACTTCCTGGTGCGGCGCTGCTCGTTTGAGAACACCGCATCCGCCCTGCGCATCAAGTCCGACCGCACGCGCGGCGGCATCGTCGAGGACGCCGCCTACCGCGACATCACCATGAAGAACGTGGAGACCCCGATCACGATCTTCCTCTTCTACGATGACAAGAAATCAGCGGCCCGGCCAGAGGTCAGGCCCGTCACCGAAAGCACCCCCTCCATCAAAAACATCCGCTTCCAGGACATCACCTGCGAAGGCGCGACCAAGAAAGCCGGCGAGATCATCGGGCTGCCGGAAAGCCCCGCCAGCGACATCACCCTGGAAAACGTCCGCATCACCGGCGCCGCAGCCCCCTTCGCCTTGCAGGACACCAAGAACCTGCGCTTCCTCAACGTGGACGTGCAGACCACCACCAATTCACCGCCCACAGGTGGACCGTAACAAACCTCCCCGGAACGACACTGTCGCGAAAGAGTTCCCTGGGCTTTCCGTATTTTTCACCTAGGAACTTGAAAACTTGTCCAAGACAATGCACCCATTCTTCCAAGAAAACCATCCAGAGTTGGGATCATCACGAGGCCGCCGTTGGATTAAGCATGCAGGCCGCTTTGATCATGTCTTCACGCTGGCCGCATGGCTCGTCGCCATATCTCTTGGGGCGTTGCTGCCGGATACCAGCCTGGGCGAGCAACTTCCCACGCAGAAATGGACATTCAGCGAAGCGACCACTGGCAAGCAATTGGGCCATGAGATGGTCGATGGCAACCCCAACACCGCGTGGTCCAGCCAAGTACCAGTGACGCCAGGAACCGGTATCGAGATCGATCTTGGCCAGGAAGCCATCATTCAACGGCTGTTCTTCACCCCAGGCAAGAACCCAGGCGGCACGCCGACCTCGCTAAAGGTGGTTCTGGATGGCCGGGCTGTGGCAGTTGGCGCGCCCACCACGCTGAACATAACGTTGACCAAGGGCAAACGGGACGCTGATGTGTTTTTCGATCCGGTGATCGCACGGCGCATTCGTATCGAGGCCACGGCGACGGTTGATCAGCCCTGGTCCATCGCGGAACTGGAGGTCTATGGCTCGTATGACCCCGCCGCCTTTCACCCGGTGGACGCTGTATATGTCGATGCCTCGACCGAAACCCCAGCTCGCAGAGCTCCGTTGTTTCGTGCCGCCGAAGAGCTGCGCTATTACATTGGTGAGCTTACCAGCCGGCCGCTACCAGTGATCGAGCCCGATCACATCGGAGAATACCCTGGAACGCTGTACCACATCGCTGATCTCAAACCCCTGGCCTCCACCTGGGAGCAAATGCAGGCCAGCCAAGAGTCCGGCAAGATCCCGGCTGCACCCGTGAATGTGGAACGGGATGGTCGCGAGGTTCTCTTCAAGGCGTGGCCTTATGCGAACGTGCGCGCCAGCGTCTGGGCTTTCCTGGAGAAGCAAGGCGTGCGCTGGCTTTATCCCGACGATCATGGAGATTCCGTGCCGGTCGGGAAGGGGCTGAATCTGGAGTGCCTGCCGCTGCGCTACACGCCTGCCGCCACGCGTCGCTACGCCAACTTTGACTTACCCCAGAAATCCGCCACCGAAACAAACGACCCGGCCTATCTGTTCTGGTGGCGCAATGGCTATGACACCACCTGGAGTGATGCTCAGTGGAAGGCCCTGGGAGGCAGAGAAATGCCTGCCGATCCCACTCGAATGGTGCCGTGGGACAAGAATCGAAAGGAGGAGTACAAGGAAGGTTTCGAAGGCTATCCGCACAACTTCGACAATGTCGTGCCCAATCGCATCCTGAATCAGCATCCCGACTGGTGGGGCGAAGTGAACGGCAAGCGCGTGGCCCCCGCACACGGCGGACCCACCGTGTGCCTGACCAGTCCCGGGCTGATTCAGTTCGTCGTGGACAAGGCCATCTCGGTGACGAAGCCAGATTCCACTGATACACTGAAACTGCTGCCGATGGACGCGACAAGCTTCTGCGACTGCGAACGCTGCCGGAAGCTGTACGAACCGCTCGTGAAATCAGCCGTCGTACACAGCGGAATACGGCCCTTTGTTGCTTCGGACGCCTATTGCTACTTCGTCTCCGAGGTGGCCAGGGGAATCCGGGAGGCCCGGCCCAAGGTGCGCATTCTGGCCCTGGCCTACGCTGACTTGCTCGACCCTCCGCGCAAGATCGACAAGATGCCCGACAATGTAACGGTGGAGATCTCTCACGTGGGCGCGCCGGAACTGCCGATGAGCGATCCGCTCAATGCGCCCATGCGGGCTTGCACGGAGGAGTGGCATCGCAAGTGCACGCGTCTGCAGCAGTATGAGTACGTTCTGTTGAACGAAAGCAAGACCTCGACCTCGATGCCA
This sequence comes from uncultured Verrucomicrobiota bacterium, assembly GCA_903854655.1. Lineage (GTDB taxonomy): Bacteria > Verrucomicrobiota > Verrucomicrobiia > Verrucomicrobiales > Verrucomicrobiaceae > CAINXC01. The sequence goes on along the minus strand of CAINXC010000248.1, from coordinate 6,913 downwards.
GTGCCGCTGGTGAGCGCCATGGTTGATCGGGAGAGGTATTTTCGCTCCATCGGACAGTTAGACTGTGGCACCCAGGCCGACGCGCAAAGCATTCCCTACAGTCCCTGGAACCACTATGCCTACCCGCGCCTGCTCTGGAATCCGGACAGGACCGCCGACGAGGTGCTGAATGAGTTCTTCGACGGCTATTTCCGCGAAGCCAAGGCCCCAATGCTGGCCTACTACCATGCGCTCGAAGACCATCTGATCTCTCATCATGTCACTCTCCGACCTCCGCAGGAAGACTGGTCCGGAGTGTGGAACTTTGGCGTCAGGCCCGGTTCATTCCCCTACGGCCTTTTGGTGCAGATGCGCAACCATCTCGAAGCTGCGGAAAAGCAGGCGACGAACTGGATCGTCTCAGAGCGCGTGGCCCGCATCCGTGAAGGCTTTGATTGGGTGCTCAAGGAGAGCGGGTTCACGAACGCGGACCTGGACAATCCCTCCGTCTTTCCCGCAGTACCGGCTGACGGCACGCCCGCCACGGTGGGTCTGGCGAAAATCCGCTTCCAGAAGGATCTGGCCAGCCTCCGTTATCTCAAGCATTACGTTCGCACGGATGGGCGCTATCCGGGTGTGATGTTTGGCGGGTACGGGATCATTGGTGCCGACCTGCGATTCCAGTCGCCAGGTGAATACACGGTCACGGTCACAGCCAAAGGCACCCATTACCAGGACATGGACCCCATCATGTACGTCTATGTGGACCACCAGCGCATCGGCAAGGTCTCGGTGAATCCGGAAGGCTACATGGATTACACATTCCCCGTCTCGATCAGCGAGCCCGGCGTGGGCCGGATCTTCGTCAGTTTTTGGAACCCCGGCTCACCGGGTGAAAGCAGGCCGCTCTATGTGAAGGAAATTCAAGTCGCGCACCAGCAACCTTCGAAAAGCCAATCGCAGTAGCCCCAACCAAACAGCCTGCGGACTTCAAACACTTTCAGAACAAGAGGATGAAGATGTTCGCGAAGGGCGTGCCATTCGTAGCCGGGCGTGAAAAGATCAGCCCGTCCTTCGCTCTTCGAGCTACGGAGGGCATTCTTCGCCTCCCTGCGGTCGGCGAAGAATGGCGGAAGGGGTGGGAGCCGTCCCAATCGCTTCGCTATGCCCACTCTCTTGGCGTGCCGCGAACTGCTCTGGCCCCTTGGCTCCAGAGAGTGTTCGCCGGGCATTGACCTAGACGGTGTTTATCAATACGTCCAAAATCGAGGAGACGAAACGGCCTCAGCATACTCCCTCTTGATGCGCAGCGGGGTCGTGGAATGCTTGGAGAGTTCGTGGCTCCAACCTTCCCAAGAGCACCGCTATGTGAGTTATGGGCCGTTGGAATCCGGCATTGTAGAACGCTTGAAAGGCACGCTGGCTCTGTTCGACCGTTTGGAAGTCGGTCCGCCGTTTGCTGTCTTTGTCTCTCTCCTGAACGTCCGAGGCCATACTATACCAACTCAGGCGTTGGAACGCACCTACGATGGTCCGAAAGCCATCCGGCTTGATAATCTCTACCTGCCCGAGGTGCTCATTTCGGACGTGTCCGTTGACTTGCATAAAGCCATGAAGCCCGCGTTTGATGCCGTTTGGAATGCTTGCGGCATTGCGGGATCAAGGAATTACGACGCCGCTGGCGAGTGGAGTCCCCGTCAATACTATTGAATCACGGCAAAGGCAGCATTCCTCCGTGTCGCTTGAACCCGGATTCAATAGGCCAGGGTCTTGTCATTCCACGCCGCTTTGACCCGCTGAACGGTGAGCTTGGATCTGCCCGTGATGCTGGCGATTTGGCGCAATGAGTTGTGCTATATCTCACGTCGTGCTCCCCTTCCTGCAATTCATTCTGTGGGTACTGGTGGTGTTTCTGGTGGTGGTAGTGGTGTGTGAGGTGGGTGTATTCCTCTTCTATGTAAGGGGTCGGACGCATGGATTCCACCCCACGCCCTTGAACCCGGATTCAAAGCCAAACTTCACGGCTTTTGCTGGCATCTGTCCCGCACCGCCCGCCGCTTCGTGCTGCCCTTTGCGGGGTAGAGGTGCGAGAGGTCCAAACCGGGGAACTCCACTTTTGCCAGGTCTTCCGCCAGCGTTCGGAAGAACTCCGCCCCGCGTCCATAGCGGTTCATCGTGAGCGAAGGCGAACTCCCGCCGTCTTCCCATCCCGCAAGCAATGCCACGGTTTCAGCCGACAACCGGGCCGCTCGCGTGGCGTCGCGGAAGTGATGCCGGAAGCTGTGAAACGTCGCCTTCGTTTTCTCGCCCAAGCACCCCGTTTTGAACCTGGAAAACCACTTGGAAACGCCCCCCGTCCTTTTGCGCCTTGGCGAAGCGTTGCAACAACTCGCCCACCGTGGATTCTTGGCGGGGCTTGGGTAGCGGCGAATGGGCAAACACATCGCGGAAATGTGTGTCTCGCGCGACAACGGGCCGATGTTCCAACAAGTCTAGGGAGCGGTTGGCGTGCTCTGCCTTCACCGCACGCAACAAGGGGCGGAGCACTTCAAAGGCGGGGCTTGTCGAAGAGCATTCAAGACCTTCCTCGTTCAAACAGCTATGAACTGTTTCAGCGCCGCTCTCTGGCCGGTGAACCTCTGAACCGCCAGCATAGACTTCTACCTCTGTGGCAGTGTCGTGAATCACCCGCAACCGGTCTTCATCGCCCATCTCCTGCCCTTCGCCTTGCCACCACTCGCGAAACTCCTTTTCAAGCCTGATGAGGTAGCGAGCCGCGATTTCATGGGCCTCCCGCTCTGTGAGGCTCAACAAGACTCGTTTCCGCTTCTGCTCTGGTGCCTCGTTTGCCGCCAGCTTGCCCCGTTCTTCATCAAAGACGGTCTTCCACCGCATGTTCTCGTAAACCACTCTGCGGCACGCCTCCCGGTAGTCGGAGGTTTTCAGGGCCGCCCGAATATGCTCCTTGCCCATCGCGGCCCTCAAGTCTTTGGGAACCTTAATGTTCACGTAGAAACGCCCTCCGCGTCTCAGCAATCCTTGCTGTTTTGGCATTCCCTTTTTGGTGGCAGGTGTGACAAGTTGGGGTGTCATCTGGCACTCTGGAGCCTTGTAGAATCAAGGGAAGCCCGCATTTGCAGGGTTCGGAAGAAAAATGGCGGAAGGGGTGGGATTCGAACCCACGGTGAAGTCGCCCCCACGTCTGATTTCGAGTCAGATACTTTAGACCACTCAGCCACCCTTCCTTTTAGCGGCTGCCTATGTAGCCGGTGGCGCGCAGGTTTGCAAGCGCGGCGTTGCGCTTCCGCAAATCAATTCCTGCCGTGCAGGTGCTCGCGCACTAGGCGCGTGACCTCCTCCGCGCATTCGATGCGCTCCACGCAGCCGTGCCAGTAAGGGAGGATCTTCTCGGACTCGGCCTGGTCCAGGTGGCTGCTGGTGTAGGGCACCGCGCCATCGCTGGTCTCCACCAGCGGCCTGGTGCTGCCCAGGTTGCCGATGATCGAGTGGCAGGGCGCGGTCATGGGGCGGCTGTTGAGCACGGGGAACAAGGGATGCCCGGGGGAAAGCGATCCCACGCTGGTGAGGCCAAAGCCGGTGAGCGAAAGCCTTTCGGGATTGAGCATCTCGACATCGAGGGTGGCCAGGGAGGTGGCGATCTGAATGACCATCTGCGGCGCCCGGATGAGCTTGGCGGCCTGGCGGGCGAGCCAACTGTCGGCCATCCCTGCGCCCCGGTGCGGCGTGGCGATGAAGACCGTTTCGGTGATGCGGGGATTGGCCTCGAAAATGAGCGCCTTGCGCAGCACCTGCGAGGTCTCGCTCAACGGCACCTGTGACGGAGGCTTTTGGTACCAGATGTGCCAGAAGTCTTCGCCCGAGTTCTCGACCTGCATGCGGGTGAGCAGCCCGCCCATGCTGTGGCCCACCATCATCGCGTGCTTGAAGCCGGGGCCGGCGCCCGCTGGATCAAAGACCTTCTGCGCCTCCGCCATGCTGTCGCGCAGGCGCATCGCGGACAGCGCCACGGGCAGCCCGGTGGGGTACGTGAACCACCAGCACTGCACCCTGGGGCCGATCTCAGGATCGGACATGAGCGAGAGCACCTCGTTCTCCCAGATGTGCGGGTCTGACATGAGCCCGTGCACGAAGACCACGGGCACCTTGTCCGCCCGGTAGGGCTCCTGCAGGAACAGCCCCTGGTTGATCTGGAAACGCTCCGGCCTGAACAGCCCGGTGAGCATCGGGGTCAAGAAGAAGCGGCCGTCCAGCACCTGCTCCACGGGCAGCGCAAAGTCCGCCGCCACCTCGATGCGCCGCGCGCCCGCCTTCACCGTCCGCACCTCGCGCGGATCATAGAGGTGCAGGACGGCCGCCTGCGAGCGTGTATCAAACTCAATCACCGCCGTGACCGGCAGGTGCTGGCCCTTGGTGTTCATAAAAAGCCCGTCCACAGCGCGCGGGCTGCGCTCCCGCACGCCATCCAGGGCGACCCCGGCCCCTGCGCGCACCGCCTGCGCCACCGGTGTCGCATGCTCGCTCCTCCTGGTGTGAAGGGCGTCGAACAGCCTGGGGGACCATGCGGCATGGGCAGCCCCGCCGCCCGGGTCCACCTTCAGCACATGGCCGTCCGCCAGCACCAGCTTGGCGGGCCACTGCTTCGGCGCCGCCCTGGCGGAAAGCTCGTCCACAACCTGCGCCACCGCCAGATCATAGCCCGCCACCACCTGCGCCGTCCCCTGCCCCGCCGCCATCCGCCTCCAGGCCTCCGAGGCCCGTTCCATGGCGGGGCGCTGCGCCTCCCGCCTGGCGGACAGATGACTGCACGAGGCCAGGAGGAGGGCAACAAGGCACGGAGCAAAAAGACGAGCGGAGAGCATTTGAATTGTTCGTCTTCAGCTCCCGCCCCTCAATTGTCAACTGTCAGGGCGCCCGGCCTTCCTCCACATCCATCATATCAAAGAATGTGACAAGGTCCTCACGGTGGGCCAGCCCCGCCTCCGCCCGCTGCTGGACAAGCCCGGGGGAGGCCGCATCGCGCCAGCCGCGCTTGAGCATGAAGGTGTTCCACACCTCGATCTGCTCGGCATCCGGCCTGCGACCGTTTTCAAAGCACCACTCCAGGATTTCTTCATCCGTGCCGCCCTGCAAGGTGCGGGCGGAAAGCGCGTCGAAATCCACGTTGAGGAATTTGCAGACACGGTCATCAAATGTGCGGCTGCCGGCGATCAGGCCCAGGTGATAGCCCGGGGGCAGGCTCCCCTCCCTGGCGTTGAGACGAATCTTGTCGAGAATGCGGCCGAGAATGACAATGCCGCCAACGGTGTCGCGAGGGGAACGAATGGGAAAGGACATGGGGAGAGAAAAAGGGTGGGAGAAAAGGGAAATGGGGATGACAACGCCGACAGTATCAACGGGCAGTCCGTCGTCATCCCCTTTTTACTTGACCAGGAAATGCGCCCAGTCCTCGACGCCGTGGGCGTTGTGAATGCCCATGGCAACGGGCAGCTCCTTCGGGCGCGCAGGCTGGCGCAGCAGGCGCAGGCCGGCCTCCTGCGGGGTGCGGTCGGCCTTGCGGCTGTTCACGTCGCGATGGGCCAGCACGCAGTTCTCCCAGGTCGTGGCGCCGCCGCGCGAGCGGGGAACGACGTGGTCGATGTTGCCCTCCACCGGCCTGAGCTTGCGCCCCGTGTACTGGCACACGCCGCCGTCGCGCTCCCACACGTTGCGGGCGCTGAAACGGGGACGCCTAACAGGCACCTTGGCAAACCGAGCCAGGACCAGAACCGTGGGCACGCGCACCCGGCCGCGCGCGGTGCCGACGGCGTAGTCGCGCTCGCGCACCGGCAGCGCCAGCCAGTCCGCCCAGCGGGTGGGCGACATGGCGCCGTCATCGGCGATGTCCAGCGCCGTGGCGCTGTCGCCGGCCATCATGCAGAAGGCTTGCGCAGGGGTCTTGGTGTCAATGGCCTGCCAGTGTTTGTTCAAAACCAGCACGATGTTTTTGTGGAGGAGCGAGGTCATGGATTGGCTGCGTATTTTGTGTGGCAGCGGTGTCGGTCCTGGACTGGGGAAAGGGGTTGAAAAGACCCTGCTCTCGGATAGGCTCCGTTCAGACATGAGCGCGATTGAAATCATCGAACAGATCAAAGCCTTGCCGGAAAACGAGCGCCAGTTGGTGGATGAATTTGTGAAGTCCTCGGCAGCGAAGAAATCTTGTCAGGACGACTCAAGCTTTGATGCGCTCGTGGACCGCGTCTTCGACAAGCACGCCAACCTGCTGCATCGTCTGGCGCAATGATGGCCGAACCGTCCTTTATAACCTGGCGGGAAATCGAAATCATTCATCGAAAGTCGATTGAGCGATTTGGTGGCACTCATGGACTGAGGGATGACACGCTCGTGCATTCGGCGCCAGGAGCTGCAATGAATGATTACTATTATGCGCAAACCGCCCTGGCTGGCATTGCTGCGGCTTATGCCTTTCACATCGCCCAGGCCCAGGGTTTTCTGGACGGCAACAAGCGCACGGCCATCGGCGCCTCGTTGGTTTTTCTGGAACGCAGCAGCGTGGAGACGAAGACGGGGTGGGAAAACACTCTCTACAACGCCCTTCACGACGTTGCGGAGAAGCGCATGGACAAAGCCGCTCTTGCTGGATTGATCCGTGAACTCATTGCCAAGTGAGGAAAGCATGGAGTTCCAAAGCAACAGGAGCGCCATGCCATTACACCCCTCACACCTCACTGCCCCGGTGGTTGGAAAAAGGACTCATTCAAGCGGAGAAATCCGAAGGTCCCCTCCCACTGCCACGCGACTGAAGATGGGTGGACCTCCAGGGTAACGCTCCCTGCTCTGCGGTTTGCAAGACCGCCGCATCACTTTCAATGCTTGAAGCCCATGGTAACGAATGGTGATGGTCATCCAAAGTGGG
>CAINXC010000247.1 GCA_903854655.1 uncultured Verrucomicrobiota bacterium | reverse complement strand
GGCCCACCGTAGCCGTAATAGTGGATGTGACCGAGGCTTTCGGTGTCAAGGACCGCCTGCTCGGCACTGACCTTGGCGTGTGCAGGCCCAGTGTTGCTGGCCGCACGCCAGGGGTTTTCAGCCCAGCAGTGACGTCCTGGAAGGAGAAGGGCGAACAAAAGGATGAGCGAGAAGCGCATAAGGGATGTTCTCGGGATGGTTTCAGAGTTGTATGGGACGTGATCTCACAGGCGGTCCAGGAGCGGAACTGTCGCCTCCGTTGGCTCAAGTCTGACAAAGTGGTTCCTGCAGGCGCAAGGGATGATATTCATCAATACCGTGCTCATACAAGGACGATGCGCCTGCCCCACCAACATTGGCTTCGCGCTTTCAACTAAACAAGCCGCATGACATCTCCCGCTCCGTGCGTTGATTGCCTCCCGCAACAATGAAGTTCCTCGCCCTTTTTCTCGCCCTCGCTTCTCTCACCCATGCCGCCGCCCCGGAGGAACTGCGCTACCGTGCGGAAGTCCTGGCCGAAGGCATGCCGCAGCCCATCGAATTCCAGATTGCGCCGGATGGGCGTGTGTTCTGGATCGAAATCGCGGGCAAGGTGCGGCTGCTCGACCCGAAGACCGGACACATCGCCGAAGTGGGCGCGCTGGAGGTCTTCAACGCCCAGGAGAACGGCCTCATCGGCATGGCGCTGGACCCGCAGTTTGCGCAGAACCACTGGATGTACCTGCTGCACTCGCCCAAGGATTTCGAAGGGCAGCACCTGAGCCGGTTCACGATCACGGACGACAAGCTCGACCCCGCGAGCGAGAAGATCCTGCTCACCTACCCCGAGCAGCGCCGCGAGTGCTGCCACCACGCGGGCTGTCTGGAGTTCGGGCCGGACGGCTGCCTGTTCATCGCCGCAGGCGACAACACCAATCCCGGCGGTGAAACGCAGGGCTACGCGCCGATTGACGAGCAGCCGGACCACTTCCCGCGCGACGCGCAGAAATCCGCCTCCAACACCAATGACCTGCGCGGCAAGATCCTGCGCATCAAACCGAAGCCCGACGGCACCTATGAGATCCCCAAGGGCAACCTGTTCCCGCCCGGCACGCCGCTCACGCGCCCGGAAATCTACGTGATGGGTTGCCGCAACCCGTGGCGTTGCAGCGTGGATCAGAAGACCGGCATCCTCTATTGGGGCGAAGTGGGACCGGACTCGTACAACGATGGTCCGCTGGGGCCGCGCGGCTACGATGAGATCAACCAGGCGCGCACGGCGGGCAACTTCGGCTGGCCCTACTTCGTGGGCGACAATTTCGCCTACAACAAGGTGGACTTCGCCACCCGGAAAATCAGCCCCAAATGGGATGTGAACGACCCGGTCAACGACAGCCCTAACAACACCGGCATGAAGCACCTGCCGAAGCCCCAGCCCGCCTTCATGTACTGGCCCTATGCTGATTCGCCGGAGTTCCCCGAGCTGGGCAAGGGCGGTCGCACGGCGTGCAGCGGCGCGGTCTTCCACTTTGAGGAAAGCTTCAAGAACACCAGCGGCTTCCCACCCGAATACGATCACTGTCTGATCTTCTTCGACTGGCAACGCTCCTTCATCAAGTGGGCGCGGCTGGACAAGGATGAGCACCTCGTCAAAATCGAGCCCTTCCATACGCCGGTGAAGATCCAGCGCCCCACCATGGCGAAATTCGACCGCGAGGGCCGCCTCTACATCCTCGACTACGGCGAGACCTGGGGAGCGAACAAGGACTCGCAGTTGATCCGCCTCTCCTACCAGTGGGGCAACCTTGCGCCCATCGTCAAAGCGGAAGTCAAGCCCATGGCCGGCAAGGCACCCCTGACAGTGACCTTGTCGAGCGAAGGCACCTTCGATCCCGAAGGCGAGGCGCTGACGTACGAGTGGCGGCTGCTGCCCGGAGGCAAGGTCTTGTCCACCGAAGCCAACGCCAGGGTGACCCTGAGCGAACCGGGCGACACCCGCATCGAGCTGCGCGTGACTGATCCGCACCAGGCCGTGAGCGCCACCACGCGCACCGTGGTGGTGGGCAATGATCCGCCCCTGGTCGTGCTCGAAGAGCCGCGCAACGGCGACTTCTTCACCCCCGGCAAGCCCGTCGCCTACCGCGTGCATGTGACGGATGCCGAAGACGGCGACTCGGCCAAAACCCCGGACATGATGGGCTTCAAGGTGCTGGTCACCGGCACGCTCGATGACGGCGGGGCGGTCGAGCCCGCGCTGGCGATGATGAAGGCGAGCGACTGCTTCAACTGCCACCAGGTGGAGCAGAAGCTGGTGGGCCCCGCCTACCTGGACGTGGCGGACAAGTACCGCAACGATCCCGCCGCGCTGGAGGCCAGCTCGCAGCGGGTCATGAAAGGCTCCGTGGGCGTCTGGGGGCCCATTCCCATGCTGCCGCACGCCACCCATACGGCGGATGAGATTCACCAGATGGTGCACTGGGTGTTCAGCCTGAAGCGCGGGGAAACCACCACCAGCTTCGCACGCGGGCTGGCCGGCTCCCTCACCCCGCCCAAGGGCAAGGACGGCAAGGGCTACGTGCTGGACGCCACCTTCACCGACAACGGCAAGGCGCCCGCCAGCCCCCTCACCGGCCACGCCTCGGTGACTCTGCGCAGCCGCAAGATCCAGGCCGTGCAGGCCGATGAAATTCACGGCCCGCAGGTCCTGGGCAAGGTCGTCGGTGCCATTGCCGACAAGCACTACCTCAAGCTGGCCAGGATCAACCTCACCGACATCGGCGCCGTGAGCTGGCACGTGGCCTCCGGCGGCGTGGGCGGCAAGATCGAGCTGCGTGCCAGCAGCCCCGACGGCCCTCTGCTGGCCGAGGACGAAGTGAAGCCCACCGGCGGCTGGAGCAAGTTCGAGGACCACAGAAGCGCTTTCAGCAAAGTCTGCACCGACGACCGGGCGGACCTGTTCGTTGTCTTCAAAAATCCCGGCAAAGGCGGCCTCATGAACCTGGAATGGCTGCGTTTTGAGTCAAAATGAGCCGTTTTCGGGGTGATTCGCCCCATTGATTCAAACGAAATGCCGCCCCGCTTGCGCTCTCTCTTTATTTAAGCCAAGTTAGCCGCCCCATCTTTCGGCACTCCACACGCGTACCGTGGAGACCCCCTTCCCTTCCCTTCGTCATGTTCACTTGGATTCTCAGAAAACTCATCGGCTCGAAAAATCAGCGCACCATCAAGCGCCTGACGCCTGTCGTGGCCGAAATCAATGCCATCGAAGCCCAGCTCCAGACAGAGCCGGAGGAGGCCCTGCGCGAGCGCACGGCGAAGTGGAAGGACCAGTTCAAGGCCTTCCACACCCCGCAGTTCCTCAGCGGCGTCAATTTGCGCATCGCCGAAGACGAGGCGCTCAACGCCAGCCTCGAAGACATCGCCGGCTACTTTGACCGCCTCACCGTCCACTTCCCCGAAGTCAGCGGCAAGGAGCTGACCGCCGCCATCTCCGGCGGCATGTCCGCAGATGACAAGCGGGCGCTCATCCACAAGGCTCACGACCAGTGGCTGGAATTGAAGCCGAAGTTCATCGCCATCGAGCGGGCGATGCTCGACAAGATCCTGCCGGAAGTGTACGCCGTGGTGAAGAACTCCGCCCGCCGCCTGTGCGGCCGCGAAGTTCAGGTGACCGACCAGCCGCTGACGTGGAACATGGTTCACTTTGACGTGCAGCTTGTGGGCGGCATCGCCCTGCATCGCGGCATGATCGCGGAAATGGCCACGGGCGAAGGCAAGACGCTGGTGGCCACCCTGCCCGTGGCGCTCAACGCCCTCACCGGCCGCGGCGTCCACCTCATCACGGTGAACGACTACCTCGCCCGCCGTGACTCCGACTGGATGGGCCACCTGTACAAGTTCATGGGCCTCACCGTGGGCTGCATTCAGAACGACCAGCCGCCGCACTTCCGCCGCGAGCAGTACGAGTGCGACATCACATACGGCACCAACAGCGAGTTCGGCTTCGACTACCTGCGCGACAACGGCATGGCCAGCAGCCGCGACCAGCAGGTGCAGCGCGGCCACTACTTCGCGGTGGTGGATGAAGTGGACTCCGTGCTCATCGACGAGGCCCGCACGCCCCTGATCATCAGCGGTCCGGTGACCGTGAGCACCCACCAGTTCGACCGCTACAAGCCGCTGGTGGAGCAGCTCGTGCGCCGCCAGAACACGCTGTGCGCCAAGCTCGTTTCCGACGCCAAGGCCCTGTTTGAAAAGGGCGAGACCGAGGCCGCCGGCCGCACGCTTTACCAGACCTCCCTGGGCCAGCCCAAAAACCGCATGCTCATGCGCTGCATGGAGGACCCGGAACTGCGCAAGCTCAAGGAAAAGGCCGAGCTCAGCTACGCGCTCAATGATCAAAAGGTCGAGCTCTTCAAGCTCAAGGAGGAGATGTATTACGCAGTCGATGAGAAGTCGCACGAGGCCGACCTCACCGAAAAGGGACCCAACTTCCTGAACCCCGATGATCCGGATGCCTTCGTGCTGCCGGACCTCGCCACCGCCTTTGCCGACATCGACGTGGACCAGTCCCTGAGCGTGGACGCAAAGAACCAGAAGAAGCTGGAGGTGCAGGAGCGCCTGGACCACCAGGGCCAGCGCATTCACAACATCACGCAGCTTCTGCGCGCCTACTGTCTCTATGAGAAGGGCGTGCAGTACCTGGTCATGGAAAACAAGGTCGTGATCG
>CAINXC010000246.1 GCA_903854655.1 uncultured Verrucomicrobiota bacterium | reverse complement strand
CGGGCAGCCGGTCGGATCTATCGGCTGCCGACCGAGGCCGAGTGGGAATATGCGTGCCGGGCCGGGACGACGACGACGTATTCATTCGGTGACGAACGGATTTTTCTCGGTGAATACGCGTGGTTTGACGGGAATGCCGGCGGTCGGACGCATCTGGTGGGGCAGAAGAAACCCAATGCGTGGGGGCTCTACGACATGCACGGCAACGCGCAGGAGTGGTGCCTGGACTGGTATGCGCCTTACAACGCCGGCGAAACCAAGGACCCCCTGGGCCGCGCAGGCAATTCACGAGTGGTTCGCGGCGGATCGTTTTCCACTTGGGGACGGCTGCTGAGGTCCGCCAACCGCTCCTCGATGCTGCCGGGAATGCGGACGTTGAACACAGGATTCCGGGTGGCGGCGGGAGAGGATCGGGGAGAGATCGAGAAGACGCTGCCGCTGCCAGTGTTTGCCGCTCCAAAGGAGGCCGTCCCACACCTTGATCCATCCTATGACCGAAAGGCACCGCTGTTCGCCGGTCCCATCGAGCGGGTGAAGATCGCGCCGCAATCCATGGGTCCGCTTTACTCGGCCCACAACCATGATGCGGCCCTGGCCTGCCTGCCCGGCGGCGATCTCCTCGCGATCTGGTACAGCACCGTGCTGGAAGGCGGCTGCGAACTGGCCGTGGCAAGCAGCCGCCTGAAGGCGGGCTCCAGGGACTGGGCTCCGGCGGAACCTTTCTTTGACACCGCCGACGGCAACGACCATGCGCCTGCGTTGCTGGTGGATGGTGATACCCTCTATCACTTCAACCTCACCGCCACCTGGAGAGGCTCTTTTGTCAGGACATCGACCGACAACGGGCGCACCTGGACGCAATTCCGCCCCTACGCCGAGGACCGCCCGGCGGCGCAGCCCAACGAATCCAACATCAAGACCCGCGACGGCAGGCTGCTGGGAACCCTCGATGGCGCCAACGAGGCGAGCATTGTCATGGAAAGCAGGGATCACGGCAACCATTGGACCCGGCTCTCCGACGACAGCGGCAAGGATCATGATACACCGGGGGCGACCGGCAGGGCGATTGCAGGCATCCACACCGGGATGGTGGAGCTGAGCAACGGCAGCCTGCTGGCCTTTGGGCGTGTGGACAATTCCACGCGGCTTCACGCGTATCACAACAAGCTGCCGATGAGCCTTTCCACCGACGGCGGCCATACGTGGAGCTACAGCATCAGCGAGTTCCCCGCCATCACCAGCGGGCAGCGCATGACCCTGAAGCGGCTCAAGGGAGGAGTGCTCCTGCTCTGCTCCTTCACCGACCGCCTGCTGCGGGAAAAGGCCGAGGAGATTGGCAAGGTGGGCCTGAACACGGTCAAATCCCTCAAGTCGATGGTGAGAACAGAAGCCGAGCGCGACGGCCTCATGGTGTCTGACGGCAAGGGCGGCGAATTCAGGGGCTACGGGCTGTATGCAGCCATTTCCTGGGATGACGGCAGGACCTGGCCCGTGAAGCGCCTGGTGCTGCCGGAGAATCCTCCCGCCACCCTGGCCGGCACGGACGGCGGCCTGCAGAAGATCAATGCCGCCCATGCCGAGCCCAGCGGCTACCTCGCCATGGCGCAGGACGCCGACGAGCGCATCCACCTGATTTCGAGCCGGAACTACTATGAGTTCAACCTCGCCTGGCTGACCCAGGGCACCAGTTACTCCAACCGCTAAGAACACGGTGTATCAAGAAAGACCTGCTCCATGAAACGCCATTCCCTCTGCCTTGCCGCAGCCTGCTTCTTTCTCAACTCATCCGCCGCCGAGCCGCAGGTATCGCCGGTCACGGACGGCGCCGTGTGGAAGGATGGCAAGCCGGATTCATTTGTCGGCGCCAGGCATCCTGCTGTTGAGGTGACCACGCTGTTTGCACCCGGTGAGCGCGACTGGAAGTACTCGCACCACCAGTCGATCACCGCTTTTGGCGGTCAACTGTTTGCCATCTGGTCCAGCTCCGAACGCGATGAGGACAGCCCCGGCCAGCGCGTGATGTACGCCTACCGCAATGAAAAGGGCTGGATTCGCCCGCGCATTCTGTTTCAGCCGGACATTGAGCCCGACGGCACCCTTCGCGTCCTCACCGCCGCCGGATTTAATGTCAATGGCGACACCTTGGTGGCCTATGCCGGGGACTACTCCACGGATCACAAATCCACCCGGCTGCTGGCGCGGACCAGCAAGGACGGCAGGAACTGGAGCGCCGTGCAGGATCTCCATGTCCCGGTGTGCCCGAACCACGGGCCGCAGCGCACCGCCTCCGGGCGGCTTATCATCGCGGGCAACACCGCCTTTCCCTACACCGATGATCCCGCCGGCCTGAAGGGTTGGAAGATGTCCGGAATCTATCCCGCTTCCATGGAGCCGTTTCAGGACAATCCCTCCACCTTCTGGGACGTTGCCGAGCGCAGCCACCTGTCCAACCTGTGCGAGGGTGCGTTTTACCAGACCGACGATGGCGTGCTGCACATGATGCTGCGCTCCAGTGGCAAGAGCTGGCCGCCGCCAAGCTTCAACCTGTGGGAGAGCCGCAGCACGGACAACGGCGCGACCTGGGACCGGCCGCGCGAAACCGCCTTCAGCAACACCGACGCCAAATTTCACTTTGGGCGCCTGCCCGACGGACGGTACTACAGTGTGGGGAACCCGCTGCGGGTGGACCGAGTTCCCCTGGTGGTCTCCGTCTCGCGCGATGGCGTCACGTTTGACCAGCACTTTGTGATCGGCGACCAGCGTTACAAGCGCAGGTTCGACGGCGGCTCCAAGGGCGGGGAGTACAGCTATCCCCACTCCGTGGTTTTCGACGGTCGCTTGCATGTGATTGCAGCGCGGCAAAAGGAGACGGTCGAAGTCTTCAGCGTGGCCCTTGCCGACCTTGAAGCCAAGCATTGAAGGCCGGGTTTCAGCTCTCCTTTGTCGCACCTGAGTGAAGCGTCCAGCAAAGACTCCGGCCACCTCCTTTTTGCCGGACAAGCCCGATCTCTTTTTCCAGCCGACGAGTCCACTCCGGGCACGGTCGCTCGTAAGGCAGCTTGAGGGCGGCTCGCAGCTCATGCCAGGTCGCTCCGCTGGAATGCTTTTCCAGATGCCGCTGAATGCTGGTCTTGAATTCGAGGTAGCTCATGATGAGACGACGCGCCGAACAAGTGATCTCGCGCAACTAACCGCCGGTCAAGCCCAGCTTCGCCAGCTCGACAAAGAGCTGCCTCCCGAACCCAGCCAGGTACGCGGGATCAACCTTTTGCCCCCCCGCGCGTCCAATTTCAGACTCAAGGGTGGGCACGTGCACGAACATCACGACCTTCATGATTCCGGCGCTCTGCTGTTTCGCATACAGGAGAGAGTACAGCATCTCCTCGCAGAGATAGGACCCGGCGTTCCGCGACACGAGGGTGGGAAAGCCCTTGCTGGTGAGGGCGCTGGCGAGGGCATCGGCGCTGATGCCATTTTCGAGCACGGCGGGCGCATCGGCGACAATATCGGGTGCGGCAGGCTGGGCGCCGTTGTTGTCCGGATGCTGCCCACGCTTGTTATGCCCGAGCAGCTCGATTTGAAATTCGCGGGTCCCCTCGCCGAAAGCGATCCACACTTCCGGAGCAGGCTTGACGCTGCGAATGGCCTTCAGCGGTGCCCCCCAGACGACCGGCACCTGCACGAGCTTGACGCCGGGATTCTGCTTCTTGATCTCCCCCGCAAGCACCCACGAGGCGTTCAGGGTCCGCCCGCCAAAAGGTTCAAAACCGCTGACCACAACACGTGCCTGCGGCGTTTGAGCCGGCGCGACATTGCAAAGCATAAGCGCCATTCCCAAGCAAGGCAGGAGCCGGAGCGGATTCATTTGAGCCTTACGCCGGTGAGTTCAAAAGTTCCGTTGTTGTCCGGTTCATCCAGGAACAGCCACTTGCCCGCCACAGTTCCGGTGCCGGGATCAAGAGTGCCAGAGTAGGTGACCGCCGGCTGTTCAAAATACCGGTAGGTCTTCTCGTACTTGATCTTGATCACACCCTTTTCGACGCGGCAGGTGCCGCGAATGTCGGCCCAGAGCTTGCCATCGTGCGCCACTCCGAATCCCGAATAGGGTTCCTGGACGACCCCGGTGAAATCCTCCGATCCAGGCTCCTGTTTGATCGTGACGGTGAACTCCACACTTTTGCCGGCAAGCTGTCCATAGGCCCTGCCATAGATGAAGGAGCCCGAATGAGTCCCTCGTATGTTAGGTTGGGCGGCGGCGCCCTGATCCGCATCCGCCAAGGGAACCCCCGCCGGATCCAAGATTCCACGACCCGGGTTGGAGCCGAGCGCATCGTCTGCGGGAGCGAGCGCCCCGCAAAGGAGCAAGCCAAGGAACAGCGTAATCCATTTCATGTGCCAGGTGGGGTTGGTGGACTGAGACGGAGGGATTTCCCCAATAAAGCCAGTCTGGCCGGTCATCACCCCTTTGTAAACACAATCTATGAAAGCCCCGTTCACGCTGGTGGTCGCCGGGATCGGGAGGTGGTGGCATGGTCGCGGTCGTTCCCTGCTGACTCAGGTTTGCCCCCAACTGACCCTGCAGCGTTTTGAGTGCTGCGAAACCCAATGTCCCGGGCTGCGGCAGCCTATTGCGGCAGGAAATGGAAACGTTGGTTGAGCCAGCCGGCGAGACCCGCAATGGCAAGCGCAAGCACAAGGTTTTGCACCAGCAGGCCGAAGGAGCGGTGGCGCGCCTCGGCCACGGCCTGCATGGGGCGGCGGCGCGACTTGGGCTGCCTGTTGCGGCTGACATGCTCATCCGAAGGGGGGACGATGTCGCGCATGGCGATGCGGCGGGCGAGGTGCTCCGCAGGGGCGGTGGTGATCACGCACTCCAGGTGCTCGATACGGCGGCGCACGGCCTCGGCCTCGTCGGCAATCGGGACGATGGGAGCACGCGCGGGACGGGCCTTGCGAGCAGCGGGAATATGCTCGATGTCCGGGCTGTGGGCGAGGTCCTGCGCGGTGCGGGGACGCGATCCTTTGCAACGTTTGTTCGAAGCCATGGCGGGAAAGAGCTGGGGGTTAGAACATGATCTTGGCAAGCACCAGGCCGATGAGGCCGGCGGCGATGAGCGGAAGCGAAAGGGCGAAACCGCGCTTCACCAGCGCCAGGAAATCCTCGTCCGCCACGGGGCCCGCACCAGCTTGATGCCCGTCGGTGCCGCCGCTGATCTCGGGCCGTAGAGAGGCGAGGCGGCGGGTGGACTTGGCGAAATCATCCTTGGCGTCGGCGATGGCGTCGAGCGCATGATTGAGATGCTCATCGACCTGGGCGCGGGGCCACTTTTCAGGCTGCAGGTTGCGCAGCACATCGAGGTGGCCGGCAAAGGAGGCGTGGGTGGAGGTGAACTCCTCGATGAGCTTCTGCGTGTTGTAGAGATCGCGCTCGATGGTCAGGACGCTGCGGTTGAGCTTCTCCATGATCTCGCGCTTGCCATTGGCAAAGGCCTCCTGCTTCTTGCGGATCTCCTCCAGGTGCTGCTGATGGCGCTGGATCTCCTCCTGGCGCTGGCGCAACTGGTTGAGCTCGGCCTGCGCCTTGTCAAAGTCCTCCATTGGAGCCGCCGGCTGCCGGGAGGGGAAGTCATCAGCATCTTCAAAGACCAGTGTATCCTGGTCTTCATCGGGGAGGGCGACGGCGGAGAGGGAGGATTTTTTGGACATGGTGAACTTATTTTATTAAGTTCACTAAATATTACAGTTTTCCAAAATAATCCAGGGTTATTATTCTTTTCTGTGCCAGGGCGTACGGCAGGCCGCCAAAAAAAGCAGTCAGACCGAGGATGCCCGCGCAGCTCCCGAGCTCCAGCCGCAGCCTCAGGGCCGGGGCGACATCAGTACCCGCCAAACGCAGTTCCTTCAAGCCCGGAATGAGCGCGAGGGCAACGCTGGCGACGATGTAGGCAAAGCTCAGGATCAGGCACAAAGTGCCACCAAAACCGGAGACAATCTTGCCGGGATTGGATTCCTGAAAATCTGGAAAAAGCGCACCCAGGCCCAGCGCCATGGAATTCAGCCCGATGCTGAGCAGCACAATGCAGGTGACAAAAAAAGCGGTGCGCTCCCAGGACATCGCAAGCATGAGGCAGGAGATGAGAGTGAGCGTTGCCGTCAGGGTTCCGGTGACGGCGACGGTGAGGTGCAGCTTGGTCGAAAGCAGCCGGGTGAGACGGACCGGCGAAAGGCCGAGGAGCCAGAGGCGCTGGCCTTCGATGCTGACCTGGGGGAAGATGAAGCGGGTGGTCAGTGTGGAAAGGGAAAGGCTGCAGACCAGCAGATTGAGGTAGCCGGTGACCATGTTCCAAAACGGGTCCTGGTGGTCGAGAACGATGCGGCGCAGGTTGGAGGTATAGAGAAACAGCAGGCCGAACACCAGCGCCGTCTGCCCCCACTGAGTGGGCTCGCGCAGAAAGGTGCGCACGTCCTTGAGGATCAGGGCGCGGGCCACGCGGTCCGCAGGCAGGAAGCGCCACCAGGAGGGGCCGGCGGCACCGGCGGCGGGATCGACGGCTGGGCGGAGCAGGCCGGGCTGCTGCGACCGGGTCCAGGCCGGATAGAACATGTGCCCGGCAAAGTGGATGGTGAGCAGAAGGGAGAACAGCGCGTAGCTGAGCAGGGTCAGGTTGAAGAAGCAGGCCTGGCCGGGCATGCCGCGCCCGGCGGCCAGCACCGTCTCGGCCACCCAGCTGCTGGGCAGCAGCGGATGGGTGAAGGCATCGGTGTGCGCGAGGATCTCGCCCACGTTCGCGGCGGTGTCCGCAGGCTGGGCCAGGCTCGTGCGCGACGGCAGCACGCCGAGGGCGGCGATTAACAAGCCGATAAGACACATCCCCCCGAGCGGCCCAAGCCACTCGCGCCTCAGCCAGCGGACGATCGCCAGCAGCAGCCAGGCGCTGAGATTGGAGGCGACGGCGACCAGGCAGAGCATGGCGGGCAGCGTGGCCAGGTAGAAGCTCACGGGCGAGGCATACACGTGGCCGATGGCCAGGAGGACCGGAGCGCTGAGCAGCAGCAGGCCCCAGCTCGCCAGCACCATGCCTTCCAGTGTTTTCCACAGCACCAGGCTCCGGTATGGCAGCGGCAGGCTCAGCAGCCAGCCGGTTTCCTTGCGCTTGAACAGGCCCATGCCGGTGATCGTCGCGTTCGACACCACGAGCATGGCGAAGAAAAAAAAGAACAACACATAGATCAGCCGCTCCATGAGCAGCGGCCCGAGCAGCGGCACCTGGTTCACAAATTCCAGCCCGCGCGACATCAATTGATAGGCCGTGACCACGTAAACCAAAAGAAACGCGCCAACGGTCACGAACAGCAGGCGCTTCTCACGCAAATGCGTCCGCAGGGTGTGCAGCACCGTCGCAAAATGAGCCCCCGCGAGCATCCGTGTGGCCTGGGCCGTGGTCAGTGACATCAGACGCGCTTTGTAACCGATGTTATTGGAGTTTTCAAAAAATCGTTCAGTCAGCCGCTGTATTTGCCATGAAAAGCTTGCTTTATGCCAGCAACTTCGCAAAAAATGAGCGTTCCACGTTTTGGCGTGTCCAAGACGACCTCATCAGACAAATTATATGTTGCTCATCGCCCTCAAACTCCAATTGGCCGCTCTCGTCACCGTAGCGGGCATTAACACCGACGATATCAAAAGCCCGGACGTCAAGTCGACCCTGGAAACCCTGGAAGCCGCCCGCCTCAAGGCCTCCGACGGCAAGACGGACATCAACCAAGCTTCAACGGAAGCCATCAAGGCTGTTGCGGCCCTGGCCGACAAGCAGGATCCAGACGCTCTTTATGCCATGGCCCTCTGGTCGCGCATCGGCATCCTGAGCGGCGCCAATGCCGGTCAGTTGCTGGACTGGTACACCAAGGCCGCCGACAAGGGCCAGGTCCCCGCTGAAGCGGAACTCGGCGCCCTGCTGATCCAAAACTTCCCCCAGGACACCGACAAGGTGACCAAGGGTCTGCACTACATCGAGGCGGCTGAACAGGCCAACAACGCCGGCGCACGCCGCGTGCTGGCCCAGCTCACAATCACAGGTCTTCCCGCCGCCAAGCTGGAGCACGACGTGGAGAAGGGCATGAAACTGTTCGAAAAGGGCAGCGCCGCAGGCGATGGTGAAGCCACCTTCAACCTGAGCCAGATCCATGCCGTGGGCATCAAGGAAAACACCGGAGAAGGCACCCCCAAGGAACTCCTCAAGGTGGACGCCGCCAAGTCCCTTGAACTCCTGGAACTCGCCGTGAAGCAGGGTCACGCCCCCGCCATGAGCGAACTGGCCCAGCGCCTTCTCATCGGTGACCAGCAGGTGAAGACCGATCCGGCCCGCGCCATGAAGATCCTCACCGAAGCCGCCGCCAAGGGCAGCGCCCCCGCCGAGCGCCAGCTCGCCGTGGTGTATGAACAGGGTCTCGGTGGCCAGACCAAGGACATTGACAAGGCTGCCGAACACTACGCCACTGCCGCCCGCGGCAATGACGGCGTGGCTCAGCTCTGGATGGGCAACGCCACCCAGAACGGCCTGCTCAACGAAAAGGGCCTGGCCAAGGCCAAGGCCGCCGGTGCTGACAAGAAGCCCGACCTGAAGAACGAAGACGTGCTGATCGCCCCCAATCCGGCCGGCGCCCTGAACTTCTACCGTCTTGCAGCTCAGAACAACATTCCCCAGGCCATCTACAACGTGGGCCTGTTCTATGAAAACGGCGCTGTCGTTGACAAGGATCCCACGAAGGCTTTCGCCCTCGTCCAGAAGGCCGCCCAGGCCGCGATCCCCGTGGCCCAGTACAAGCTCGGTTCCTACTACCAGAACGGCACCGGTGTCGCTCAGGACGTGGTCGCCGCCGCCGGCTGGTATCAGCGCGCCGCCGAAGGTGGTCTGCCTGCCGCCAAGCTGGTCTATGGTGCGATGCTGGAAGGTGGAGTCGGCGTGCCGAAGAGCGCGCAGGGCGCCCTCACCCAGTACGAAGACGCCGCCTCGCAGGGCCTCGCCCAGGCGATGGTCAGCCTTGCCAGCCTCTACTATCGCGGTGGCGAAGGCCTCACCCCGAACAAGGAACGCGCCTGGGTCTATGCCTCGCTCGCCGTTGACGCTTCGAACAGCGATCCCAAGGCGGTGAAATTCCGCGATGAGATCACCGCCAAGCTCTCCGAGAAGGAAAAGGCCGACGCGAAGAAGATCTACGAAGACAAGAAGGCCAAGGGCGCCTCCGCCAGCACCGAGGCACCTGCCGCAGCTCCGGCAACCGCTCCTGCGCACACGCCAGCCAAGCCTACGGGCGGCGAAAAGAAGAAGACCAAGTAATATTGGTCGGTCTCTGAATTGAAATCAGCCGCCTCCGGTCCTTGTGGTCGGAGGCGGCTTTTTGTTGGTTGGGCGGCGCGCAAGGCACGGCAGAGCGCCCAGACAGGTCCTATGGGTCCTATAGGACCTATTTCCTTGGAAGACAGCCCCGCCTACGAGATCACCTGGCGCACCACGTTGCCATGCACGTCCGTCAGGCGGAAATCGCGGCCAGCATAGCGGAAAGTGAGCTTCTCGTGGTCCAGGCCCAGTTGGTGGAGAATCGTGGCGTGCAGATCGTGCATGTGCACCTTGTCCTTCACCGCGATGTGGCCGAACTCATCGGTCTCGCCATGGGCGATGCCGGGCTTGAAACCGCCGCCGGCGAGCCAGACGGTGAAGCCGTTGGGGTTGTGATCACGGCCTGTGCCGTTCTTTTCAGAGTACGGCGTGCGGCCGAACTCCCCTCCCCACCACACAATCGTGTCCTCCAGCAGGCCTCGCTGCTTCAGGTCCTGCACCAGCGCCCACACCGGCTGGTCCACCGCCGCAGCGTGCTCGGCGTGCTTGGGCATGTTGGAATGCTGGTCCCAGGCGGGGTTGTTCGTGTTGTCGGAGTAGTTCACCTGGATATAGCGTACTCCCTGCTCGGCGAGGCGGCGGGCCATCAGGCAGCTTCGGCCGAAGTTCTCGGTCTTTTTTTCGCCGATGCCGTACATCTTCAGCGTCGCCTCGGATTCCTGGCTCAAATCCAGAGCCTGCGGCGCGTTGTGCTGCAGGCGCCAGGCCAGCTCGTAGCTGTTGAGCACGGCGTCGTATTCGGAATCCACGCCCACCCGCGCATGCTGCTCGGCGTTGATGCCCTGGAGGAATTCAAACTGCCGCTTCTGCTGCGGGGCCGAGAGCATGTCGTTGGCCAGGTTGCGGATGGTCGCCTCGCTGGCGGGCCGGCCGGCCCTGCCCAGAGCGGTGCCTTGATACAGGGCGGGAAGGAAGGCGGTGCCGTAGTTGCGCGGCCCGCCATTGCCCAGGGCGGGGCTGATGGTGACGAAGGCAGGCAGGTTGTCGCTCTCCGAACCCAGACCGTAGCTGACCCATGAGCCCATGCTGGGACGAATGGACGAAGTCGAGCCGGTGTGCAAAAACAGGGTGGCCGGCCCATGGGCGATGCCTTCGGTGTGCATCGAATTGATGAAGCACAGGTCATCCACCATGCTGGCCATGTGGGGAAACAGCTCCGAGGCCCAGCGCCCGCTTTCGCCCCGCTGCTTGAACTCCCACAGCGATTTCATCACTCGCTGCGGCGCGCCCATGCCCGTTTTGGCGATGGTGCGGGCGTCCGCAAAGTCGAGCATTTCACCGTTGCGCCGGTCCAGCAGCGGCTTGTGATCAAAGGAATCGACGTGGCTCACCCCGCCGGACATGAACAGGAAGATGACCCGCTTCGCCTTCGCGTTGTGCAGGGAGGCGCGTGCCGCCAGTGGATTGGAGGCCGCCAGCGCCTCGCGCGAAGCAAGCGCGTTGAGGGCCAGGGAGCCAAAGCCACAGGCGGTGGATCGAAGAACGTGGCGGCGGGTCAGCATGACGAACAAAACGCGGCGAGCGGGGTCGCCTTATCATCTCCTCGCGGTCAAAGCTTGCCAGGCGAGTTTCCGAAGAAGCCCTTCGCCTTCATCTTGCGCGACATGATTTTGTCCCCGGCGGCGATGAACAGCACGTCGTGATCCTTGCCGCCGAACTCCACGCTCACCACCTTGGAATCGGGCGTGGGCTTGTCGAGGATGCCGGAGAGGCGACCGGTCTGGTCAAAGACCTGCACCCCGAGATAGGTGGTCACGTAGTAGCGGCCGTTGGTGTCGGTGGTCATGCCGTCGCCGCCTGATTCAGCCTTGTAGGCGGGCAGGTTGGCGGGGCGCTCGCCGGGCTTGGCGCCGCCCGTCTGGTCGGCCAGCAGAGGCGTCGCCATGGTCATGTAGGGCGCGCCGCCGGTGAGGCTGCCATCGGCCTCGATGGTCCAGGTCCACACGTTCTTGCCGCCCATGTCGCTCACCGCCAGGGTGCGGCTGTCGGGCGAAATGCTGATGCCGTTGGGCTTGCTCACGTTGCCCTGGTCCACCACGCGGTGCTGCTTGTCGGGCGTGATGAGGTGGATGCTCTTGGTGGGCGTTTCCGTGATGTAAACGAAACCGGCCTCGGTGACGGCGAGGTCGTTGCACTTGATGCCGGTGAGCAGCACCTCAGGCTTGCCGTCGTTGCCGAAACGGATCACGCGCTGCTCCTTGTTGTGGCAGGCGTAGAACTTGCCGTCGGGGCCGATTTGCAGGCCGCTGATGCCAGGCAGGCCGTCGATGAACAGGCTCACCTTGCCGTCCGCCGCATCAATCTTGTAGATCCCCGGCCCGGCCTTCACATCGGTGAAGTAAAGGTTGCCCGCCTTGTCCACGCACAGGCCGTCGGTGAAGGTGTAGCCGCTGGCGGCGACCTTCGAGCCCTCGCCTTCGACGAGCCAGTCATGCAAGGACGTGTCCTGGGCGCGAACCACCGTGGAGAGAGCAACGAAAACGAGGAGGGAAAGCAGTTTCATGAGCCTGCTATACTCGCGCGCATCACAAACTTTCAAAATGAAAGAGTTCAGTTAAATATTCAGATTAAGCTGTGCGTTTAGCTTGTGTGATCTCACTGGACCTGACTCCCCAACAGATTGAAGACCTCG
>CAINXC010000245.1 GCA_903854655.1 uncultured Verrucomicrobiota bacterium | reverse complement strand
GGCATCAGGTCGGGCGTGAACTGGATGCGGCTGAAGCTCAGGCTCATGGTCTCGGCCAGACGGCTGACCAGCAATGTCTTGGCAAGGCCAGGCACCCCCATCAGCAGCGCGTGACCACGGGCGAAGAGGCAGATGCAGAGCTGCTCGATCACATCGTTCTGGCCAACAATGATTTTGCTGAGTTCCTTGGTGAGCTGGGCATACACATCGCGCAGCTGGTCAATGGCGGCGACGTCGTCTTGTGGCAGGGGCGAGGTGGGCGAAGACATGGGTGCCCAAACTGTCGGCTGGGGGCGGGGCTGGGCGCAACAAGAATTAAGGCGTTCTCCGGGGGAGGGGTTCCGCCGAAGGCTGCGCCAAATTTGCCGCAACTCCCCGTTGCGAGCCCCTCAAACCACCCCTTTGCTCACGGCGATGACTTCCAAGCTTGCCCTCGCCCTTCTGCTCGCTCTGCCATCCTGGCCTGCCTCGGCCCTCACCGTCCGTGTGGATGCCGCCAAGGGCGCGCCCCGTTTGACGGTGAATGGCGAGCCTGTGCGAGCCCGGATCTTCTATGGCGGACCGGGAGCCTCCGCCCTGCCGATAGGGCTGGAGTGGCAGCATCTCGAATTCGACTTCACCGCCACCGGCGGCGCCACGAACGGCACCATGCATTTGCGTTTCGGCCCCAGCGCCGGGGATGTGTTTATTGACGAAATCCAGGTCACGGAGGTCGGGCAGAAGGAGGACCTTATCCCCTTGTGTGACTTTGAAGGAGGAGAAGGCAGCTTCAAGCGCGACTGGACTTTCTGGCCCGTCGGCCCGGCCAATACGGTGGGGACGGTCAGCGTTGAACCCGGTGTCGGGCACCAGGGCACGGTGGGTCTGCATGTGAACCTGCGCACGCCTGCGGACGGCGCATGGCCGGACTTCCACATTTATCACCAGACCAACCTCCATATCACCGAGGGTCACCGCTATCATGCCAGCCTGTGGGTGAAGGCCAGCCCGGCGCGTTCCATGTCAGTCGAATTTCATCGCCCAGGCAAACCCTTCGTTCATGTGGGGGGACCCCCGGATGGTTTTTCTGCTCAGATCAAGATGGCTGCTCAGGCAGGCGTCAATTTCGTGACCTTTCCCATCGGTCTGCCCTGGCCTGCCCCGGGCGAGGCGGAAGACTGGCAGGGCGTGGACATCGCCTGCAAAACGGTGCTTGCGGCCAATCCGCAGGCTTTGCTCATCCCGCGCATCCCGATGGACCCGCCGGAGTGGTGGGCGGCGGCACACCCTGATGAGGTGATGCAATGGGAAAACGGCACCAGCGACCACCATGCGGTGCCCGCTTCGCCCGTTTACCGTCGCGATGCCTCGGAACGGCTGGGTGCGCTCATCAAGCACCTGGAACAAGCGTTCGGTGATCACGTCGCCGGTTACCATCCGGCTGGGCAGAACACCGGCGAATGGTTTTACGAGGGCGCTTGGAAGCCATTGCTCAATGGCTATGCAGGGGCCGATCTGATGGCCTGGCGGGCCTGGTTGAAAGGGCGGTATGCAACCAATGAAGCTCTCCGTCATGCCTGGAAGGATGCTTCAGTGACGCTCGACACAGCCTCCGTTCCAACCGCCCTGGCCCGCCATGCTGCGCCTGCGGGCGTGTTTCGTGATCCGATCGCCGAGAAGGCAATCATTGACTGGGGCGACTTTCAGCAGGAAGCCATGGCTGACTGTGTATGCCAGCTCGCCAAGGTGGCTCGTGAAGCCTCGCATGGCCAGAAGCTGGTGCTGTTCTTCTATGGCTATGTATTTGAGCTGGCGGGAGTGACGAACGGCCCGGCCACCTCCGGCCACCTTGCCCTGCGGCGGGTGCTCGACAGCCCTGACATTGATGTGCTGTGTGCGCCGATCTCATACTTTGATCGCGGCCTTGGCGGCGGATCCCCGGCCATGTCCGCCTCGGAAAGCGTGGCGCTGGCAGGCAAGATGTGGCTGAACGAGGACGACACCCACACCTACCTCGCCACCGGCGCACCGCCCGGGTCCAAGGACCATGTCACCTCGCTTGAAGACACGAATGCCGAACTCACGCGCAACGTGGCGCAGGAAGCCATGCGCAATTTCGCCACCTGGTGGATGGATCTTACCCAGACCGGCTGGTTCAAGGATGCCGGCATGTGGCAGCGCATGGCGGATCTGAAGGCCCTGGACGAGGCGCTGCTCAAGACTCCAATGCCCTTCCATCCCGAAGTGGCTCTCGTGGCGGATGAGCAAAGCCTCCGCCTCGTGGCTGCGGGCGGTGGGTATGTTGTTCCCCTGGCTTCCGTGTATCATGCGCGCGCCGCGCTGGGGCGCATGGGTGCACCTTATGGACAGTACCTGATGGACGATCTGCTGGCGCGGCGATTCCAATCGAAGCTCTACGTGCTTTCGGACGCCTGGAACCTTTCCCAGGATGAGCAAAACAAGTTGCTGAAGGCAACCAAGGGGGCGGCCCGCATGTGGTGCTATGCGCCGGGGTATTTTGATTCAGGTCATGTTTCGTCGCCGGAAACGATGCGGCAACTGACGGGCCTCAGCCTGGTGCCCGTGCATGTCAAAGCCATGGCCACGCCCACCAAAGCAGGACGGGAGCTTGGATTGCAGGCCAAGTTTGGTCTTGATCGGGCGTTGCGGCCCCTGTTTGCTGTCGCTGACGCGAAGCCGGCCGAGGTGCTGGCAACGTATGAGGACGGCTCGGCCGCCGTCGTAATGCACCATCGCGATGACGGAATTTCAATCTTCGTCGGGGTGCCCACATTGACCAGCGAACTGCTGCGTCTCGCAGCGAGGGAGGCTGGGGTGCATTTGTTTACCTCCACGGACTGCAACGTCTATGCGAACGGTCCCTTCCTCGCCGTTCATGGTTCGCAGGACGGGCCCGTGGAAATTAAAATCGGCGGTGCAGGGAAGGTTGTTGATTTGCTGACGGGACAGGATGCTGGTGAAAGACCCGGGATTAAAGTCTTACTCAAAAAGGGTGAAACCCGGGTGTTTAGGTATTGACCGGTTTTGTGGCCGCGCAGCATGGAGCCCTGACGCGGGGCCGAAAAGACTGGGGAAAGAGGTTCTATGCTCGATATTCTGGTAGTGCCTGGCGCTACATTGTGAGCATAGGAATCTGGGTGATATGGGTGTGACATGCCCTATAGCAATCGGGGTTAAACTGCTTCCTAGTGTAAAAACGATGTATTGACCAAGTGAGCCGTTTTTGTCACAAAGCTGCCTCTCAATCGCCAAATTCAGAAATAAACCAGTCGTCCAGATCTACCATGCACCTGTCATCCCGTTCTCTCTTTTTACCCGCCATGGCTCTCTTGAGTCTTGCTGGTCTTTCCTCCACCCAGGCTGCTCCTGTGGTGATTACCCCTCCTCCTCCGATCCCCTCGGTAACCGCATCGGCTCCAAGCAGCCCGATCAACGCATACGTGGCCACGCTGAATGGCTCCGTAACTGCGGCTGATTCGGCGACGTTGAAGACCAAGGGCTGGTTTGAGTACGGCGTGGACGTGCCGACCGCACACTCGATTGTTTACTCCATCAAGACCCCCGCACAGGCTATCACCGGGACTCAGGCCATCAGCGCTTTTGTGACTCCGCTCAAGGCCTCGACGAAGTATCACTTCCGCGTGGCGGCACAGGCTGGCACCACCGGGATCGTCCAGTACACCGCTGATCAAACCTTCACCACGGCCGCCCCCGTCGCCCTCGCCATCGGCACGCAGCCTGCCGCCTTCCAGCTCGTGGCTGCTGGCGCATCGGTCTCCGTCAGCGTGACCGCGACCGGCTCGGATCCCGTGTACCAGTGGTACAAGGGCACGGCACCAGTCGCCGGTGCCACGGGTGCCACGTACACCTTCACTGCAAGTGCTGCCACCGGCGCCACTTACACTTGCAAGGTGTCCAATCCCGGCACGACAAAGCCTCTCGTCTCCGATCCTGCTGAAGTTCAGGTTGTCAGCATCAATGCGCCTGCTTCCCAGTCGGTGAAACAGGGCGCCTCCTTCAGCCTCACTGCCAGCGTCAGCCCTGCTCTCCCTCATGCCACATCTTACGCTTGGGCTGCCGCCAGCCCAACCCTGACCGGCAATGGTGTTGGTACTGTGACCAATGCAAACACGGCCACTGTGTCTGTCGCCAATGCAGTCGCTGCAGTCAGCAACGCCTACACATGCACCGTCACCTCCAATGGCAAGACGGCATCCGCCTCGGTGAACGTCACGGTCGTGGCGAAGCCTGTAATCACGGCTCCAGCCAACCAGACCTTTGAAGTGAGCCAGCCCGTGAGCCTGCCAGTGACGGTTGGCACGACTCCCGCCAACACCAGCCCCATCATCCTCACCGCCAAGGGCCTTCCTGCCGGTCTTTCTGTCAGCGGCCACAACATCGTCGGTCGTCCCACTGTCGGTACTGGCGGCAGGGCGCTGACGGTGACTCTGAACGCCACCAATCTGGCCGGAGCCGCCGCCTCGGTGACCTTCACCATCACCGTCACCCCGCTTCCCACCACAGTGGCAAACACCTTCAACGGCCTCATTCAGCAGAACAGCGTCACCGGTGGGCTTGGCGGCACGGCCACCCTTACCGTTACCTCCACAGGCAGCTACACGGGCTCCCTCAAGGTGGCTGGTGTTCTGGTTCCAATTGCCGGTCAGTTGGACACCACGACAGCTTCCCCCACCTCGACCATCGCCGTTGTGACCAGGAGGTTTGGCAACGTCGGCCTCACTGTCACGCTCACCCCCGCAAGCGGCAAGCTTGTTGGCAGCTTGACTCTTGGCCAGCTCAGCGCGCTCACGGTCACCGCCTGGGCGAAGAGCCCCACCTTCGCTGCTACCGTGCCCGGCCTGCACAACTTCTACACGCAGACCCCCACCACGCCCAGTGCCACCGCCCCTCAGGGTGCGAGCTTCGGCACGGCCACCATCGCTGCCTCGGGCAGCGTCACCCTCGCCACCACGCTTGCTGACGGTTCGGTGATCACTGGTGCCACGACCATCGGCGGTGCCGGCCAGGTGCCTGTTTATGGCCTGCTCTACGGTGGCAAGGGCGCCGCCGAAGGCTGGTTGAACGTTACCGCCAAGACCCTTCCTGCGGGCTACAACAGTGTGGCCGGCACTCTGGCTTGGAACAAGACTGCCGCTGCTAGCGCCACGGATTACTCCTACCCATCCTTTGATTTTGGTGTGACCAACACCAACATCCTCACCGTGGCTGGCAGCGAGCAGCGTGTGGTGGCTGGCGACATCCTCTGGGCGGCCGAAACCGGCACGAACAAGCTGGGTGTGGACGTCACTTTTGCCGGTGGCGGCATCAGCGCTGCCGCACAGGCCAGCGACTTCGCTTCCGCCATCGCCGCTTCCATCGCCAAGACCTATGGCGCTGCCACCGTCACGCAGCCGACCGCCAAGGCCCCCGGCCCCAACGTGACGCTCTCCACGGTTGGCACGAGCGGCACCTTCAGCGGCAGCTTCACCCTCACGGACGCCGTTAATGGCGTCGTCAAACCAGTGGTTCGCAAAGTCACTTATCAGGGTGTTTTCGCCCCTGGCGTGAAGGCTGGT
>CAINXC010000244.1 GCA_903854655.1 uncultured Verrucomicrobiota bacterium | reverse complement strand
GTAGCTCAGCGGTAGAGCGGGTGGCTGTTAACCACTAGGTCGTAGGTTCGAACCCTACCATCGGAGCCAATTTCAATGATGCTCCAAGCCCTGTCTTCACAGGGCTTTTTTGTTTCCAGGCATTGGGAGGCGGGTGTCCTGCGTGATGTTCTCCAGCCTCCTTTAGGCGGTTCATGGGAACAATCGAGCCACTGGCGATTTTCCCTTTGATGTCGTCTCTCAAAGTTGGCCCACAACATGCTTAACGAATAATTAACTGATTCCGGCTCGCCCGTGACAGCCAATTCTCTCGGAGGACATCAACCACCATAATCAACACGGCGCCGCATCGCTACATGCGTAAAAAATTCGTGAAAATCCGCTCCCTTCACCCCCACCCTTGCGTCCGTTCGGTCGCAGGCACCCCCGTCCTGATAACTTTTTTTTAACACGTTTGGTACTTTTTAATTGGTCACAGGCATTTGCTTTGTCACTATGCCGCTCTCCCTCCGCATGACATCCCGCATGCGGCAGCACACAACACGCAACGAACCGATAACAACAAACAACACGCACTAATGATCTCAAAATCGAAATTAATGGCCGCTTGCGCGGCTGCCCTCCTGCTGGGGCTGTCAGCTCCCGCTGCGAAAGCGGCGGACGACGCTACCAAGCCGGTCGCGGCAAAGAAGAAGGACACTTCCAAGGACGCCAAGACCCCGGCACCTGCGGCACCCCCGTGCGGCAAGAAAGCGGACGAAGGCTTCTGGCAGCGCCTTAACGAGGCGTACGCGTCCCAGAGCGCCACTCCCATCTTCACCCCGCCGAAGCCTGGTGATCCGGCGCCGAGTCGCCGCGGCTATCCATCCCCTTTCGACGGCCCGCCCTATCCGACTGCTGAATGGCAGCTCGGCGGCGGCCCGAACATTATCGGCGATCCAGGCGCCCTGCGCGACAGCCCTTATCCCTTGATGCAGGCTCTGTATGACGGCCCGAACGGCTGTTGGTGGTATGACAGCCGCATCCAGATCTACGGCTGGGAAACCGTCGGCGGCAACATCAGCACTTCCCGCAACACATCGCGCGGCCCGAATGCGAACTTCCCGGTGGTTTATGACGAGCGCCCAAACCGCCTCGAGCAGGACCAGTTCGTGATTTACATCGAACGCATGGCCGATGAGTTCCAGACCGACCACATCGACTGGGGTTTCCGCATCGCCATGGTCTATGGTCTCGACTATCGCTTCATGATCTCGCGCGGCTTCCTCGACCAGCAGATCATTAAGCACGACCGATACGCCGGCCTGGACCTGCCCATGGTTTACTTCAACCTGTACATTCCCAATATCGCGCAGGGCATGAACATCACCATCGGGCGCATCATCTCGGAGCCTGACATCGAGCAGCAGCTCGCGCCCAACAACCTGATGGCCAGCCACTCGATCCTGTACGGTTTCGATGACTACACCCTGTGGGGCCTTTGGACCACCACAAAGCTCAACGACAACTGGACCCTCCAGGCCGGTATCGCCTGCGGTGTTGACCTGGCTCCCTGGCAGAGCGACGTGGGCCGCCAGCCCACCGGCTCCATCATGTTGCAGTACATCGCCCCGGGCCAGCATGATTCCTGGTACGCCGGCATGAACTCGTTCAACAACGGCAACTTCGGTTACAACAACCTGCAGGAGTGCATCGCGAGTTACACCCACAAGTTCAACGACAAGGTGTGGACCACCTTTGAGGCCCAGTACATGTACATGAAGAACGCCACCACGGCCCCCACCGCCGCAGTGCCTTACCAGAACGCGTTCTTCCCGGTGCATGGCGGCTTCATCCCCGAAGGCGGCATCCTCAACTACACCTGCTTCCGCCTCGCGGACAATACGTTCCTGACGTTCCGCAACGAGTGGTATGACGACTCCGCCGGCAATCGCACGGGTGTGGCCACGAGCTACTATGAGACCTCGATGGGGATCACCTGGTGGCCGAACAAGCTTCTGTGCATCCGCCCGGAAATTCGTTACGACCACTCGTGCCAGCTTCCCGCCTTCGACAACGGCCTGAAGAAGGACCAGATCACCATCGCATGCGATGCCACGATCCACTTCTAGTTTAGTTTAGACGGGTAAACGACAAACTGCGGGGTGCCGTCACAAGCTGGCGGCACCCTTGCTTGTCTATTGGCCGGCGATATGCCGCGTCCTGGGTTGAGGTTGAGTTCCCCGGAGACGCAACGCCGCGCGAGAGCGTCAAAGGCCGGAGAAAGGAACCGGCAACTGGGCGAGACCGGCGGACCGTGGCAGCGGCGTTTCTCCCGACAGCCCTTCAAAGACAGGGCCGGGACGCGCATCATGTTTAACCCTAATGCCAATCCTTAAGATGGTCTTTCGGGCTAAAGCGCACCTTAGCACTTTCTTAACTACACAGGGCTCGCGTTTCGAGGAAGCTCGTTCGTGTTAAAACACGGCTTAACACTTTTTTAACCGCATAGGCATCGCCCTTGCTAATGCCATGGCCGATCCCGCATCACCTCACGACATGCATCAACAACACAACACCCCTCAACCCGACAACAACACCCAGCCAATGATCTCAACATCGAAATTACTGGTCGCTTGCGCGGCCGCCCTCATGCTGGGGCTGTCGGCCCCCACCGTGAAGGCGAGCGAAGACACTGCCAAACCGGCGGCGAAGAAGAAAGACCCGTCCAAGGACGCGAAGAACCCGGCGCCCGCCACCCCCACCTGTGGGACAAAGGCCAATAAAGGCTTCTTCCAGAGGTTGAATGAAGCCTACGCGGAGCAGTCGGCCACTCCCGCCTACGTTGCCCCGAAGCCTGGCGATCCTGCGCCCAAACGCCGTGGATTTTCGCCTCCCTTTGACGGCCCGCCCTACCCGGACAGTGAATGGCAGCTAGGCGGCTGCCCCACGATCATCGGTGATCCTGGCGACCTGGTGGACAGCCCGACGCCTTTGATGCAGGCGATCTATGACGGCCCGAACGGATGCGCCTGGAAAGAAAGCCGCATCCAGATCTACGGCTGGATCGACATCTCAGGCAACCTGAGCAGCTCCCACAACATCTCGCCGAAGGGCACCCTGCCAGGCCCCAACGGCAACTTCCCGGAATCGTATGACCTGCGCCCGAATCAGATAGAATTGAACCAGGCGGTGATTTACATCGAACGCCTGGCCGACGAGTTCCAGACGGATTCCATTGACTGGGGTTTCCGCATTTCCGGCGTCTATGGCCTGGACTACCGCTACATGATCTCCCGTGGTTTCCTCGACGGCCAGTTGTTGAAAGCCAACAACTATACCGGCTTCGACATGCCGATGATCTATGCCAACATCTACATTCCCTGGATCGCGGAAGGCATGAACATCACCATTGGCCGCAGCATCTCGCTGGCGGACATCGAAGCCCAGCTTGCGCCGAACAACCTCATGTCCAGCCACTCGCTGCTCTACAGTTTCGATCCTTACACCATGTGGGGGGTCTTCACCACGACCAAGCTGAACAAGAACTGGACCTTCCAGGCAGGCATCTCCTGCGGCAACGACGTGGCGCCCTGGGTGAATGATCCAGGCCGCCAGCCAACCGGAACGGTCATGATCCAATGGATCTCCAATGACAACAAGGACTCCATTTATGGCGGCTCCAATTCCTTCAACAATGCCCAGTTCGGTTACAACAACCTCCAGCATGAAGTGGTCACCTGGACCCACAAGTTCAATGAGACGGTGTGGACCAGCACTGAAGCTTGGTACATGTACATGGAACATGCGACGACGGGCCCCACCGCCGCCGTGCCGTTCCAGAACGGCTTCTACCCCAAGCATGCCGGCTATGCCCCCGAGAGCGCCGTGCTGAACTACACCAACTTCCGTCTGGCGGACAATACCTTCCTGTCCATCCGGAACGAGTGTTTCAACGACACGGTGGGGCAGCGGACCGGCTACGCGACCACCTATTCGGAGCATGCCATTGGCATCACCTGGTGGCCGAACAAGCTGCTCACGATCCGCCCGGAAATCCGCTTCGATCGCTCCTACGACATGCCTGCGTATGACAACGGCATCCGCAAGAACCAGGTCACCTTCAGTTGTGACGTGGTGTACAAGTTCTGACCTCAAATCCAGCCGTCCGGCTGGCGTTTCGTGGTTGGGAGACAACCTGGCAACATGGGTCCGGTGGGATTTTGGTTGGATCCCACCGGACTCTTTTTTTGGCCCGGCAGCAATGCCGGGCCTTTTCGTGCCATGTTAACACCTTCTTAATACATTTGGGCTTTTCCTTTACAGTTCATGGGCATGGCCCGTGCTGAACTAGGGTCCCGTATGACCTTCCGTCATGCATCCACAACGCAACATTCCTCAACCCTACAACAACACGCCAACAATGATCGCCGACTCGAAACTACTGGCCTTTTGCGCGGCTGGCCTGCTGACGGCACTCCCTCCCTGATAACACTCCCTTAACTCGTTTCAGCATTTCTTTACTGTTCATAGGCATATCCTTTGTCATTATGTAGTCTCTCCGCATGACATCCCGCATGCATCCGCAAACAACACGCATCAACCCGATAACAACAAACAACACGTCTCCAATGATCTCAAAATCGAAATTAATGGCCGCTTGCGCGGCTGCCCTCATGCTGGGGTTGTCAGCCCCCGCTGCAAAAGCGGCGGACGACAGCACCAAGCCGGTCGCGGCAAAGAAGAAGGACACTTCCAAGGACGCCAAGACCCCGGCGCCAGCGGCACCCCCGTGCGGCAAGAAAGCTGGCGAAGGGTTCTGGCAGAGGCTGAATGAAGCCTTTGGGGAGCAGAGTGCGATCCCCGTCTGGTCCCCCCCGAAACCCGGCGATCCGGAGCCGAAGCGTCGCGGCCAGCCGCCGCCATTTGACGGCCCGCCCTATCCGAACGGCGAATGGCAGATCGGCGGCCTTCCGACGATCATCGGCGACCCCGGTGCGTTGGTGGACAGCCCGTATCCCTTGATGCAGGCGATCTATGACGGCCCGAACGGGTGCGCCTGGAAAGACAGCCGCATCCAGATCTACGGCTGGATCAATGTCTCCGGCAACCTGAGCACGTCGCGCAATGTCTCGGGGAAGAACACCCTG
Organism: uncultured Verrucomicrobiota bacterium; assembly: GCA_903854655.1. GTDB lineage: Bacteria > Verrucomicrobiota > Verrucomicrobiia > Verrucomicrobiales > Verrucomicrobiaceae > CAINXC01. Next base: position 30,217 of record CAINXC010000244.1, on the reverse strand, counting down.
CCAGGCCCCAATGCCAACTTCCCGGAAGTTTATGACCTTCGCCCGAACCAGATGGAGCTGAACCAGGCGGTGGTTTACATCGAGCGCATGGCTGACGAGTATCAGACTGACGACATCGACTGGGGCTTCCGTATTTCCGCCGTCTATGGCCTGGACTACCGATACATGATCTCGCGTGGGTTCCTCGACAGCCAGTTGTTGAAGCACAACGACTATTACGGCTTCGACATGCCCATGATCTATGCCAACCTCTACATTCCCTGGATCGCGGAAGGGATGAACATCACCATTGGCCGTATCATCTCGGAAGCCGACATCGAAGCCCAGCTTGCTCCGAACAACCTTATGGCCAGCCATTCGCTGACTTATGGCTTTGACCCCTATACCCAGTGGGGCGTCTTCACCACGACCAAGCTGAACAAGAACTGGATCTTCCAGGCGGGCATTGCCGCCGGCAACGACGTGGCGCCCTGGCAGGCTGATCAGGGTCGTGAGCCGACTGGAACGATCATGATCCAATGGATTTCCGATGACAACAAGGACTCCATTTACGGCGGCTCCAATTCCTTCAACGATGCAAGGTGGGGTTATAACAACCTCCAGCAGGAAGTGGTCACCTGGACCCATAAGTTCAACGACAAGGTCTGGACGAGCACCGAATCCTGGTACATGTACATGAAGGGTTCGACGACGGCCCCCACCGCCGCCGTGCCGTTCCAGAACGGGTTCTTCACCGCTCATCCCGGCTATGCCGCCGAGTGCTCGGTGCTGAACTACACCAATTTCCGTCTGGCGGACAACACCTTCCTGTCCGTCCGGAATGAAATGTTCAATGACATGGACGGCAGCCGCACCGGCCACGCGACCGTCTATTCGGAGCACGCCATCGGCATCACCTGGTGGCCGAACAAGCTGATCACGATCCGCCCGGAAATCCGCTTCGATCACTCCTACCAGGCAGAAGCGTATGACAACGGCATCCGCCACAACCAGTTCACCCTCGGTTGTGATTTGGTCTATCACTTCTAGCATCTGACGGGCACGCCCGGCTGGTGTTCTGCCATCGTGGAATCCACGAAAGGGCAGGCTCCGGTCGGGCGTTCTTGTCGGCTGACATGACAAAACTTCATTTTCTAGCCCTTGGCTAGGATCAAAAACGCCCGGATGCTGTTTCATGGTTGGAGGCAGTCCGGCCACTCCTGGTGCGGTGGGATTTTGGTTGGGTCCCACCGCACCTTCTGGGGCGGGGTGCCGGGGTTCGCCAAAATGGGGAGCATCCATTTCACCCTCCGAACGCAGCGCCGAAAGGAATGTGAGCATATAGGGGTCTCGTCCCTACAGGGAATAAGGCGGCGCGCTAGCGGGACAAGGGTCCGAAGCAAGGTGATAAATAATTGCCGTATGGGTGATAGGATGGTGGGAAATTGATAAACTTGGGACACACCGGAGACTATGGCACAATGAATGCTCAGGATCATGGCACAATGAATGCTGAAGGTAGTAGTAGAATGAATTGTCACTGGCGTGCCTCAGGCACGCGCCTCCCATTCCCTTTGATGCTTGTTGATTTGGCGGGTCCGTCGGACGGCGTTGTGGAGCCCGATTTCAAGCGCCGTGAGCCACAGGGCTTTGGCAACTATACTGGACAGTATGAGAGGTCAGATTCCGGTTGGCTGCGCGGGTGTTCATGTGCGAGACGTTCCACCGAATGCCTTGCGTGAAAATGTATATTAAAATGAAAAATATGGTTAGCCGCAGTCGGACAATTCAACCTTTCGGTCCCATGGGATCCATGGTTGGGCGATCTATCGCCGATTTTTCCGGGAAGCGGGACGGAACGGGTGCCATGGCCCTGATATTCTTTTTCGGGTGGGCCATGCTGGCGGCAGGCACGGATTCAGTCCCGGTGGCAGCACCTCCAAGTTCCTCCCTGCCACTGGCAGGAGTGTCCGCAGGCGCCGATCCATCCGAACTCGGCAAAGTACCAAACGTAAAGCGGCTGGCGGAGGGGATTCCTCCCTTCAGGCCTTCGGCGCCCATCGCGGGCAAGGAGCCAAGCCCGTTTCCTGCAGCCATCACGTTGACCAAGGCCCTGGAGATCGCGGTCATTCGAAACCTGGACCTGCTCACCCAGAAGAGCAATATCGAGCAGAGCCGCGCCCAGTTGCTCATCGCGAAGGAGTTTCCCAATCCCAACGCCTCCCTGTCCACGGCGAAAATTGGAAAAAATTCTGACGTGGGCATGGGCAACGGCTTCTTCCAGCGCAGTTATGACAGCATTGGCTCCGTGAGCCAGTTGATTGAGCTCGGCGGCAAGCGCAAGTGGCGGCAACTGGCTGCAAAGCACGGTCTGCTGAATGCAGAGGCGCTGTTCCAGGATGCGGAGAGACAGCTCAAAGCCGCTGTGACCAAAGCCTATGTGAAGGTGCTTCAAGAGGATGCGCTGGTGGCCATCTTGAAGGAATCGGAAGACACCCTCGTCAAAGAGGCCAAGATTGCCAAACGCAGCCTGGAAATCGGTGCCAGCTCGGAATCCGACGAGCTGCAGCTTGAGATTGCCGCAGAGCGCTTCGCCTCAGATCGCGTCATCGAAGAGGCGAATGCGCGCAACGCCCGGGTGAGCCTTGAGCTGCTGCTTGCTGTCAAGAAGCCGGCCGGCACCATTCGTCTCGCGGACAAGCTGGGCGATCTCGGCGACAAGCTTGCTCTCCACCGGGCGGAGGCCAAAGGTGAGCGGCCCGACGTGGTCGCCGCAGAAGCGATGGTGGCACAAATGGAGGCAAACTTTCGCCTGGCCAGGGCGGGCCGCATCCCGGACCTGACCCTTGCACCGCTCGTGGAACACAACCCCAGCCCACCCAGTTCCACGAACACAGTGGGCTTTGGCATTTCCCTTCCGCTCCCGATTTGGAACCAGAACAAGGGGGCCATCGCCCTTGCGAAGGCCCAGAAAGAGGCTGCGGAGCTGGCGCTTCAAAAAGTGCGTGAAATGGTGATGAGCGATGCTGTGCAGGCCTCCGCCACCTACCGCGCCACGCGCGACAAGTGGGTGAACTACCGGGACACGGTGGTCCGCCAGTCCAATGCCTCATTGCAGGCCGTTCGCTTTGCCTATGAAAAGGGTGCGAAGCCGCTGGTGGCCCTGCTGGACGCCATTCGCAGCGACAATGATGTGCGCACCGCCCAGGCACAGGCTGCTTCCGACAATGTCGCCGCCACCGCAGACCTTCAGGCCACCCAGCCTTACTTGAAACCTTGATTTCCGTACGCGCCGAGCTCCCATGACAAACCGCCCTTTAAAACCGCTGCTTTTGATTTGCCTCACCACTGTGTTGAGTGCTTGTCACGACAAGAAGATCGAGACCGAGGAGCCTGCGGGCCCGGTCGTACACGGGGAGGAAGTGGAGTTTCCCGCCGATTCCCCCAAGTTCCGCCAGATCGCCATTTCAGAGGCGAAGAAGGGCGCTGAGCTGGCCCGCCATTTTTATGGCCGGGTTTCAACCAATGAGGAAGTGACCGTGCGAGTCTTCAGCCCCGTGTTCGGGCGGGTCAATTCGGTGCTGGTGGACATAGGCCAGCCCGTGCATGCCGGAGACGTGCTTGCCCGCCTGGAATCGCCAGACATGGCCCAGGCGCAATCCGATGCCCGCAAGGCCGCCTCTGATGTGAACGCCAAGACGCACATCTTTTTGCGCAACCAGGAGCTGGTGCGCGCCGGCTCCGCGTCTGTGCAGGACCTGGAGGGCTCGCAAAACGACATGCTCCAGGCGCAGGCGGAAAAAACCCGCGCCGATGTCAAGCTGACGCAGCTTTACGGCAATCCCGGTGAGACACTGGACGGGACTTACCCCCTCAAGTCGCCCATATCGGGATTTGTCGTGGACCGCAACCTCAACGTCGGCCAGGAAATCCGCCCGGACCAGCAGCTTGCCAACGCCCCCAATTTTGTGATGCCCGTGTTCGTCGTCACGGATCCAAAGAACCTTTGGGTCATGGTCGATGCCACGGAGAGGGACCTGCCCAACCTCCATCCCGGCGACACCCTTTCCGTCCAGTCCACCTCGTTCCCCGGCAAGAAGTTCCCCGGCAAGATTTTGAAGGTCGGAGAAATGCTCGACCCGTTGACGCGGACCGTGAAAGTCCGCGGCAGCGTCGAAAATCTTGGTGATCTGCTCAAGCCGGAGATATACGTGAATGTGGACATCATTCCGGCCGGCGGGAAGACCGCTGTTGAGGTGCCGTCGAAGGCGGTGCTGTTTGTCGATGGCAAGCGCTACATCTTTCTTGAGAAAAAGCCGGGAACCTACGAGCGGCGAGAGGTCGAGGTTGCCGACGATCACGACGACATTGCCGCCATCACCAAAGGACTGAGCGTGGGCGAGCACGTCGTCGAGGATGGCGGCCTTTACCTCCAAGCTATCCTGGACAACGCCGATGGCTGATCACCTCAACCTCCAGCCTGCTCCTCCCTCGCTCATGAAGAATTTCGCTTCCGTGCTGCTGCGTCAGCGCCTCATTGTGATGGTGATGCTGGCGGCTTGCCTGGCTGTAGGCGTCCGCTCGTTCATCAACCTGCCCATCGAGGCCTACCCGGATGTGACGAACATCCAGCTACAGATCATCACGCTCTATCCCGGTCATGCGGCGGAGGAGGTCGAGAAGATCATCACCCTGCCCATCGAGAACGAGTTCAGCGCCATTCCGGACAAGATCTCCGTGCGCTCCCTGTCGCTGTTCGGCCTCTCCGTCGTCACGCTCACGTTCGAGGACACGGCGGACAACTTCAAGGTCCGCGCCTTGGCCTACCAGCACCTCCAGAACCTCAGCTTCCCGCCCACCATCCAGCCCTCGCTCTCGCCGGACGCCACCCCGGTGGGCGAGCTTTACCGCTACAGCCTCCAGGCGCCGCCCGGATTCCCGAAAAACGAGCTGCGCGCCATCCAGGACTGGGTCGTGGCCAAGCAGTTCAAGATGGTCTCCGGCGTGGTGGACGATGTCTCGTTCGGCGGTCCCACTCTCAACTACACCGTGAGAGTCGATCCGGTGAAGCTCAAGTCCTACAACCTCACCCTGGCCAATGTGATGGCCGCGCTGGCCAACAGCAACCAGTCCGCCGGCGGCTCCTACATGGAGCACGGGCCGGAGACCTATGTGGTGCGCGGCATCGGCCTGCTCAAAACCGTGGACGACATTGGACTGGTCGCCGTGGACACGCGAAACGGCTTTCCTGTCCACATCAAGGATCTCGGCACGGTCGCCATCGGCGAGCGCGTGCGCCTGGGCCAGTGCACCTTGATGCGAAGGGCCCCGGTGGCCGGAAAACCGGATCTTGTGGACGAGGACTGCGTGCAGGGCATCGTCATCGGTCGCAAGGGCGAGAACGCCCTGGAGACCGTCAAGCGCATCCAGGCCAGGGCGGCGGAGATCAACGAGAAGATGCTGCCCCCCGGCGTGCGCCTGGTGCCGCACTATGACCGCTCGGAGCTGGTGGGCCGCACGGTCCACACGGTGTACCACAACATGATCGAAGGCATCCTTCTGGTGCTGCTCACGCTGGTGGTCTTCCTGGGCTTCGGCAACTGGCGCTCCGCCGTGATCGTGGCGCTGGCGGTGCCGTTCGCCCTTCTGGGTGCCTTCACCCTGCTGGACATTGAGGGCATCCCGGCCAATCTCATCTCCGTGGGCGCCATCGACTTTGGCATCATTGTGGACGCCAGCGTCGTCGTCATCGAGCAGATCATCCAGTTGCTGGAGCATCGAAAGCCCGAGGACCGCAAGAAGCTCAACGTGCTCTGGCAGGCCATTTGCGACACCATCGGCAGCATGGGCAAGCCGGTGATCTTTTCCAAGGTCATCCTTCTCACCGCCTTTATTCCCCTGCACACGCTCCAGCGCGTCGAAGGAAAGATTTTCCGCCCCATGGCGCTCACGCTCACGTTCGCGCTCATCGTGGGCACGATCTTCTCGCTCACCTTCATCCCCGTCCTTGCCCATTACGCCATGCGCGGCGGAATCAGCGCCAAGGAGGCGTTTGTTGTGAGGTTCCTCAAATGGCTGTACGAGCCGCTGCTGGCCTTCGCCCTGCGCGTCCGCTACCTCGCCTTCCTCGTCGCCCTTGCGGGCCTTGCGGCCGGCGGCTACTTCCTCATGCATGCGGGCACCGAGTTCCTGCCCAAGCTCGACGAGGGCGCCCTGTGGGTGCGCGTCACCATGCCCGAGGACATCGCCTTGAACGAGTCCAGGAAACGCACCACGGAGATTCGCAACGAGCTGGCGAAATACCCGGAGGTGAAGCTGATCGTCACCCAGACTGGCCGCCCGGACGATGGAACGGACGTGGGTGGCTTCGGCAACCTGGAGATGCTGGTGGACCTCAAACCCCGCGAGGAATGGACCACCGCCAAGGACCGCGAGGGCCTGGTGAAAGTGATGGACGCAAAGGTCGGGCCGTTGTTCCCGGGTATCAAGATTGAATACAGCCAGTACATTGAGGACAACGTCAACGAGGCCGTCTCCGGCATCAAGGGCGGCGAGCTGGGCGTGAAAATCTACGGTGAGGATCCGATCAAGCTCCAGCGCGCGGCGGATGACATGGTGAGCGCCCTCAAGGCCATTCCTGGCGCGGCGGAAGTCGGGTCGGAGCATCTCCTTGGCCAGCCGCAGATTCATCTCGTTCCAGACACCAGGGCCATCGCCCGGCTGGGGCTGGGCATGGTGGATGTGCAGAACATCATCGGCACCGCCATGGGCGGGGCTGTGGCCAGCACCATGTACGTCGGCGAGCGCCAGTTCGACCTTGTGGTCAAGCTCGCCGAGCACAGCGTGCGCGACCTGGATGCCATTCGCGCCATCCCTGTGCTCGGCGCCAACGGCGAGCGGGTCGCCTTGGGCAACATTTGCTCCGTGGATGTGAAATCCGGTTTCGCCCGCATCTACCGCGAGCAGAACAAGCGCCGCATCGCCGTGCGCTTCGCCGCCCGCGACCGCGACATGGGCTCCCTCATCGCGGACTGCAAAAAGGCCGTCGCCGACAAGGTGAAGCTGCCTCCTGGCTACACCACGGAATGGACCGGAGCGTTCGAGAATCAGCAGCGCGCCGTGGCCCGCATGATGATCGTGGTGCCCATCACGCTGGCCCTTGTCTTTTTCCTGCTCCTGGTGCTGTTCGATTCCTCGTTTGCGCTCGCCACGCTCATCATGACCGCGGTGCCATTCTCAGCCGTGGGCGGCATTTTCGCCCTTATGTTCGCGGACCTGAACATGTCCGTCTCCGCGCTGGTGGGCTTCATCGCGGTCTCAGGCATTTCCGTGCAGAACAACGTCCTCATCGTGGAATCCATCATCGAGCTGCGAAAGCGTGGCATAGATCTGATGCAGTCCATCAAGGACGGCTCGATTTCGCGTATTCGCCCTGTGGTCATGACGGCCGTCATGGCCATCCTTGGCCTGCTGCCTGCCGCGCTCTCCACCGGCATCGGCGCGGAAACCGCCCGCCCCTTCGCAGTCGTGATCATCGGCGGCTTGATCACCGCCACATTGCTCACCCTCTTCATTGTGCCTCTCCTCTACATCTTCTTTGAGCCCACACGCCTCATCTTTGGCACGCATGAGATGGAGCAGCATGAGGGTGTGGCGCGCGATAAGTGAGAGAACAGGCGCGACAGCTCAACGATTGCCTCGTGATGGCAAAAGAAAAGAAGCCAGGCAAACAGTAGTTGAGGGTTCAGATTATGGGAGGCCGTCTAGTTGCTCCTCGCCGGGGTTTGCTGGGCGATGGACGGCCCTCCCTGGCGTGGTGATTGAATCAGTCTCTCAAAATTGCGCCTGCCATGCAGCCATTGGCTTTCCAAGGCTTCCGCCACGAAGTTCGTGAGTAGTCCCAGGCCCGGGCACGGGTCGGGCAGAAGGGGAGGGACCTCGTCCCGTGCTGGTTGAGATTCGGGTTTCCAAGTGTGGACCCTTGCCCCATCTTGCGCCCGAACGCCCCGTCTCCCTCAGCCCCCAAACGCCTGCCCATGCTCAACAACGCGTCCCTTTTTCTTGCTCTGCGGTACCTGAGGCCGAAGCGCTCGTTCGTTTCCATCATCACCATCATCTCCGTGCTTGGCATCATGCTGGGCGTGGGCGTGCTGATCGTGGTGATCTCGGTGATGAAGGGCTTCGAGATCGACTTCAAAAAGCTGCTCATCGGCTTCGAACCCCACGTGGTGATGGTGCAGGACCCCATTTCCAGCCTTCCCAGAGCCCCGGAGGATCCCCAACCCTCGAAATGGCAGGAGGTGCGGGAAAAGGTGCTCAAGCTGCCGGAGGTGGCATCCGCGACCCCCTTCGTCTCCGGCATGGTGTTCCTGAAGGTTGAAAACAGCGAGCTCACCCCCATCGAAATCTACGGCATGCCGGAAAAGCGGGCCGAAGCGCTGGTGGAAAAGCTCACCAAGAACCTCGCCAAGGACTTTGAAGGCAAACCCCTGGGCAGCCTGGACATGAGCGGCGACAACATCGTGCTGGGCGATGAACTGGCCGGCAAACTCGGCATCCGCGTGGGTGACCGGGTCACTGTGTACAGCTCCGTGGGTCTCCAGCGCAAGGCGGAGTATGAGCTGAAGAAACAGAAGGCGACGGCCGAAGGCAAGCCAGAGCCCAAGGAGCCCGATGGCGAAGTCGTGAATGAACGCCCGCTGACCGTGGTGGGCATTCTGCGCACCGAGACCACCTGGGGGCGCTGCTACATGCCGCTGGACGTGGCCCAGGAGCTGTTTGAGCTGCACGGCCGGGTGCACGGCATTGCCCTCGAACTCAAGGATGCGTACGCTGCCAAGGAATTCAAAGCCAAGCTCGGCAAGCTGCAGGGACGTGTGGGCGAACTCCAGGCCCACAGCGAACTGCCGGAGGACTGGAAGTTTACCACCTGGCTGGAGCGGCACCACGCCCGGCTCGCCGCCATTGAAGACGAGCGGACGATGATGTGGTTCGTCATGTCTTTTGTCATTCTCGTCGCGGCCTTCTCGGTGATGAACACCACCATCACCGTAACGGTGCAGAAGCGCCGGGAGATCGGCATTCTCACCGCGCTGGGTTCGCGCGTGGGGCAGATCATCGGCATTTTCATGGCGCAGGCGCTGGTGGTCTCGCTCATCGGCACCGTGCTGGGCTACATTGGCGGCATCACGGTCCTGGCCTACCGCAACACGATCCGCGAAGGGGTGGCGACGTATCTGGGCCGCAAGATCTTTGACCCGGAAATCTACGGCCTGGAGTCCCTGCCCGCCTTCACCGAGACCACCGACATCGTGGTGATTTGCAGCGTGTCCATCCTGCTCTGCCTGGGGGCCGCCTTCCTGCCCGCCTATTTTGCCGCGCGTGTGGACCCGGCGGTGGCCTTGAGAGACTAGCCGCCAAGCCATGCCATGAACCGCCTTGCCCTGCTGATCATCCCCCTGGCGCTCAGCCAGTGCGTCTCGCAGCGCCTTCATGAGCCGCCAGCGGTTGATCCGACGCAGGCGGAAGACCGCTGGGAAGGCCGCGAGCTGGAACGCACGGCTTTTGCCGATGGTGAGGCTGATGGGGCTGCAGATTTTGCCAGCGGCAGTCCCAACAGCCCCGCCAGCCATCGCAGCCACTTTGCCGCCGGCACCGAACAGGCCTATCGGGAAGGCTACAACGAGGGCTACGACAAGGCCGCCGCTGCCGGTCGCAAGTCAGCCAGCCTCACGGCGGCCCAGCAGCAGGCGCACGACCTCGGCTACGCCGCCGGGGTGCGCGACCACCGCATGGGCCGGGGCGATGATCCCGACAAGTACGCAGGCACCTACGACGCCAAGTTGAGCAGTTGGTTCCTGGATGGTTACCACGAGGGATTCGAAGGACGGTAGAGCATTGAATTGACGATTGTCGAACAAGGAGTGCCGATTGTTGAAGGGTCGGACTGAGAGAATGCGGCGGTTGGATTGATTTTCACTTCAACAATCAACAATCCTTGTTCGACAATCGTCAATCAGGTTCCCTTCCCCGCTCACCGGCCCAGCAAAAACGCAAGCAGATCAACCATCTGCTCCTTGCTCACGGCTGTTTCCAGGCCCACGGGCATGAGGCTGCGGTCCAGGCTCTTCATCTCCTTGATGTTGCTGCGCTGAACGGTTTCCGCGATGCCGCCCATCATCTTCAAGACCACGCTGTCGGCGCTTTCGGAGCCGACGACGCCGCTCAGGCTGCGGCCATCCTTGGTGTCGATCTGATAGGCGCACCAGCGGGCCTCGAACATGCGGTTGGGATCCAGAATGTCGGACAGCAGCGCCTCCGGGGGCTTGGCCTTGATATCGGTGATATCGGGGCCGACATCGACGCCCTGGCCCTTGTACTTGTGGCAGGCAATGCAAATGCTGGCGAAGACCATCTGGCCCTTCTTCGCGTTCCCGGCCTTGGTGGTGCAGTCCATGTACTTGGCTATCACGGCCGCGCGGTCCTGGCTGGGCTGGCCGAACAGTTTCACCGCCAGATCGCGCAGTTCACCGGTGCCGCGCTGCCAGCGCCAGCGCGTTTCGATGTCCACCAGCGCGGGCGAAAATTCGCCCTTGTCCATGCGCTTGAAGAAATCGAGCGCCGTGGCCGCGTTCGCCGCCAGCATGGGCACCAGATCGCGCTTCACGCTTGGTCCGGCCTTGGGCAGCAGCTCATAAATGAGCGGCGTGGTTGTCTTCAGCGGGTACTTCTTGAGCAAAGCGGTGGCGGCGGCGGCGAGTTCGGGCGGCTGGTGGCTGGTGAGCATTTCGCGTACAATGGGCTGCACCTTGTCCCAGCTTCGCTGCGCCAGCAGGGGCAGCACGGCCAGACGTGCGTCGAGCGGCGCCTTGGCGTCTGCCGCCGTGGTTTCAACCAGGGCCATGAGCGCCGATATTTCTTTGGCGGCATCAGCATAGGGCGCGGGCGGTTTGGCCATCAGTTCGGCGAGCGTCTTCACGCCCAGCTTGCCGCCGGACTTGGGCAGTCCTTCGCCCAGACCTTGGAGGAAAGGCGGCTTCCACCAGGTGACCTCCGCCTCATGCCCGGCAAACGCCAGCAGCGCCTGCTTGAAGTCCGCCTCCTCCCCGTTGGCAGCACAGGCGCTGGCGAGGGTGCGAACCGTCTCCGCCCGCTGGGCGGAATAGGTGGTTGCAAACCTGCCCTGGCTGAGCAGGCCGTTCAGCACCGCTCCACTGGAAACCGTGCTCGCGCTCAGCACCGCTTTGGCGATCCAACCGTCTTCTGGCATGGATTGAATGGCGCCCACGCGCAGCCCGATGAGCTGGGCGGCATCGCCCCGGCCGTCCGGCTTGCCGGCGATTTCGAGGAACAGCCTGCGGCCCTCCGCCTCAGGCTTGTAGGCCACCTTGGGCTGCTCCTGGCCGCGCTCGGCCAGCAGGCGGCGCGCAGTTTCCCGCTGCCAGGCGTTTTCGTGGCCCAGCCAGGCTTTCAAGCCTGCTTCATCAGTAGGTGCGGCCTCGATCTTGCGCAGCTTTGCGCCCTTGGGCACCACGCGCCAGATGCGGCCCTGGTTCTCGCCCTCGCGCATGTCGTGGGTCTTCACGAACTCCTCCGGGAAGAAGCGCGCATGGTCGATGTAGCGCCGGTACATGTCGCAGATGTAGATCGCGCCGTCCGGGCCGGTCGTGAAATTCACGGGGCGGGTCCACTCGTCGCCGCTGCGGAAGAACTCCGTGTGCTCGCCCTGGCGGGTCGCCTTCAGGCTGGCACCGCTGGGCTCAACAATATAGCGGGTGACGAGCTGGGCGGTGGGCTCGCAGACATAGACGTTGTTGCGCAGCTCCGGCATGAGGTCGCCGCGATACACGCCCAGACCGCAGGCGGCCGTGTTGGTGCCCGCGTGAGCATCCGCCGTGGTGTGGGTGATCTTCACGGGATAAACTCGCGTGTCGCCGCCAAAAGGCGCGATGTCCTCCCAGCCCTGGGTGATGCCCGCCCGGGGATTGCGAATCACCGCCTCGTACGGCATGACGGCAAACATGACGGGGTTGCGGTTCGAACTGAAGAAGTGATGCCCGAAGTCATCGAACGCGCCGCCGTACTGGCCGTCGCCGCTGGTCGCTTCCACTTTGCCGGTGGCAGGGTCCCAGCGGAAGTTGCAGCGCGCCACGGCCACGCCTTCCGCCTTGGGATCGGCGGGGTAGATCTCCTTGGCGTCCAGCCCGTTGTTGAAGTACACGCAGCCGTCCGGGCCCCAGCGTGGGGCGCTCACCTGGAGCTGCGCGTGGCGGGGGTTGAAGCCCTTGATCAGCGGCTCAATCACATCCGCCTTGCCGTCGCCATCGGTGTCCTTGAGGAACAGCACCTCCGTGCGCGTGGTGGCGATGAGCCCGCCTTTGTAGGGCAGCAGGCCCTGAACGTGATCCACGTGGTCGGCAAACACCACCGCCTTGTCCATGTGGCCGTCGCCCTTGGAGTCGCTGAGCTGCAGAATGCGCGACATCCAGGGATCGCCGGGATTCGGCGGGCCCAGGGGGTAGTCGCGCATGTCCGCCACGTACATGCGGCCCTTTTCATCCCAGCAGCATTCCACGGGATCGAGCACCACGGGTTCGGAGGCGACAAGCTGCGCTTCATACGGGCCGTCGAGCTGGATTTGCTTCAGCGATTCCTCCGCCGTCATCGGCTTGGTCTGGCCTTCGCGCACAGGCACATCGGTGCCGCCGCTGGCCTGGATCGGATTCCATTTCTCGGTGAACGCGCCCAGCGGCCACAGTTCGTAGCGCCGCACGATCATCTGCGCACCTTCGCTTTGCAGCAGCACCCGGCCTTCGCTGGGCTTCACGTCAAATGCCTCGTTCACCAGAATGCCGTTGACGAAGTATTGCAGGGTGTCGCCCTTGGCGATGACCTCCATCCGGTTCCACTCACCCAGGGCGTTTTCGGCGTCCTCCTTGCCCCGGAACCCCTTGCGATCCATCCACTCCACGTCGCGGTGCTTCCAGTTGATGCGGCCCTTGGTCACCTGCTGGCGTGGGGCGCCCTTGGTCCAGATCTTCTGCTTGTTGCGGTCCAGCGTGAACTCGCTCATTACGCTCGTGGTCAGTTCCGTGCCATCCGCCAGTTTGGGGGAAAGCACCAGAATGTCGCCCACCCCGCCCTCGATGATCTGGGCCTCGATGCTGGCCATCCAGGTGTCGTCATAGGCCCCGTGGGGTCCATAGGCGTGAAGCAGGATGCCGTTGTCGCGGGCGCTGTTCTCGCGTTTGCCCCAGGTCTTGTCGCCCCATTTGAACTCCACAACGAGGTGGTAGTCGCGATAGCTCTGCTTGGTCGCCACATAGCCGTACCCACGACCGCTGATGTGAATCTCATCGTTCTCGACCTTCCAAATGTCCTTGGGGTCGTCATGCACATCAGCCTTGGGGTTGACATGGTACTCCACATCCCCCGCCTTGATGACCTCCATGAGGTTGATCTTCTGTTTCACCGGTTCGGCGGACCAAACCGTGAGCGTGCTGGCGAAGGCGAGAGCGAGGAAGCGTGCTTGCATGGCGGGAAACCAGTACAGGCAGCCCGGTGCATGTCTTTCAAGGGAGCTATCGGAGCGGCTACTTGCGCGCACTCGCGTCTGTCAGCGTGCCGTTCTTCAGCTTTGATTTGACCCGCGTCCAAAAATCCTCCGGATCGGTGGTCTGAATGCCTGCCGTCGGCCTCGAATTCACCTCCTGCACGACCGTGGCCGGGGGTTCAGGGGTGCGACTTGTGGAAGACGTTCCCGGGCTGTACGAGGACACAGGCGCATCGCTGCCCCGATAGACCGGGATGCTCAAGGTATGCTTGCCCCCCTTCACGCCCGCATGCACGGAGGTGTCCGAACCAGCCCCAGCGTAGATCGGACCCGGCGCGGCGTGGAAGGTGTTGACCGGAATTTCCACCCGCGAGAAGCCGCTCGACAGCGTGCGATGAGTTTCAATGAACTGGGTGGGGCTGTAGAAGTTGGAATAATCATGGGCGAAACCCGCCCGATTCGGCCCCATCGCCAGGTTCTTGTGCATCTCCAGATGCAGGTGCGCGACGTACATGCCGTGGTTGCTGCCGATCGTGGCGACGAGTTCACCGCGCTTAACGATCTGATTCAGCCTGACCTTGATCTCGTTGAGGTGGGCGTACAGCGAATCCACCATCTGAATTTTGCCATTTTCATCCCGGAAGGCGTGCCTGATGATCAGGACATTGCCCCACGTGGAGTGAAGATCGGCGGCATGAACCACCACCCCGGTGCCGACAGCATAGACGGGGTCGCCAAGGTCCGTGTTGCCTCCGCCGTTGCCGTCCCAGTCTTCGCCAAGGTGCCCGGTCGGGCTGAAGCCGCGGAATTTGTAGTAGCCCTTGGCGTCAGGCTTGCCCACGGCATGGTCGAATCCATCCGCCAGAGGACAGCGAACGTAATCCCCGGAGGCCATCAGCCTGCAATGCCCAGCAAGCGCCAGGCTCAGGGCAAAAACCGCCAGCCGCGCGGTTCTCAGGGAAGCGGCGGCGTGAACGAAAACGATGTGGCTGAGCGTATTCGCCATGGCAGAGGGTCACCATGCTAGGTGATTGCGCGGGCCATTGCCAATCCAAAATGCAACTCCAGGCTTTCCCAGGCTGGCGACCCTGCTAGTCTCGGCACCATGACCTGCCGCCCCTCCCTCGCTTTCATCCTCCTTTCCGCGCTGACTGTGACCGCCCAGCCCGCCGCCAAGCCGGGCAGGGCCGATGCCAAAGCCATCAAGCCCGGAGAGTGGGCGGAAATCACCCTGAAGGAATCGCCGCCTCCCTCTGATCCAGATCAGTTGAAGGGCCGCATGCACGCTGCGGAAAATCCCGGCGCTTATGACGTGACGAAGGAAAGCTTCAGCCTGCTTGTGCCCAAGGGCTACAAAAAGGAGGTGCCGCACGGCTTGTTTGTCTGGGTGAGCCCCGGTGCCAGCGCGGGCATCCCGAAGGAGTGGGAGCAGGTGCTGGCGGACAAGAAACTGATCTTCATCGGCGCCCGCAATTCCGGCAACCCGCGCGACGTGTTTGACCGCATGCGCATGGCGGTGGACGCGAACCACAACCTGCGCGGCATGTTCAACGTGGATGAGCGGCGGGTCTATGTCTCCGGCTTCAGCGGCGGCTCGCGCGTGGCCAGCATGCTCGGCGTGTGCTATGCGGACATGTTCACCGGCGCGGTCTGCTTCATGGGCGTCAATTTCTACGAGCCGGTGGTCGGCGATGACAAGATGATGTACCAGGCCCGCTACATTCCCGATGACGACATCCTGGGCATCGCCAAAAAGGAGTGCCGCTATGTGTTTCTCACCGGTGAAAAGGACTTCAACCTGGCCGACACCAAGGCCGTGTACGAGGCCTCGCTGAAGGGCGGCTTCAAGGCGGTGGAGTTCTTCAACATCCCCAAGCAGGGCCATCAGCCGCCCGCTGCGGAGTGGCTCAAGAAGTCGCTCGACTACCTCGACGAAGACAAGGCCGGACTGAAGCCAGGCGGCCTCCCGAAGAAACCGTGACATGAATCCCTGGATCCTTCGCCTTTCTCTCATCGCTCTGCTAGTCTTTGGCCTGCTGGCCTTTGACCACAGCCGCCGGCAGCGCCCGCCCCGCTATGTGGCGGCGACGCGCGACAAAATTCTGCTGGTGGGCAACGGCACCGAGGTGGAGACGCTCGATCCCCACCTGGCGATGGGCGAGCCCGAGCACTACGTGCTTGCCGCAATCAACGAAGGGCTCGTGGCTCCTCTGCCTGAGAACCCGGACGGGGACGGACCCGGTGCCGCGACACACTGGGAGAACAAGGACTTCACCGTCTGGACCTTTCATTTGCAGCCCAAAGGCTGCTGGAGCGACGGCAGGCCGGTCACCGCCCACGATTTCGCCTATGCCTACCAGCGCATTCTCTCGCCGGCCCTGGCGGCGGACTACAGCCAGATGCTCTACCAGCTCAAGGGCGCGGAAGACTTCAACACCGGCAAGACCACAGATTTCTCCCAGGTGGGCGTGAAGGTAATCGACGACCTCACGTTGCAACTCACCCTCAACGGTCCCGCGCCCTACTTCCCAGGGATGCTCAAGCACTACTCGTGGTTTGCCGTGCCACGCCATGTGATCGAGAAGTTCGGCACGATGACCCAGCGCGAAACCGCCTGGACCAAGCCTGGCAACCTCGTGGGCAACGGCCCCTTCAAGCTCAAGACCTGGCGCTTCACCCACATGCTCACCGTGGACCGCAACCCCTTCTACTGGGATGCCGCCAGCGTGAAACTCAACGGCATCCATTTCTTCCCGATCGTCTCCGATGCCACCGAGGAACGTGCTTTTCAGGACGGCCAGCTCCATCTCACCTACATCGTGCCGCTCAACCGCATCTCCTTCTACAAGAACACCCAGCCCGAGGTGTACCGCGAGGACCCCCAGCTCGCCTGCTATTTCTACCGGGTGAACGTGACCAAGCCCCCCTTCAACAACAAGCTGGTGCGCAAGGCGCTGGCGCTGGCGATCGACCGCGAAAGCCTGATTCGCAACGTGCGCAAGGCCGGCGAACAACCCGCCACCGGCCTCACGCCCGCGAGCTGCTCGGCGGGCTATGATCCGCCCAAGGTGACCAGGTTCGACCCGGCGGAAGCCCGCCGCCTTCTGGCGGAGGCCGGCTATCCAGATGGCAAGGGCTTCCCCAAGTTCGATATTCTCATTAACACCCTCGAGTCCCACCGCACCATCGCCGAGGCCATCCAGGAGATGTGGAAAAAGCATCTCAACATTCCCGCCGGCATCCTCAACCAGGACTGGCAGGTGTACCTCGACAGCCAGCGCAAGCTTGAATACTCCGTCTGCCGCGCCGGCTGGGTGGGCGACTATGCCGATCCCATGACCTTTCTCAGCGTCATGCGCACCGGCGATGGCAACAACAACACCGGCTGGGGCAGCCCGCGCTACGACGCGCTTATCAACCAGTCAACCCTGGAGCCCGACCCAAAAAAACGCTTTGCCCTCATGCGCGACGCCGAGTCCATCCTCCTTGATGAGATGCCCGTCCTGCCCATCTATTGGTACGTGCACAACTACCTGCAGCGCCCGGACCTCAAAAACCACAAGCCCAGCGTTCTTGAGCATCGCTGCTACAAGGCACTGGACCTGGAAAGCATCCCTTAGAGCATTATTAAATAGTACTACAGCCATAAAAATGAGGCTGTGCCAGTGTTGCCGCATGGTTGCACTTTCTCTTGATTTGCGTCAACGCATCCTCGCCTGTTACGACAGGGAAGAAGGGGCCCGCCTGCGCGCGGAGCATCTGTCCCACGTGTCTGGGCGCCCAGCAGGTGAATCGGGCACCCTTCCCCATACCCCTTGGTTAGCGGTGTCGATTGGAGCGAGTGACCGGCCTTCCCATTTTGCAACGGCTACCGTTTCCGCCAAAAAAGTGTGCCCGCTGGTGGGCTGCCGTGCCAGAAGGGGTAAAACGGGGGGAGGTCAAAAACTGCCCGATTGTCGCCCGATTTTTCCAAGCGTACTTTCTACCGTGAGGCTGCGCCCCCAGTGCCATATGGAGCCGAGTGTCGGACTTGAACCGACGACCTACTGATTACAAATTATTATGTCGCCTGTTCTGTCATGTGCCTCCGTGTTCTCTTATGTGCCGTTGCATCCTTGATAAATCAAGGCTACAGCCTCACACCACTGGAACATGAAAGAACACAAGCATGCAGGAATGGCCAAGAAAAGTGTCCACACAAGTGTCTACACATCTGATGTGGACACTTCCCGCAAGTCCCCTGTGCTCAACCGCGCGGACGCCCGCTACTGGTCAAGACCAGGCCGGTTGTTCAAGCACACCCGCCAGCTTCGCGGCCAGGCTGTCGCTGACACCACCTATTCGCTGAAGATCGCCTTTGACGGCAAGCGCGAGCAGTTCAACACCGGCGAACGCGACAAGGTCGCTGCCGCTGCAGTCGCTGCCGAGATTTACCGGACCCTGGACCGCTCAGGGTGGGAGCCAACGCTTGAGCGCTACAAACCTGCGAAGCTGGTGCGCACAGACGTAGCGAAGGGAATCAACGTGGACCCGACCGTCGGGGAGTTTATTGCCGCCGCGAAGAGCCTTGCCGATGTCGGGCCTCGAACCATGGGCGACTATTGCCGTTCCTTCAGGCTCATCGTCGCCCACGTGGCAGGGATTGCCAAAGACAACACCCGCTACGACTATTTCAACGGCGGGGCCGGGCGCTGGCGGGAGCAGGTTGACGCTGTGAAGCTGTCGAGCGTGACGCCGCAGAAGGTGCAGGCCTGGAAGGTCGCGTTCGTGGCCCGTGCGGGAGGCGATCCCCAGGCCGAAAGGTCGGCCAAGGTTTCTGTCAACAGCATCATGAGGCAGGCGAAATCCCTGTTTTCAGTCAAGGAGCACCGGGGCCAGGGGGCGCTGGTGGGCATGATTCGAGGCATCATGCACCTTCCATCCCCGCTGCCCTTTGATGGCGTGGGCTTCCACGAGAGCCAGTCGATGCGCTACCAGTCCAAGATTGATGCCGGGGCGCTTCTGGCTGCGGCCCGCGAGGAGCTGGCGGCATCCCAGCCTGAGGCCTTCAAGGCGTTCGTGCTGGCCCTGTGCTGCGGGTTGAGGAGGAACGAACTCGACAAGCTCACCTGGCGGCAGGTGGATTTCGACAAAGGGGTGATTCGCATCGAGACGACGCGCTTTTTCAAGGCCAAGTCGGAGGACAGCCTGGGTGAGGTTGACCTGGACCCCGAGCTTGTGGTCCTGCTGCGGGAGTGGAAGGCAAGCACGGAGGGCGAGTTTGTTATCGAGGCGGCGACGACGCCCCGGCTGGCGAAGAGCTACCAGCACTACCGCACAAGCCGCACCATGGCCAGGCTGGCGGGGTGGCTGCGGGAGCACGGGGTGGAGGACACCAAGTCTCTTCACACCTTGCGCAAAGAGTTCGGCTCGATGGTTGCCCAGGAGCAGGGCATCTACGCCGCATCGCGCGCACTCCGTCATGCCGACATCCAGGTGACCGCCAAACATTACCTGGACAAGAAGCAGCGCATCACCGTCGGCTTCGGGCGCCTGCTCCAATCGAGTGGCGCTGCACCAGCATCGGTCACGACTGAGCCATCCCCAAGTTTGGCCGCAAAAGCATCGAAACAGAGACGGTCGCCCAGAAAAGCGCATTGATACCAATTCATAAACATATATAACGTAAAATCGCTATACATGTTTATAAGTTGCTATTCCTTGCTGGCATGGACCCCATCAAGAATCCTTTCTCGCCTGGAGCCGGATCCCCACCGCCTGAACTTGTGGGCCGGGAAGGCGTCCTCGAGCAGGCGCGCATTCTCCTGGGGCGCGTGCGGCAGAAGCGCCCGGAGAAAAGCATGCTCCTGACGGGCCTGCGTGGCGTGGGCAAGACGGTCTTGCTTAACGAGATCGAACGGATGGCCGCGAAGGCCGACTTTCACACCGTGTCCGTGGAGGCCCACGAGGACAAGTCGCTGGCAGCGCTCCTGGTGCCACACCTCAGAAAGCTCTTCTTCGATCTCCACCGGCTGGCCGGCACCGGTGACAAGGTGCGGCGCGGCCTGGCAGTGTTGAAAGGATTCTTGAACGGCGTCAAGGTCACGGTGGGAGACCTTGAAGTCGGTCTGGACATCGACCCCGAAAAAGGGGTGGCCGACAGCGGCGACCTTGAAAGCGACCTGCCCAACCTCTTTCTCGCCGTGGCCGAAGCAGCGGAGGAACGCAAGACGGCGGTAGCATTGATCATCGATGAGATTCAGTACTTCACCCCGAAGGAACTCAGTGCCCTGATCATGGCGATGCACAAGATGCAGCAAAGGCAGTTTCCCTTCACGCTCATCGGTGCGGGTTTGCCCATCCTGCCCGGGTTGGCGGGGGAGTCGAAGTCCTACGCGGAGCGGCTGTTCAGCTTCCCCAACATAGGCCCGCTCTCGGAAACAGATGCTGCCAGGGCGCTGCAGGATCCCGTGAAGGCGGTCGATGTGGCATTCACCGACGATGCCCTGGCCGACATCGTGCGAGTCACACAAGGGTATCCCTATTTCCTTCAAGAATGGGGCTACCAGACCTGGAATCGTGCCACGGCCACTCCCATCACGCTGTCGGATGTGAAAGGAGCGACCGCCACCGTCATCGAGCGCATGGACGAGAACTTCTTCCGCGTGCGCTTTGACCGCTGCACTCCGGGCGAGAAGCGGTATCTGCGGGCGATGGCAGGCCTCGGCCCCGGTGCCCATCGCACCGGCGGTATTGCCGAGGCGCTCGCTGTCACCTCCAATAGTCTCGGCCCAGTGCGGGCCAGACTCATCAAGAAAGGCATGATCTACAGTCCCGCGCATGGCGACATGGCCTTCACAGTCCCCTTGTTTGACGAGTTCATGCGACGGGCCATGCCAGAGTCGTGAGCCTTCCACGCGAGGCGTTCGTCGTCGCAAGTTCCCGCAAACACCACGAAACCTCGAAAGCGGGCTACGTGATCCTCACTGACCGGGCCGGTGAACTTGCGAATTTGCTGTCACACTGTCATCCGTGCCCGTTGTCGCCTGCGGTTCAAGCCAGGCACCCGCAGCAGGCACCTGCTGCATTTGGGAACGGCAATTCCTTACTGGAAGGTCACTTCTTCATTTCAGAGTGAAAATTTCTGTCTCAGTGAGAATGACTTCGCTTTTTTACTGGAACAATCTATTTTCACCCAATAGTGAAAAAACGCGAAACCAGTAAAGGTGCGATCATCCGCCATGAAGGTGAGCTGGCCCTCCATTTCCGGGAGTTCCTTGCCGAAGATCCCGACTTGCGCTGGCATCTCCCGGCGGGGATGCCACCCCACAAGCTGGACCATGTCGAGGTGGAGTTTGACGGTCGGCGCATCGCATTCCAGCCCTTGTACCAACTCAAGCCCAGCCTCCTGTGGTTGGACGCCCAGTTGCCCACGGACGGTACACCACCACTCCAGATCACCCCGCTGCCACTGCTCGTCACCCCAGAGCTGTCGTCCCGCGTGCTCAACCACTGCAAGCAGCACGGCATCGCGGCCATTGACCTCAATGGCCGCGCATGGTTGCGAGCGCCTGGTTTGCTCGTCGATCGCCACCCACTGCCTGGTCGCTCGTTCAGCTACGAACTGGAGCCTCGAAACATCTTTGTTGGCAAGAGCGCTCGCATCATCCGCTGTCTGCTCACCGACCGCGACCGCCTCTGGACGCAGAGCGAAATCGTCCCGCGCGCGAAAGCCAGCTCCGGCCTCGTGTCGCGCATTGTCCAGCACCTCATCAGCCAGGGATTCGCGGAAAAAACCAGCGCCCGGGCGTTTCGCCTGCGCGATCCTCTGGCTCTGCTTGAAGAGTGGGCGGAGTCTGACCGCTTCGCAAAGCGCACTCACACCACCCTCTACGCGGGTTTCATCGGGCCTCCGGTGGAACTGGCCCATCGCCTGCAAAAATGGGCGGTGAGCGAAGCCGCCCCCGTCGCCTTCACCCAATGGATCGCCGCGTGGGCGCGGCATCCCTACACCGAGCCGGTGCTCTGCTCTGCTTATGTTTCGCGTCTGCCAGAACCCGCAGCTTTGGATCAACTTGGCCTTCGCCCCGTCAATGAGGGCGGCAAGCTCTGGCTGCACGTGCCTGACGACGAAGGCATCCTCACCGAAACGCAGACTCGCGGCGGACTGACAATGGTTACCGATGCGCAAATCTATCTCGACCTTCAACGCACAGGCCTGCGCGGCCCGGATGCTGCAGCCGCGCTCCGCGACTGGGAGGGCTTCTGCAGACCATGAAATACGACACCTACAGCGAGTATGATCCGCACCATGTTTCACTGGCTGAAAGCGCCTTTCTGACTGTCTGGTCAGGACTCGGCCAATGGCACAATGAGATGGTTCTGGTCGGTGGCCTCGTGCCCAAGTATCTTTGCGGCGACATCACCGCCCAGCGAACCCTGCCGCGTCCGGCCACCCTTGACGTGGATCTTGGCATTGCCCTCGCAACGGACTCCGGCCAGTATGGCAATCTTCTTTGGGAGCTGAGCGGTCAAGGCTTCAAGCCCAACCCAACGCACCCTTCGCGTTTTGAGAAAACCATCAGCGGCTTGACCATACCAGTCGATTTCCTCGTCGAGAAACCTCCGCTCGTCACTGGAACCGCTCAGGTCGAGGACATCACCGCCGGCATCCTCCCTGGCGTGAACCGCGCGCTCGCAACGGCCCGCGAGATCAACGTGACCGGTGTTGACCTGCACGGAGCCGTGCAAAAACTCACCGCCCGGGTCTGCGAGGTTGGTCCCTTCCTCACCCTCAAGCTTCGCGCCTTCTGCGACCGCCAGCAGCCGAAGGACGCCTTCGACATCCTCTACACCATTCTGCATTACGACAGAGGCACGGAGGCGGCCATTGCCGGTTTTGTGGAGGAAATTCGTCTCGGCAACCCTGCTGGCGTTGATGCCATGCGCACGCTGCGAGAGCACTTCGCCAGCGAAACCTCGCCTGGACCGGTCAAAGCCAGTCACTTCGTCCTCGGTGCCTCCGCTCCAGGCGAATCCGATGACACCCGCTTCATCCGCGCCACCATCCGCCAGGACATGGTGGACTCAGCCGCCCGTTTGCTCGAAGCCGCCAGCGCCTGACCGCCACCCTCCCGCCAACCGGGCAGCGGCCGCCGCTTTCTCGAAGAACTCGATGGCCTCAAAACAGCAGGCGAGCTTCAGGGCCATGGGCAGCGCCCCGGCGTCCTCGGCCAGGCCCCTGAGGCTCGCGCTGGAGCGCTCCAGGTGCCTAGCCATCAGCTCCATCGACATGCTCTTGTGCTTGCCAAGATCCGCGTCGGGCCGGGGGGCGGCCGGCGCAGCCTTCATTCTGGCCTGCTGCGCCTGGCGCTTCTGGTCGTCGGGCTGCTGCTGGAGCTTCTGGTGCTCGGCCTGAAGCTGCTGGTGGTCGTCCTGGAGCTTGAGGGTATCGGCATCCGCCCCCAGGGCCTGCTCGGCAGGGTTCTGGGGCGCGGCAGGCATGTCCAGGGGCGTCTTGGACTGGGGCTGTGGTGCTCGCTGTGACAGCTACCCTATGCGTGTGGTGGAGAATCTGAATCCCGATGATGACATGACAGCTCGCGTGCTCACTTCAACGACCGTCCATGGCTTTCTCGATGAAATGGCGATCGTTGGGATCCGAGCAATACCCGTTGTTGCAAGCGAGCTTGCATGACGGCCATCGGGGGCCTGCACCTGACGGCAGAGGGACTCCCCTGTGGGGTGAAGACCCCATTCTTGCGGGGCGCGCCACCATGTAGGGTACAGTTGATGAAAAGTAAGCCCGCCTGCGCCGAAGCTCCCTGTGCCAGGGTGTGCGCGGAACCGTCCTGCAATGCTGCCGGACATCGGTCAACGATGCCTCTCGCCAGCCGATTCCTCGACCTGCATGTGGAGCGCATGCTCTACTGGATTCATCGATGAGCCGGGCCACTCCACGGATGCAGGGATTGTCCCTGGGGCTGATTGCTCATGAGACTGGGGGAAGCAAGGCTTCCCAGAGCCAAACCCCGGCAGCCTTTCGCGTCTGTGAGAAGCTGCGGCCGCATCTGGCCACCCTCATGGGCAACACGGGCATTCGGACGCTCCTTGCGCGCTCCCTCGCCCTGGCCAGCGCGGAAGTGCCGTGGCTGAGGGCGGTGCAGGTGAAGGTGGACGGTTGCCTGGAAATGAAGGACGAACTCCAAGCGCGGGTTGACCCGGAACAGATGGCCGAGGGGAACGTCATTTTGGTCGCCCAACTGCTGGGGCTGCTGGTGGCTTTCATCGGTGAAAACTTAACGCTTGGGCTGGTGCGCGAGGTCTGGCCGAAACTGCCCCCAAAGCATTTGGATTTGGGCAAAGGAGATCAAAAATGAAAACACAGAAGAACGCGGTGAAACGCAAATTGCCGAAAAAAGCCGTGCGCGAGCCGGCCAGGGTCACAATTCACCAATTGCCCAGCGGTGTGCGCGGCCTTGACGAGATCCTGGGCGGCGGCATTCCGGAGTTTTCCTTCAACATCATCGCCGGCACGCCCGGTTGCGGCAAAACCACCCTGGCGCACCAGATCGTGTTCGCCAATGCCACGGCGAAAAAGCCCGCGCTTTATTTCACCGTGCTGGGCGAACCGGCGATCAAGATGCTGCGCCATCAGCAGCAGTATGAGTTCTTCGACGCATCCAAGCTGGGCAAGGCCATCCGCTTCATCAACTTGAGCGAGGTGGTGGTGGAGCAGGATTTGAACGTGGTCTTCGATGAAATCGTCAAGCAGGTGACGGCGGTTAATCCGGGCGTGGTGGTGGTGGATTCCTTTCGCACCGTGGTGCGCAAAATGGTCGCCGGCGCCGGCGAACTGGAGATGCAATCGTTCATCCAGCGCCTCGCCCAGTTTCTCACCAGTTGGGAAGCCACGACGTTTCTGGTCGGCGAATACGTCCCGGAAGAGATGCGCGACAATCCGCTGTTCACCGTCGCCGATGGCCTTTTCTGGCTTTCGCAACTGACGGAGAGGAATTCCGTGGTGCGAAAACTGCAGATCTTCAAGCTGCGCGGGCAGGCATCCGTGCCGGGATTGCACACCTTCCGCATCGGCGATGACGGGTTGCAGGCGTTCTCGCGCACGCTGGGACTGGACGGCGGAAAGATCAACCCGCTACGGGGGAGCCGGCGGCTTTCCCTGGGCATTCCCGAGCTGGACAAGATGATGGGCGGCGGCCTGCGCGAAGGCGACAGTCTCCTGGTGGCCGGGCCTTCAGGGACGGGCAAATCAGCGCTGGCGACGCAATTTGTCAACGCTGGCCTGCGCCAGGGGGAGCCGGGAATCATGGCGATCTTCGAGGAACGCCCGCAAGGCTACACGGACCGCGCGGACAGTCTTGGTTTGCGGTTAAAAAAATCGCAGGCCAAGGGCGATCTCGAAATCCTTTACCTGCGCCCGCTCGACCTTTCCGTGGATGAGATCACGCAGGTGATTCTCGATGCCGTTAAAAGGGTCGGCGCGAAACGGCTGGTGATCGATTCACTGGTGGGTTTTGAGATGGCGCTGGCACCCGGGTTCCGCGAGGATTTCCGCGAGTCGCTCTACCGGATGATCGTGGCATTGACTGGCGCCGGGGTCACGATTCTCACCACAGTCGAAGTGGAGGACACTTTCACCGCGCTGTCCTTCAGTCATTACACGGTTTCGTTCCTCACCGATGACATCATCCGGCTGCGCTACGTGGAGATCGAGGGCCAGCTTCGCAAAGTCATGGTCGTGATCAAAATGCGCGGTGGCAACCACAGCAAAGACATCCGCGAGTATGTCATCACGGACAAGGGCGTGGTGGTCATCCAGCCACGATCCACGGATTATGACGGGCTGACAACCGGCATCCCCACGCGCACCGGCCCGCGCCCGGCGCAACAAGAAGAAGCCGCTCCGGAACCGAAGGCGAAGAAGTAAGCAGGTGGCATTCATGGCGAAGAAACCAACAACAGACACCGGGAATCCGCCACCAGACCTGGCGGATCTCTGCCACGCCCTCGCCGAGCACTCACCCTTGCCGATGGCCACGGTGGAGGGAGCCACGCGCATCGTACACTACGCCAACCCGGCCTTTTGCCGGTTGATGGAGCAGCCGATGACACAGCTCATCGGCAAACCCCTGTCCACACTGCTGGCTGGAAAGGACAATTGCATGGCGTTGCTGGACCGCGTTTTCCGCACGGGAAAGGCGGAAAGCCACACGGAACGCGGAGATTCCCATTCGCAGGCCCCCTTCTGGTCCTATACGGTGTGGCCGGTGCTGGCGCACGCAGGACATGTGGGAGTCATGATCCAGGTGACCGAGACCGCCAAGCGCCATGACGAGATCCTCGCCATGAACGAGGCATTGCTCCTCGGTTCGCTGCGCCAGCACGAACTCACCGAAACGGCGGAGAACTTGAACGCCCAGTTGCGCGTGGAAGTCGCCGAGCGCGAACAGGCGGAAGAAGCCTTGCGCGGGAGCGAGGAACGCTACCGCACCTTGTTCGACCTTGGCCCCGTGGCCGTCTATGCTTGTGATGGCGCGGGTGTGATTCAGAAATTCAACCGTCGCGCCGTCGAACTGTGGGGCCGCGAGCCGATGCCGGAGGATAACGACGAGCGGTTTTGCGGCTCATTCAAAACGTTCCGGACCGACGGCACTTTCATGCCCCACGATGAGTGCCCCATGGCCGAGGTGCTGAGCGGCAAAACAGCCGAGGTGCGTGACGGGGAAGTGCTCATTGAGCGGTCCGACGGATCGCGGGTGAGCGTGATCGTCAACATCCGCGCGCTGAAGAATGAACGCGGTGAAGTCACCCGCGCCATCAATTGCTTTTTCGACATCACCGAGCGCCGCCTTCTCGAGGACTCGCTGGTGGCGCGCGCCGCGGAGCTGATGCGGGCTGACCGCAGCAAGGATGAATTCCTCGCGATGCTCGCGCACGAGCTGCGCAACCCGCTCGCGCCGCTGCGCAATGCCGCCGAGATCCTGCGGACCCCGGAAGCGACTCCCGAGGCGTGCGAGCTGGCGCAGGGCATCCTCGCCCGGCAGATCGACAACATGACCCGGATGATCGACGACCTGCTCGATGTCTCGCGAATCACCGAAGGCAAGATCGAACTCCAGACAGCCACTGTGGCGCTCGACACGATCTTCAGTGCGGCCGCGAACCTCGCGCTGCCCGGCATCAAGGCGCGCGACCAGCACTTCACGATCACGCTGCCGGCCGAACCGATATTTTTGAACGCGGACGCCACGCGGCTCGAGCAGGTGTTCGGCAATCTTCTCGGCAACGCCTGCAAATACAGCGCCCCGGGCTGCCACATCTCCCTGGTCGCCAAGCGCTCCGTCCCCAAGGCAGAAGAGCCGTCTGAGGTCATCGTGCGGGTGAGCGATGATGGCATGGGCATCGCGCCCGAACTGCTGCCGCATGTTTTCGGCCTGTTCGTGCAGGCGACGCGTTCGCTGGACCGGGCGCACGGCGGGCTGGGCATCGGCCTCACCCTGGTGCAGCGGCTGGTGGAACTGCATGGCGGCAGCGTGGAGGCGCGCAGCGAGGGCCTCGGCCACGGCAGCGAATTCATCGTGCGCCTGCCGATCCTCGCCAGCCCCATCGCCGCACCCACCGCCCCGCCCGCACCGCCCGCCCGCGACATCCCGCGCCGGATGCTCATCGTTGATGACAACGAAGATTCCGTGCGCAGCATGGCCACACTTCAGCGCGTGCGCGGTCACGAGACGCGCACCGCCTTCACCGGCCCTGATGCCGTCGTCGCCGCCGCCGAGTTCCTGCCCGAAGTCGTGCTGCTGGACATCGGCCTCCCCGGCATGGATGGCTACGAAGTCGCCCGCCGTCTGCGCGCCATGCCCGCGCTGGCCGGTGCATTCCTCGTGGCCATGACCGGTTACGACACCCCTGAAGACCGTGCCCGCGCCACGACCGCCGGCTTCGACCAATACCTCGTCAAACCTTTGGACCTCGGCCTCCTGCGCGAGTGGCTGCGGAACCGCGCTTGAACCAGAAATCCACTGGTACTGCGTTGGGAAACAGCCATGCTTTTGCCGGGATGGAGGCGGAGACCTACCGGCCAGCGGCTATGACACGGATTTGAGTGATGCTGAATGGGAGTTTTTGAAGCCGCTCATTCGCCCGGCGCATGCCAAGCGTGGACGGGGGGGCTGGCGGGGTGGGCAGTCATTGAAGAAGTGGAGTCGCTCGCCATTGACCCTTTTACGGGAAAATTTTGACTTGTGATACGCGAGCCGGTCGGTGCGACCACTTCATAGGTTGTACCCACCGCCACTCTGAACGACCCCGACATCAAGAAGAAGGTCAAGGCGCACTGGAAGAGCCTGTGGGAGGAGAACGACAAGCCGCTCGGGTAGAATGATGGTGATCGCACGAAGGTATCCCTTTGTACCTCTGCCTTTCATCGCGTGGCGACCAGCCGGTATGCACCCAGGATGGTATGTGAAACCTCGATTTTCCAGCCTTGCAAAACCAACGCTGCCGCTAATTCATCGCCGACGAATCCGGCGCGAATGCTCAACTGCATGTCATGGCGTGTGACACGATTAAAACGCGCTACGACTGAGAGCAGGCGGCCCAGCAATGAATACATCCAATGCCTGGCGGGGTCGCAGGTGATTAGCGTTCTGCACGAGGCTGGCAGGCGCTTGCCCAAGGCGGCGAGTTGACCGTCATGAAACTGGTGCAGGAACAAATTGGCGATGATGATCTCTGCGTCTGGAAGCTCGGCGAATGTGAGCAGATCCTTCTGCTGCCAGATCGCTTCACAGGGCCAGTCTGCGGGTGCTGGAGCGAAATCAATGGCACTCCATCGCGCAGGGTAAGCGGCGCTTTCAGCCCACGCTCTCCTGGCCAACGTGCCATCACCGGCACCTAACTCAAGTACGCGGTAATCGCGTGAGCCCATTTGGCCTATGGTTTTGCATACCCAGCGATAGTTCCCCATGATGTGATTGACCAATCGCAGCTCACCACGACTGCGCATCGCCTCGGGATCATCATGGCTAAGGGAGTCGAGGAGCTCTGGAAGAACTTGCCGCATGAATTGGAATCGATCTCCTTGTGCTTCCTCAGGTGTGTTAGCATCGCACCGACACTTTCGCCCCGAGAGGGGGCGGCTTTGGTTGGCCAGTGGTGATCGTGGGTGTTTGATGGGGGCAAACTGCCCCCATTCATCCCTTTTGGCACAGTCGTTCGCCGGATCCCACTGGCACCGGGCGAGAGCCTTGCGGTCACTTGCCAAACATCTTGGCCACAATGAAGATGAGGATGGCGACGCCGAGTCCTCCTCCCCCGAGCATGTACAAGAGGGAGTAACCGGCGGCGCCAAGGATGGGTGATAGTGCGAGTGCGATCATAAGAATGAGTGTATTGGATGCATCTCTGTCAAAAGAGCCCTGCAACATGATGAGGGCTGCAGGGCTGGGGTTTTAATGGGGGGCGACTACGAATCGCAGCATCCCAAAATCTTGGGTCAGGCCTCGACCAATTCGTTGGCGATTGCTTCGTCATTGCTGCGGGCGCGCGCCAGTTCGGTGAGCGCTTCGTTGGCGGCCTTCTCCTCGTCGAGAATCTCAAGCAGGAGAGCGGCAGCCTCTGGATTGTCCAGCTTGCCGGCCCACTCGTGCAGGCAGCCGTAGGACGCGATTTCGTAATGCTCGACTTTTTGCGCCGCAGAGATCAAGGCCGCGTTGATGGCCGGTGATCCTGCGAAGTCCGCAGCGATTTCGTCGCCTTCCTTCAGCAGCCCGACGGTGGCCTCACAGGTCTTGCCCCGCGGTTTGAAGTCAAAGCATTTGAACACCTGGTCGAGCTTGGTCACATGGCATTTGGTCTCTTCGAGGTGCGCCAGAATGGCCTCTTTAAGGTGTGGGCAAGTAGCGGCCTTGGCCATCTTTGGCAAGGCTTTGACGAGGCGGTGTTCGGCATCATAGATGTCCGAGAGTTCGCCGTGAAAGAGGTCTTTGAGTGTTTTCATGTTCGATAGGTCGTGGATTTGCAGTTGAGAATGGGAAGCCAGTGGGCTCGATTTCATTCCGCGCCACAGTAAGGAGTCTGCGACACGGTCGAAATGGGGTGAAACCCACCATGTGGAGAAGCGCGCCGAATTCCTTTTGCCTCCTCCGCCGCGAGGGCGGCTACGAGCGTCCAAGCTTGGGTCAGGCCACACAGGGGCTGGCTGCGTCACACAGGCGCATGAGCGGTTTCCCGCTCCTAAGGATCGTTTCTTTTAAACCTATTGCATAAGATTGCTTTAATCATAAAAACGAGCATCTTGAGGGTCGCGTTCGGTTTTGACCAAGTGACTCCTGGCTTTTCATACTTGCCATCGAAGCGAGTCCGTGTCTTCATCGCCGTCGTGCCGCTGCCCGGGATGCCGCCGTTAGGAAGGTATATGACCTCGGCGTTGGGCCAAACCGAGGTCTGCAGCTCATCTCAGCCGTTTACTGAGACAGAAAGTGAAAAACTCCCCATTGTCGGATTTGGCGTTTCCGAACACAGTCATCCCATAGCCGTCAGAGAGCAGGGCTCTGAGGCTTGATCTGGCGTTGATGGTGGGGTGTCTTTGGAGAAGTGGGATTAAGTTTGAGGGGTAGGTTTGCCCGTTTTTCGTTGTTTTTGGCGGTGGTGCTATCCCACAGGCGCACCGGCCAGCCCTGGTAG
>CAINXC010000243.1 GCA_903854655.1 uncultured Verrucomicrobiota bacterium | reverse complement strand
GATCCACCATGCGCTGGTACTGTTCCACCGTGGCGGTGTTGAGCGGCAGGGTGAGCTCCACGTCGACCGCGAGCTGCGCGGCGATGCCGCTGTCCTTGGCCGCGTGCTCGGCGCTGAACCAGCAGTCGTGCTCGCGCGCCACCATGTCCGCGCCGTCGGTTTCCAGCACGCGTGAGTTCGCGCCGGTCTGGCTGAAGACTTCGCGGATCATGCCCAGGTCGTGGCCCAGCGCATCGGCCAGGCCGAGGCCTTCGGCGAGCCCGGCGGTGTTGATGTTCATCACCATGTTCACCAGCGCCTTCACCTCCGCAGCGCGGCCCGGTCCGCCGATGAAGCGGCGGTTCAGGCTCATCTGCTCGATCATGGGCAGCAGCTCGTTGTACGCGGCCGCATCGCCCGCGAGCATGAGGTAGAGTCGGCCCTCGCGCGCATGGCTGATGGAGGAGGCCATGCAGGCCTCGATGGTGCGCGCTCCGGCGGCTGCAGCAGCGGCATGGACCTCGCGATGAATCGCGGGGCTGAGCGTGGCGCAGTTCACGAACACCTTGCCTGTGGCATTGGCCAGAAGGTTGTCGCCTTCGCCGAAAAAGATCGCGCGCATGGCGGCGTCGTTGGTCACTACCGTGAAAATAACGTCTGCGGCCGCCGTCACATCAGCAAGCTTCTCGCAGGCTTTCGCGCCCAGCTCTTCCGCAAGCGCGTCAGCAGCGGCGCGGTTCACATCATAGACGGCGGCGACACTGTATCCGCAGTCCTTCAGGCGCCGGGCCATGTTGGCTCCCATGCGACCGATTCCGACAAAGGCGACTGTTGAGCTGCTCATACAAGTGGGGTGGAGGAGATTTTGAACTCAGGGTAGAAGGGGTTGTGCGCCTTTTCTTCGCCGATGGTGGTGAGCGGACCGTGGCCGGGGCAGACGACGGTCTCGTCCGCCAGGGGGAAGATCTCCTTCCTGTTGGTGGCCAGCGCGTCCAGGTAGGAAACCACGCCGCCGCCCATGCTGCTGGCAAACAGGGCGTCGCCGACCACGGCCACGGGCCGCGCCAGGCCGGTGACCACATAAGTGGTGCCGCCCTTGGAATGGCCGTGGGTGCTGCGCGGCTCGATGCGCAGGCCGCCCAGCTCCCAGCCGGTGGTGTCGCCCACCCGGAAGGTTTTAGCGCCGCTGGTGGGCTCGCGTTCACTGACAAAAACACCCGGCGCTCCAGCTTCGCACAGGCCCACCAGATCAGCGATGTGATCGGGGTGCGTGTGGGTGAGGAAGACCAGGTCCAGGCTCAATCCTTTGGCCTTGATGAAATCCACCATCGGCTGCGCGGTGGCCCCCGTGTCGAACGCCGCCGCCGCCTTCGTGGCAGGATCATAGACGATGTAGGCGTTCACGGTCATGTCGTCCCATTCCGTGTTGAACTGCGCCAGGCCCTCCACTTGAACTGGAGCCGGCTGCCACGCCTTCTGCGCCATCGCCACCAGGGCGGCGCCATCCAACCCCAGGGCGGGCGCGAGCTTCAGCAGCACGATCTCATCCACCTCGCCGCGCATCGCCGCCTTGATGTCGTCCACCGGCACGCCCGATCGGGCGGAAAGCGCGTCTTCAGTCATGCCAAGCCCGCGTCGGGACTTGCCAATCACGTCATTGAAAAGGTCTTCGAGGGGGATGCTCATGCGGCCCCCATTGAAGGGTGGAAGGGAAGGGGAGGCAAGGGGGAAGTGCGGGATGGACCGGAACTGAAAACGACCGGTCGCTCAGCAGCAGAGGGTGCAGGTTTTTCCAAAAGACTTTGCCGTGGCGCGGCTGGCGTGGTCATCCTCCATCCCTCAAATCTCGCAAGGCGAACAGGTCGGACTCGGCCTGGCGCAACCTGCGGGCTCCCGTCTTGCGTTTGGCTCCGAAGCAGTTGCGATGGGAGGCGAAGAGTCCCTCGATCCATTCCCGGCCGCCCAGGGCCAGCCCCTGGGTGAAATGGCGCACGCGGTGCCGCAGCAGTTCCGTGGTGCTGAGCCTGCCTTTCCGACCTTCGGTCACCTCTCTGGATTGTGCTTCGCTGAATCCTCTCTTGATGACCCTTCCCGTGAGGTCCGTTCGCTCCACTCCCTCGTCGAACAACCACTGGCGATACAGCTCCGCCGCGCTGCCATAGCCCTCCGCTACTGCCTTCGACCAATGGCCTTCGCCCGTGCCCATCACCCGGCACAGCCCTTGCCTCGCCTCCTTGTTTCCAGCCAGGGCATTTGCATAGCCGCACCACCGGTAGTTCGCCGGATCCTTCACCAGCTTAGCCCGCACCGGATTGAGGTCAATGTAGGCTGCCATGGTCCTTAGCGCCTCACCATCTTGCACCAGCACCGACTTGAACCGCTCCATCCACAAGGTGCCCTTGCGCCCGTGGCGCTTGTTGTACCACCGCCCAAAACGCTCCTTGATTTCCTTGCACCAGATCGACAAGTCGCAGAACCGCCGGGTAAACACCGCCAGACGCTCCTGGGCGTATTTTTCCTGTCCTGCGCTGCGCAGCTCCTTCAAATCGCTGCGCAGTTCGTGCATGAACGCCCGGCTGTAAAAGCTGCTCAAATGCCGCAGCAAAGCCTCCTCGCCGCCTGCTTCCATCAGCCGCGCCAGCCAAAGCTCCTTGTGAGGCACCTCCACCAGAATATGGAAATGGTTGTTCATCACACAGTAGGTGAGCAAGCGCATGCCCAGGAACCCGCTCATCCTGCGCATCAGCCGGAGCAGAGCCTCCTTCTCCACCTCATCGAACATCACCGCGCCTCCGCAGGTGCGCGACATGACGTGGTAGCAATGCGACACCCCATTTGACGCACTCTTCACCCGCCAATGCCCGCCCGCGCGAGCTTTCGACCGGGGGTAAACCGTTGTCCTGGCTTCAATGCCGACAAACGGGTTGGTCGATGCTGGAGGGGTGGGAGTGCTCATTTGTGAACGATCGCAACTCGGGGGTGAATGTCAACTATAGTTTGCCAGGCACAAAGTACATTGGGAAGGGAAGGGGAGGCAAGGGGGAAGTGGGGGCACCAGAATGAAGCGGGCCGTCCGGAATGGCGCTGGCTTAAGAAGCCGGTGCCATTCCCGCCTGTCCTCGTTCGTCAGGCGTTGTTGCCAGCCTTGTAGATCTCCATGGCCCGGCCAATGAACTGGGAGATTTGGGGGCCGAATTGGTTGCCGAATTCACTCGGCAGTTCGGCGCGGTTCTCATAGGTCCGGTTCAGCCCCTGCTCGACGGCAGGATGGCTGAAGGTGAAGGCACTCATCAGGCCGAGCCAGCGCCCGGCGAGCGCCTGGGCTTCTTTTCCGCCCGGGTCTTCTCCGTTCGCCTGTGCGGCTTGCACGTCCTTCACGAGGGCATTCCAGTCCTGGCCTGCCTTTTCCTGAAGCTGTGGATTCCAATTGCCTGCGCTCTGTTCAAGCGCCTTTTGCGCGTTCTCGTCGTAGTACCTCTTTTGCCAGTCGGTGTTGTTTTGCATATGTATCTCCTCGATGATTTTGCGAAATGCCTCCCAATCCGGGGTCGCGCCGTGTGTGACCGTCTTTTCGGCCTTGCTGATGGCCTGAATCACCAGGTCCAAATGCTGGCGCCTTTTTTCCAAGGTCATGCGCTGGGCCGCCAGCGCACCGGGCAGCCCGTGCCCTTTGCGATCGAGCAGACTTTTGATTTCCTTGAGGGAGAAGCCGATGAATTTCAGCGCCACGATTTGCTCCAGGCGCACGAAGTCAGCCTCGCTGTAGCGGCGGAAGCCCGTTCCGGAGTACTCGCTCGGCTTGAGCAGGGCCAGCCGGTCGTAATAATGCAGCGTCCGAACTGTCAGGCCTGCTCGTTTCGCAAACTCATGCGGCTGATACATTCTGCCCCTGTCGTTTTTCATAAACTCTCCTTATTTCCCGCCCAGCATCGCCTATGACGCAACGGCATACGCAAGGGCTTTTCGAGATTTTTTTTGGCCGGTGTCTTCCGCCCTTCAAATCTCGCAAGGTAAGCCGCCCATTGTCTGCTGCTTGATCGGCAGAGGAGTCTGTGGCACCATGCAAAACGCATACGGCCATGAGCAAGCACCTCGACCTGCCCACGATCCAAGACCAGACCGCGTTCAATCTCGACCGCTGGGATGAGGTGTGCGCTGATCCGGTCTGGGCTGGTTTTGACGGCAAGATCGAAACCGATACCTATGGCCAGGTGATCATGAACTACCCCGCTGAATTCGCCCACGGTGGCAAACAGAGTGACTTGGTTGTGTTGCTCCGCCAGCATCTTCCCCACGGCAAGGTGACGGTCGAATGCCCGATTTCCACCAGTGAGGGCGTCAAAGTGGCGGATGTGGTCTGGGTGTCAGAGAAGCGTCTGCTCAAGATCGGTGGCCGCAAGGCCCTCACTGCCGCCCCCGAAATCTGTGTGGAAGTGCTGTCGCCCTCCAACAAGCGCGGGGAGATCGAAGGCAAGCTGGCCCTGTACTTTGAAGCCGGAGCCAGGGAGGTCTGGATTTGCGAGCAGACCGGCAAGCTGCGCTTCTTCCTGAAGAAAGCTCCGAAAACCGATGCGGGAGCTTCATCGTTGTGTCCGGCCATGCCGGCCCAGGTTGAAAGCTGAAGAGTTGGGGGGGCTTGTCCCGACCCGCGTTCCGCGCTTGCAGCCGGTGCCTCGCCATTCTACAAAGACGGTGATGAATACCCGACTCGCTTTCCTGGCGCTTTGCGCGCTGCCTTGCCTCGCTTCTGCTGCCAACACCGGCAGCCCCTTTTACGGCGACCCCCCGGATGAACACCATCCCTGGGCCGTGCACGATCAGAACCGCCCGCAGCCGGTGCGCGTGGAACCGGGCACCTTCAGCTCGCAGGAGCAGCCCGGCCAGCCGCCTTCGGACGCAATCGTCCTCTTCGGCGGTGCGGCGAGCGACCTGGACAAGTGGGAGGCCGACAAGAATCCGCCTGAGCCGACCAAATGGGAGGTAAAGGACGGCATCCTTCAGTGCGTGCCCAAGTCCGGCTACATCCGCACCAAGGAGCAGTTCGCCGACTGCCAGTTGCACGTCGAATGGTCGGAGCCCGCCGACATCGCCGGCGAGAGCCAGGGTCGCGGCAACAGCGGCATCTTCCTCGAAGGCCACCTGGAAGTGCAGGTGCTCGACAATTACAACAACCCCACCTATGCCGACGGCTTTGCCGCCTCGCTCTACGGCATCAACCCGCCCATGGCCAACGCCCTGCGCAAGCCCGGCGAATGGCAGGTGTATGACATCGTGTTCCGCAAGCCCGTGTACAAGGAAGGCGTGGCGCTGGACCCCGGCTACGTGACCGTGGTCTGCAACGGCGTGCTGGTGCAGGACCACACCCCGCTCGAAGGCCCCGGCGGCCATCACAACCGCAGCAAGACCGGCCCCTTCCCTGAGAAGGGCCCGCTCAAGCTCCAGGACCACGGCAACCCGGTGAAGTACCGCAACATCTGGTACCGCCCGCTGCCCAAGCGCACCGTGGAAGGCGCCACCGAAGGCTCGCTGAGCCCCGAAGCCGCCCTGGCCAAGCGAGCCGAGATCGCCCAGACCGTGCGCGAAGACGCCGCCAAGCTGCAAGGCAACGCCAAGACCCTGCGCCAGCTTGAATCCCTGGTGTACGCGAACGACGACGCCACCCTGAAGGAAGTCACCGCCAGCGTGAATGAACTCGTGACCGTTGTGAAGGCGCTGCCAGCCGACAAACTGGAAAGCAAGAAGGG
Source organism: uncultured Verrucomicrobiota bacterium (assembly GCA_903854655.1). Lineage (GTDB taxonomy): Bacteria > Verrucomicrobiota > Verrucomicrobiia > Verrucomicrobiales > Verrucomicrobiaceae > CAINXC01. Next base: position 3,078 of record CAINXC010000243.1, on the reverse strand, counting down.
CGACATCATGACCTTCAACAACGCCCTGCAGTACCTCACCAAGGCAAACGATCTTCCCGCCGACTTCGCCGCCACCAAGGAGCTGGCCGAGATCGTGAAGGCCCAGGGCTGGAACAAGAAGAAGTAAGCGCTGTGTGATTCGTCAGCGACGCTGGGGCCATGCCTCAGCGTCGCTTTTTTTGTTTAGAGGCCTGGGGGACTAGCGATATTCTGTGCGGCAGAGCAGCGGTCGCCTGAGAGGGAGTATGGTTTTTGATCTATAATTACCATAAAAAGCGGTGGCAAGGCGGGCAATCAATGGTTCATTCTGGCGAGTTCCTCCCGGCCTCATGGAAAGGCAAGTTATTGCTCAATTAATTGCAGGATCAATCTAATCAAAATTTAACCCATGCATCGGTTATTAATCGCCACCCCTGCACCGCGCCGGTGCCCTTGGGCGGCCATGCAGCCATGAACATCTCCGGTACCACGCGACCTCGCTTCACACGCTTGCTCGCGCTGATCGTCGCGCTCTGGTGCGGTGCGGCGCAGGCCACCACCACGCTGTTTCAGGATGGCTTCGAGAGCGGCTCCCTGTCCGCCGCCTGGACCACTGGCACCACCAACGAAGGGCGGGTCACCATCAGCACCAACCTGCCTGCGACCGGGCTGGACATGCTGCAACTGGATGACGCAGTGAACGACACGATCTATTCCGTGGCCAGCGCCTTTCTGCACCTGGATCTGACCAACAAGAAGAACGTGGTCCTTTCGTTCCGGGCCAAAAGCCTGGGCAACTCGCCCGATCCACCGACTGCAAGCAATTCCAGCACCACCATCGCACAGGCGGATGCCGTCTCCATCAGCATGGACGGCACCACCTGGATACCGGTCTATTCCCTGGCCTACGAGGGCACGTCGTGGACTCAACATTTTGTGTCGCTGGACAACACCGTCACGCCCTTGGGCGTGAGGTATGGCTCCACCTTCCAGATCCGTTTCTCCCAGTATGGCAAGGGGCCTGCCGGGGTGGATGGCATGGCCATCGACGATGTGATGGTGACCGGCGACGATGACCAGCGCATTCAGATCATCGTGCCCCCCACAGTGACGGAAGGCGACGGCCCCCACACGGGCACCGTGCGACTGTCGATCCCGCTTGCGTCCCCGGTCACGCTGACGCTCAGCACGGAGGACAATGTGGGATACAATTCGGGCGTTTTAAGCTTCCCCGCCACGGTGACCATTCCTGCGGGGCAGACCTCCGTGGATTTTCAGTTCTCGGCAGTGGACAACCACATCGTGAACCTGACCCGCCGGGAGGACTTCACCACCTATCTCACCGGGGCGACCACGACAGACGGCTACGTCAACGTGCTTGATGACGAGCCCCCGCCCGTCGCCACGCTTTCCCTGCCGGCCATGCTCGCCGAAGGCACTGGCACGGTCGGCATGCTGTCCATTGACCGGACGGCGTCACAGGGCGCTGTCTTCAGCCTGACTGCATCGCCGGCCAGCGAGATCAGCTACATGCCCTCCACTGTGGCTGTTCCCGCCGGGGCCACCTCGGCGAGCTTCACCATTCAGGCAAAAAACGATGGTGTGATCGATGGCAACGTGCCGGTCACCTTCACCCTCACTGCGACCAATTCCACCATCGCCACCGTCACCGGCCAGATGACGGTGATTGACCAGCAGAACCGGAACCTGGTCCTCGCGCTGCCCGCCACGGTGCTGGAGTCTGGCACCGCCACGGGGACCGTGACGATATCAGGCACACTGCCGGCGAATTTGGTGGTGGGCCTTGCCAGCAGCAACACTTCTGCTCTCACGGTGCCCGCCAGCGTCACCATCCTTGCGGGTCAGACCCAGGCGTCCTTTACCCTCGCTGCGCCTAACAACACGGTGAAGGATGGCAGCCGCACCGTCAATGTGACCGCCTCCGCGCCCACCTTTGTCAGCGCCACCCAGGCCGTCACCGTGCGCGACAACGAGCCGGCCGGCTATGCTTTTGCCACGATTGCCGACATCATCAACCCGGCCGGCGCCGTGGCGGTCACGATCACCACTGCGGATGTGGAGGGCAATGGCTTCACCGGCGGCCCCACCGCCACCGTCAGTCTCAGCGTGGTGCTGCCGGATGGCACCACCCAGGCGCTCACGCCCGCCACCGTCACTCTTGTCTCGGGCACCTGGAGCGGCAGCATCACGCTGCCGACGGTGCCGGCCAAGGGCCTGCTGCGGCTGCGGGCGGCTGATGCGGCGGGCAACAGCGGCTTGTCCAACCCTTTCGAGGCCTCGATGCGAACCATGGGCCTCACTGTGCAAGACCTTGTGTGGGATCCTCTGCGCAGCCGCATCTACGCGAGCGTCACCTCCAGCACCGGCGGGACCTACAACGGCGCGGTTGTGGCCATTGATCCGGCAACTTTGCAGGTCACCGCCAGCGTAAGTCTCACCAATCAGGGCCCGCGCAAGCTGGCCATCACCAGCGGCGGCGAGTACCTGTACGTGGCCCTGCAGGCTGCGGGTCTCATCGGCAAGATCGACCTCGGCACGATGACCCTTGTCAGCTCCTTCAGCATCAGTTCCAGCGCCTTGCAGGCGGCCAGCATGATCACCGTCGCCGGGCAGCCCAACATCCTCATGGTGGCTCTCATCAACCCGTCCACCTCGCCCTCCTTCTACGCTGTCCAGGTGTACAACAATGGTGTGGCCCAGCAGGGTGGGCCGCCGGGCTCCGACGGCAGCACGACCCTCTGCGCCACAGACGATCCCACGGTGTTTTTCGGTTATGACAACGAGAGTTCTGCATTCGGCTTGTCCAAGTTCATCCTCGGCGCCCCCGGCATCACTGGAACGACGACCAGCGGCACGCTGCTGGACAGCTTCGATGTGGATATCCGCTCGACCGGCGGCAAAGTGTATTCCGGGGCCGGCGAGGTGGTGGACGCCACGCAGATGGCCAGGCTGGGAGCGATCTCGCTGCCCACCGGCGGCGGCCCCCTGGCGGCGGATGCGACCTCAGGACTGGTCTTTTTCATGGAGCCGCAGGTTCTCAACTCCAGCAGCTATGACAAGATCGGCGGCTACGGCCTG
>CAINXC010000242.1 GCA_903854655.1 uncultured Verrucomicrobiota bacterium | reverse complement strand
CGGCCAGGGGCGTAGGCATGGGCCTCCACGCGAATGGAGGCGGTGAAGCTGGCCAAAGGGTTGCCAAGGCTGGACGAATGCGCCAGGTCCTGAAACGCAATCACCGCACCTCCTTGCCCGCCCATTCCCGCCCCCAAATGCCCCCCTTCGCCTTGCCTCCCGACTATCCTCGCATCAAGCTGGTGAGCAGTTTCGATGAACTGCTCGCCACCCCGTTCGCCGACGGCGTCAACGCCCTCTGCTGGCAGCGCACGCTTCCCGGCAATTTCAGCGAGGTGGTGGAACACCTGGCCGCCCGCGAGGGGATCACCACCCTCGAAGATTCGCAGCTTCAGACCCTCCCGGTGAGCACTGCCGGCAGGGCGGCCATTGACGTTCTGCTCGAAGACCTGCGCCTTCTCCGCGCCCACGGCCTCGCACCCAATCTCGACTGCATTGACGGCTACCTCCGCGACGAGAACCCAGGGCCGGTGCCCACCGATGTGTTCTCCTTTCATGCCGACAGCGCCACCGTTGAGGCGGACACCTACCTCTGCACCTACCACGGCCCTGCAAGCGAGGGCCTGCGCAATGATCAGGCGGTGCGGCGGGTGGACATCCCTGAAACCCGCGCCGAGCTGCTCAAGCTCTTCAGCGGTGAGGACGACGACGATTTCCTCGACCACCTGAAAGAGAATTGCTACGACCTCCATTACGCCCCCATCCCGCAGGCCCGGCCTTTTTCCTTCGGCCTCGGCAACCTCTGGCGCATCGCCGTGGAGTATCCCGGCAGCCCCGTGCCCCCCTGCATCCACCGCGCTCCCGAAACCCTTCCCGGCCAGCCGCCGCGCCTGCTGCTGATCAGTTAAAAATCTGCGGTTAACCGAAAAAGTGCCGCCCCATCGGCTTTGGGCGGGTCGCATGATCGATCTCCCAGTAAACATCCTCGGTGATGGCTTTGGCCTCAGGAAACGGGCTCTGCCTCGCGTACACGGACGCGTCGCGGGCCTCCGCCAGCGCCTCGCGCTTGAACAGGGTGAAATGCTGGCGAGTGGCCGCGCCCTCGCGTTCGAGCTGGCTTTGCCACAGTTTCACCGGATCGTGATGGAGTGTATGCTCCTCCACCTCCGCGCGAGTGCGGTAGATGAGCTTGTTGGCATCGGCGATAACAAAGCCTTCGAATCGGTAAGTGCTAATTTCGAGCACCGTGGGCCGCTGCTCATGCCGGGCGCGCTCCATGGCGGGCCACAGCTTCGCGCGGATCTCGTAGATGCTGTCGCCGCTGATCCGGTCCCAGGCCATGCCGTAGCCCTCGGCGCGTTGCGCCAGGGAACCGCCGGTGGCGGATGAACGCGCCTCATTCATGCTGAAGGCATAGCCGTTGTTTTCGATGATGAAGACGACCGGCAAATTGAAGAGCGCCGCGAGGTTGAACGACTCATGCACCACGCCCTGGTTCATCGCTCCATCGCCCAGGAAGCAGCACACAGCCCCTGCTTCACCACGGTACTTCAAGGCAAAGGCCAGCCCTGTAGCGAGCGCCGTCTGTGTGCCAGCCAGCCCATGGTTGCCCCAATGGCGGTGCTCTGTGGCGTAAAATCCGAGCATGCCCGCCTTGCCCTTCGCTGCGCCGGTCGCGCGGCCAAACAGCTCGGCCATGCCTGCGCGCATCGTCATCCCCGCCGCCAGCGCATGGCCTATGCCGCGCATCCCGCAGATGCTGTGATCATTCGGTCCCATGAGGGATCGCGCCGCCACGGCGATCGCTTCCTGCCCGATTTGCAGCATTAAAAAGCCGGCCATCTGATTGGCGCAGTACTCCTGGATCGCCAGAAGCTCGAAGGCCCGGCTGCGCTGCATCTCGCGATAGAGATGCACCTTGTCCGCAGGCGAGAGCGCTTGGTTGATCTGTGCCCCGGCGAAGTCTTGCTGTGCAGACATGGAACGGGAGTGTGAGCGCCAGCGGGGAAATGGCAAGGATCGAATGGCGCGGCCGGCCAACGTAGCGCGACGCCGCTCGCGGCTCAAGAGAGGGACCGCGAAGGGACTCGCGGACTACGCAAGCCTCGCGGCCTCGTCGTACACCGCCTCCAGCTTCGCAATCTGCGCTTTGGCCTCGAAGTTCTCCCGCACATCCGCCGAGGCGGCGGCGCTCATGGCCTGCCACTGGCCGGGGGTTTCGAGCAGGCGCACGATGGCGTGATACAAACCGTCCACATCGCGTTCGGGCACGAGGAAGCCGGTCACGTCCTTGCGCACGGCCTCGGGGATGCCGCCGTGGAGGGTGGCGATCACCGGCAGGCCGGTGGCCATGGCCTCCAGCATTGCATTGGGGATGCCCTCCTGGTTGCCATCCTCCATCAAGCGGCTGGGGTGGATGAACACATGCGAGCTGTGATACAGCTTGCAGAGATCATTGCCCTTGAGGAAGCCGGCAAAGGTGATTCGGGTGGTGAGCCCCAGGTCGTCGCGCAGCTTTTCCAGCGCGCCAAGCAGCGGGCCTTCGCCAGCGATGGTGAAGGTTGCCTTGGGATGACGGGCGGCAAAGCGGGCGAAGGCGTGGATGGCATCGTCGAGCCCCTTTTTCTCAATCAGCCGGCAGGCCTGGACGAAGCGCCAAGCTCCATCAGGTGGCGGCTGGCGGTCCACCCAGGAGAACTGGTCGAGCGGGATGCCGGTGCGGTTCAGGCGCAGCTTTTCCGGCGGGCAGCCCAGCTCCAGCAGGCGCTCCTGCAGCGAGTGCGAGCGCGCCAGCACCAGGGTGGTGGTCTGCAGCAGCTCGCGCAGCCGGGTTTCGTAGCCGGGGTCGTGCGCGCGCTTCTGCACGTCCATGCCATGGAAGGAGACGACGCTGGGTTTCGGCCACCGCTTCAGGAAGGGCAGCAGATGCACGCCGGTGTGGCCAAAGTACACGTGCAGCACATCGGCATGCCGCCGCTCCAGCAGGTTCGCCAGCACACCGTACTCGCCGCGATAAACGATGGGCGGCTCGTGCCTGACGTACTTGAGCCAGAAGCGGCGGAGGAAGTTGCTGCGTACGGCGGGCGCCACCTCGATCCCCCCCTCCGGCATCGGGTACAGGTCTGCGCACTGGCGCTCACGCGTGACCACAAAGGTATCCCAGCGCTTCAGCCCGGTGATCTGCCGGTAGAGGTGAAGCATCTCCGGCTTGAGAAAGGTGGTGCAGTAGCTGGCGACGGTAGGCATCAGACGAAGTTGAGAATGGAAAGTTGAGAGTTGAGAGCGGCTGAGGAGGGGCCCATGGGAGATTGGGCTTGCGGTCTGGAACAGCCTTGTCCGCTGATGGAAAGGATTTCACGGATGAAGTGACGCTTATTGCCCGGCTCCGGAGAGGTTGGTTACGGTCAAATTTTGCAGTCGGTTTGGCACCCGAGATCTGAGGACAAATGTCCTGATATTCAGCCAGGCGAGCTTCGACTTCAGCACGCCATTCAAGGTGCTAAGCTTTTGTTTGGCACGCTCATCATTCTGAAACGTGTCGTCTTCCAACCAGAGAACCACGGTCACGTCTCTCCCTGTCTGAAAAGCAGCGGCCAAATCCTCCGAAGGAAACTCGGTGATGGGCTTGCGTGCGGCTCCGATGAGAGCCGCAACAGTATCCCTGACTTTGACTGCCACCTCAACGGCAACCTCGCCCTCGATTCGAGGCTTGTTGGCAATCCTGTGGCCTCGGAAGTCCTTGGCCTCCAAAAGAAGCAGACCTGTCAGATTATGGAGTCCCACGACATCAACGGCCTTGGTGGATTGAGGTACTCCGTCAATGTCGCCGTGAAGCTTTATGGCTTCCTTGCGATAGAAGGTG
>CAINXC010000241.1 GCA_903854655.1 uncultured Verrucomicrobiota bacterium | reverse complement strand
ATAACCGCTGGCGCGACCGCCGTGATCATTTACAACAATGTCGCAGGCGAGATCAACGGCACTCTGGGCAGCGCCGCCCCCTGGATTCCATCACTGGCCATCAGCAACACGGACGGGCTGGCCATCAAGGCCGCGCTGCCCCTGTCCTGCAGCGTCACGAGCGTTCCCGGCTACACCTATCTGGACGGCACCTCCATGGCCACCCCGCATGTCACCGGGGCGGTATCCTACGCGGCCGCCAATTTCCCGAATGACACGGTCGCCCAGCGCATCAAGCGTGTTCTGGACAATGTGGATGTCAAACCGAGCCTGCAGGGTAAGCTCGTCACCAATGGCAGGCTGAACCTGCTGCGAATCGTCGATGCCAACCAGAACGGCATTCCAGACTGGCTTGAGCCTTCGGGCGCCAACCCTCCTTCCATCAGCACCCCGGCAACGCTTGCGGACGGCCTGGCCGGCACCTCCTACTCACAAACTCTCGCCGCCACGGGCGGAACCTCGCCTTACACCTGGAACGTGATCAGCGGCACCTTGCCGGCCGGACTCACGCTGAGCAAGGACGGCGTGCTTTCAGGCACGCCCACGATGCCGGGTGATTCCTCGTTCGTGGTGGTGGTGACCGACACCGCCGGTTCGGCCAATGGCGCAACCATCGCCCTCACCATCGCAGATCCGCCGCTGAGCATTTCCAGCAGCCCGCAACTCGCCAACGGCACCGCCAACTCCCCCTACCAGGCCACGCTGCAAGCTGCCGGCGGCACGCTCCCCTACTCCTGGACCCTCAGCAGCGGCACCCTGCCGGCCGGCCTGACCTTGGACAGTTCAGGCAACCTCACAGGCACCCCCACCACCTTTGGAACCTACCAGTTCACCGCGCAGGTGGCGGATGTGGGCGGCTTGACCCAATCGCAGGTCTTCACCCTCACCATTGATCCCCTGCCCCTTGCCATTAGCACGGGGGGAACGCTCCCCACGGGCATCTTCAATGTGGCCTACCCCCCCCAGCCCCTGAATGCCTCCGGCGGGGTCGGGTCCTATGTCTGGTCGCTGAGCTCGGGATCGTTGCCGGACGGATTGAATCTAGACCCTTCAGGCTCCATCAGTGGCACGCCCACAACGCCAGGTGCCTCCACCTTTGAACTGCAAGTGCAGGACGGCGGGACGCGGACCAAGACCCAGTCCTTCACCCTTGCCATCGACCTCTCGCCGCTGACCATCTCGATCCCTTCGACCGTTTCGACCACCTCGACCCCTGCGCCCCTCAACCCTGGAGTCAAAGGGGTGCCCTACCTTGCCGAAAGCCTTTCTGTGTCCGGCGGCACGCCCCCCTATGCGTGGGCGCTAAACACAGGCTCCAATCTGCCGCCCGGCCTGAAACTCACCAGCACGGGCCTGATCAGCGGCACCCCGACCACAGCGGGCATCTTCACCTTCACCGCCACGGTGACGGACAAACTCCTTCTCGCTCAGGGCCAGCCCCTGCAGGTGACGATCACCAGCACCTACGTGAAACCGGTGGTGAGCCCTCCAGCGCTGGGCACCACCACGGTGGGTGTGCCGTTCAGCTACGCCGTCAGCGCCTCCAATTACCCAAAGACCTTCGCCGTCACCGGCCTGCCGTCAGGACTCACTTATTCCACCACCACCGGGGTCATCAGCGGCCATCCCGCCGTGGGCGGCACTTTCAATGTCAGGATCACGGCCACCAATCCCGCCGGCACCAGTCTTCCCGTCACCGCCTCTTTGACCGTCAACAGCCTGGACAGCGGGCTGGTGGGCAGCTTTACCGGGCTCGTCGCACGCGACCCCACGGTCAATGGCAACCTGGGCAGCCGGCTCAGCCTCACCACCACCAGCGCCGGTGTCTACACCGCCAAAATCACCACGGGGGCGACCGCCAAATCGGTGCTGGGCTACCTGGCCACCACCACACCGCAGATCAGCGTCACTGTCGGCACCGCACTCCTTCAGCTCACCCTCGACAGCGGCTCCAACACGCTTTCCGGCACCTGGGGCACAGCGGCAGTGACTGGCTGCCGGCAGACATGGAGCACCACCCACCCGGCCACCAGCCGGGTCGGCTACTACAGCATCGGCCTTGATCTGGCAGATCTCGCCGATCAGGGTGCGGCAGACGTTCCCCAGGGCAGCGGCTACGCTTCGTTCTCGGTTGCCACCACGGGCACTCTCACGGTTTCCGGTCGCACTGCCGACGGGCAGCTCATCACCTGCGCCACCATCATCGGCCCCAATGGCGAAATGCCCATGTATGCGCCGCTTTACAGCAACCTCGGCTCCCTCACCGGCACCCTCTCGCTCGCCACCCCTTCCGCAGCCCTGGCGGACAACACCACCACCGGCACGCTGATCTGGTCCAAACCGACCAGCAATACCCGCACCTACCGCTCTGCCTTTGGCCCCACCAATCTCACCGCCCAGGGCATGTACCTGGCCAAGGCGGCCAGCGGCCAGATCGTGCTCGGCCTGCCCGCCGCAGGCCTGGCCAACCTTTTGTTCACCGAGGGCGGGTTATTGGATTCCGCCACCGACCCTGATGTCACCGGATTCACCTACACGACGGCCCACACCATCATCCTGCCCAAGGCCGGAGTCACCGGCAACATGGGCAAGGCCACCCTGGGCATCAACAAGAACACAGGTGTCTTCACCGGCACCTTCACCCTCGTCGAGACCACTCCCAAGCTGACCCGCACCGTCGCTTTCCAAGGCATCATCGTGCGCCCCGCCTCCGGCACCAGCAAAGGCGAAGGGTACTTCCTGCTGGCCCAAATTCCCATCACCGGCCAGACGATCCTCACCTCGCCCGCGTTGTCCGGCAGGGTTGTGATTGATCAGTGATCCTGCGCCAACTTGCCCCAATTGACGGCTCAGTCGCCATCCACTACAATCCGGTCGCCATGACTGCCGCATTGAAGATCCCTCAGCCGAAGGTCATCTCATGGGACGACTATGTCCGCTCGGAGCAAACATCTGACGTGCGGCACGAGTTCATCAACGGCCAAGTGTTTGCCATGTCGGGCAGTTCATGGAACCACAATCGCATTGCAGGCGACATTTTCAGTGACCTCTGCATCAAGCTCCGGGGCAAGCCATGCGAAGCTTTCGTCAATGATCTCAGGCTGCGCATCGACCTTGGTGACGAACAGTTCGGCTACTACCCGGATGTCATGGTCGTGTGTGACAAGAAGGACCAGCGCAAATCCCACGTCACCAATCCCACCGTTGTGTTTGAGGTGCTGTCCAAGTCCACCGCCCGCATTGATCGGCGCGAGAAGCTGCTGGCCTATCAGGGTGTCGCCGAGCTGCAAGCCTATGTCATGGTCGAGCAATCACATCCGCAAGTGATCGTTCATCGCCGCAGCAATCACTGGCGAGCGGAAACCATCAATGGTCTGGAGGGCATCCTTTCCTTGCCTGAGATCGGCGTGGAAATCCCGCTGGCGACAATTTATGAGCGGGTCGCCTGGGATGAGGTGGAACCGGATGAGCTGTAAGCCCCGGCCCTTCCTTGAGAATATCCTGGCTTTAGCCTGCCAGCCCTCGCTAACATCTCCACCACCATGAAAACCGAGGTCTTCTACATCCCTTTCAACCGCCGCCGTCTCCTGCACAGCCTGGCGCTCAGCGCTGGTGGGCTCCTGGCGCCCCAGGTCTTTGCCGAAGCCCTCACGCTCACGCCGCGCCAGACCGAAGGCCCCTACTACCCCGACCATCTGCCGCTGGACCAGGACAACGATTTGCTTCATCTCCAGGGCGACAGCGTGCCCGCCGGCGGTGTGGTCACCGAGTTCGGCGGCCGCCTTCTCGGGGCCGATGGCCATGCGATCAATGGCGCGGTGATCGAGCTCTGGCAGGCCGACACCAACGGCTGCTACATCCACAGCCATGGCATTCAGCGCGGCAAGGAGCGCGATCCGCATTTCCAGGGTTTCGGCAAGATCGAGACGAATGCCAGGGGCGAATACCGCTTCCGCACCATCATGCCCGGCCTCTACACCGGCCGCACCCGGCACTACCACATCGCCGTGGTGAAGGGCGGCAAGCGCATGCTCACCACCCAGCTCTACCTTGCCGGCGAACCGGCCAACGAACGCGACGGCATCCTCAACGGCATCAAGGACGAGGTGCAAAAGCTGTCCGTGATCCGCGAGTTCAAGCCCGTCAGCTACGAGAGCAAGGAACTCGTCGCCACCTGGGACATCGTCATCGGCGGCACCCCCGAGGACCCCGAGCGCAGGCGTGGCGGGCCCGGTGGACCACCGCCCGGCGGACGCAAGGGACCGCCTCCTGGCGGCCAGGGCAACCGACCACCTCCTCCCCCACAGTAGCAGCTTGCGCGTGAACCGGATCGCCACCGCCATCGCCCTGCTCATCGCCATCTCCTGCCGGGCGTGGCTGCACTTCACCACGGCCCTGGTGCCGGGCATGAATGGCGGCTACTACCTGGTGCAGGCGCGCTCGATCATTGAAAAGACCGCGCTGGCGATTCCCGATCTGCCGCTGGTCTTCACCCTGCAAGCCTGCCTGGCGAAACTGATCCATGCCATGTCCTGGCTGGACGTGAATCATTCCGTGATCCTGGCGGTGAAAATCGAGGACTCCATTCTGCCAGCCCTGGCGGTCCTTCCCGTGATGCTGCTGGGCCTCGCATGGGCAAAGGGATCACGCATCGACGTGCTCCTCGCCGCGCTCGCCGGCATCAGCATCACCGCCGGGGCCGCCGCCTTGACGATGGTGGGCGAGTTCGAAAAGAACTCCCTGGGCCTCGCACTGCTGTGCGGTCTTGTGTGGGCATTACAGCGCTGGGTGGCGCAACACAACTGGCGCACGCTGGCAGCCGCCGTGCTGCTGCTCGGCCTCATTGGCATCACCCACATCGCCGTGTTCGGCACCTCCTTGGTGTTTGTCGGGTCCAGCCTGCTGGTGCTCGCCCTGGCACATGGCCGCGAGGGGCTCAAGCGCATCGCCCGGCTGGCGCTGTTCGCCGTGCCAGTGATCGCCGTGGCGGCCGCCCTGGTGTTCTGGAAGTTTGATCCCTCGCGCATCCAGAAACTGATTCACGCCTTCTCCGAACCTGCCGACTACCTCGCCGGTGGCCGAATGGGGCCGATGATGCCCGGCGGCATGGACGCCGGCTGGATGCAATACCTTCCCAGCGCGCTCTTTGCCGTCGTCGCCATCACAGCAGGCGCGATCGCCTGGCGCAACCGCAGGAACGAAGGCCTCGCCAATGCGGCGGTCATCTGCGGCGCGGCGCTCACCGTCATCGCCATCACCGGCCCCTGGGTGCATGGCGACAAGGTCATGCGCTTCAACCTCAACGCCATGCCGCTCACGCTCCTCTGCCTTCTCTTCGCTCTGCTGCACATCCCGCGCCCCTGGCTGCGCGGCGTGGTGGGGCTGCTGCTGCTTGGCGGCTTTCTGTCCGCCTCCATCCCCCGGCTCCAGCAGGGAGGCCAGCCGATCATTACCGAGGAGGCCCAGGCCGAGCTGCGCTCCCTCGCCAGTTCCGTGGAAGACCCCGCGCAAACCCTCATCGTCGCCCGCCATGGCCTGGAGTGGTGGACCGCCTGGACCCTGCACACCCACATCGCCCAGGCCCAGGCGCTGACGGCGGCGGACTGGGGCAAGTTCAAATACGTGTGGTTCATCGAGCAGAAGCAAGGCATGGGCCGCCCCTCGAACTTTGGCCCCTTCTTCGGTCCTGGCCGTCCACCCGGCGGCCCGGGTGGCGGAGGCCCCGGTGGTCCCGGTCGCGAGCGTGGTCCCCCGCCCTTCGGCATGGGCCCCCCTCCGGGCATGGCCGGGCCGGGCAATCCAGGCCGTGGCGGTCCTCCCGGCGGAGGCGGCCCCATGGGCGTGCCCATGCCGGAAGACGCGCAGATCCTGCACGACGGCAAGTTCTTCAGGCTCGGATGGGCGAAGGAGACACCGGACTTTGTGACGCAGCGCGACGACTCGCCCTTTGACCCCTTTGCGGGCTGGGATGCGGCGACACGGTGACTTTCGCGCAAACTCAGGAAAGTGGCCATCACCGCTCCGCGTGATGAGCATTGTGGATCATGGCCAGAGCGAATCTCTGCCATCATCCAACCATCCCAACTGTATGGAGCAGGGCTCATCACGCGGAGCGTGATGACTACTTTCCGCGCATCCTACACCACCGGCGTCAGCAACGGCTGCCCGGCGAAATGCGCCGCCAGGTTGCCCAGCACCAGTTGCGCCATCGCCGAGCGGGTCTCGATGGTGGCGCTGCCGATGTGAGGCAGCAGCACCGCGTTGTCCAAGGCGAGCAGTTCAGCGGGCACGTGCGGTTCGTTCTCGAACACATCGAGGCCCGCCCCTTTGATCACACCATCGCGCAGCGCCCGGATCAGCGCCGCTTCATCAACGATGCTGCCGCGTGCGATGTTGATGAGCGAGCCCTTGGTGCCCAGGGCTTCCAACACCTCCTTGTTGATCAGGTGCTTGGTACCTGCGCCGCCAGGCGTCGCCACGATGAGGAAATCCGCCCAGGCCGCCAGGTCCACAACACTGGCGTGGTAGGCATACGGCACCTCCGGCTGGGCATGACGCCCGTGATAGGCGATCTCCATGTCGAAAGCCGCAAGCCGCCTCGCGATGGCCTTGCCGATGCGGCCCAGGCCGACGATGCCCGCGCGTTTGCCCGTGGCTTTCGTGGTGAGGGTGCTGGCGCCTTCGTTCCAGTTGTTCGCGTGCAGCAGACGGTTCGCCCGGATCAGACCCCGGCTCGCCATCAGCACCAGCGCCACCGCCGTGTCCGCCACGTCTTCGGTGAGCACATCCGGCGTGTTGCTCAGGCGGATGCCTCGCCCGCGCAGGTAATCCACCGGCATGCCGTCATAGCCCACGCCATTCACACTGATGATCTCCACCGCTGGCAGTTGATCGAGCCAGGCCGGAGGAGCCACACTGCCGCCCACGCCCACGATCGCGCGAATCCGTGCGCCGTGCTCGCGCAGCATCGCCTCCTTGTCCGCCGCCTGGTGGTAGTCGAGCATTTCATACTGCTGCGTCAGTGGTTCGCGCAGGAATTCAGGCACCGGGGCAATCAGGAGAAGAGGAATCGGCATGGTCCCCTACCAGAGCCTCGCCCGCCCTCGGGATCAACTGCGGGATTGGGGAGCCTTTCAGCGATCCACCTTCTTGCGAAGGCGGCTACTTTGAGGGTGCCATTCAGAAAAGTAGCCGTGCTTGCAAAAGCGTGGGGCACATGGCTCGGCAAAGCACCCAGACGCTCCTGCCACCTTCTTGCGAAGGCAGCTACTTCGAGCGTGCCCTTCAGGAAAGTAGCTGCGCTTGCAAAAGCGTGGGGCACATGGCTCGGCAAAGCACCCAGACGCTTCTGCCACCTTCTTGCGAAGGCAGCCACACCCCAGCAATTGCAACCTCCCCGATAAATGCCCTTCCCTTTCCCCGTTTTGCCTGCTCTGCTCTCCCTCATCCGCTTTTTCCCACCATGACCGCACGCAGCCTCCTCCTCGCTCTCGCCTTCGCCAGCACCGCTTCCCTTCAGGCCGGCAACTGGCCCAACTGGCGCGGCCCCAATCAGGATGGCAGCAGCGAGGAGAAAAACCTGCCCGCCAAGTTCAGCAAGACCGAGGGCGTGAAGTGGGCCGCCGAGCTGCCCGGCCTCTCCGCCTCCGTGCCCGCCGTGTGGGGCGACAGCGTGTTCGTCACCGCCCCCATTTACGCCGAGCAAAAGTTCGTCGGCATCTGCCTCGATTCCAAGACCGGCAAGGAGCGCTGGCGCAAGGCGCTGGCCGAAGGCACCAAGTGGGACAAGTCCAGCAACCTCGCCTCGCCCTCACCCGTTACCGATGGCGAGCGCGTGATCTTTTTCTTCGCCACCGGCGACCTCGCCTGCTTCGACTTCAGTGGCAAGGAACTGTGGAAGCGCCAGCTCGCCAAGGACCACGGCAACTTCGCCACCCAGTGGACTTACTCCAGCAGCCCCGTGCTCGATGGCGGCAAGCTCTACATCCAGGTGCTGCAGCGCAACGAGGCCTTCGAATTCCAGGGCGTGAAGAAGGGCGTCGAAGGCACGCCCAACGATTCCTACCTGCTCGCCATTGATCCCGCCACCGGCAAGGACTTGTGGCAGGTGATCCGCCCTTCGGATGCAATGAACGAAACCCGCGAGGCCTTCTCCACCCCCGTGCTCACCACCTTCAACGGACAGCGCCTCATGCTCATCACCGGCGGCGACTGCATCACCGGTCACGACGCCGCCACCGGCAAGGAACTGTGGCGCTGGGGCAACTGGAACCCCGATCTTAACAAGAACCTGCGCCTCGTCCCCTCCGCCGTCGCCGCCGATGGCATCGCCGTCGTCTGCGCCCCCAAGAAGCGCCCGGTGTTTGGCGTGAAGATGGGCCTCAGCGGCAAGCTCTCCGACAGCGACCTCGCCTGGACCAGCGACCCCAAGGAGTTCAGCAGCGATGTCTCCACCCCCCTCTTCTACCAAGGCCACCTCTACGTCCTCAGCAGCGACTACAAGAAGATCAGTTGCATCGAGCCCAAGACCGGCAAGGCGCTGTGGACCGGCGACACCGGCAGCCGCGCCAAGTTCGAAGCCTCCCCCACCGCCGGCGACGGCAAGATCTACATGACCAACTTCTGGGGCGAAGTCTATGTGGTGGCCGCCAACCCCGAGAAATTCGAGCTGCTCAACATGGCCGACATGGGCAACGGCAGCAAAGCCCAGGGCAACGACGGCAGCGTCCGCTGCAGCATCCCCATCGCCAACGGCAGCCTGTTCATCCGCGTCCAGGACAAGTTGTATTGCGTGGGGAAGTAAGGCGGGTGGGACTCGCCAGGGCCAACTGTTTCAGAGCAGGTGCGTTTGCCCGTAGTCGGTCCGCAAAACGTAACCTCGTGTTCCTTCGACTTTCTCCACGAAACCTGACGCCTCAATCTTGTTGAACGTGTTTCTCACCTTGCGGTAAAAGGTGTCAAATTGTTTGATGTCTCCTTCCTGGCCGCCCCGCTCATACCAGAGCGCAAAGCTTGCCTGTTTTGCGCTGACAGCCCGCGCCTTGCAAAAGTGGTTGTGCCGGTAAACCACGCCAAGGACCTGTTTCGCTGTTGGGTCCAGGGAGTCAAACCCTCCGCCGAAAAGGGCGCGCAGCTCCTTGACATACTCACGGGTGACGAGCACCCGGTCAGCCAGGTAAACTGGATAAGCGGCAGTGCTGAGGGGATGCTTGCTGATCAGACCCGCTTTCTCAAGCCCTCGCAGCGCGACAAAGTGGTTGTTGTCCGGCGTGAGCAGGATGGTGTAGTGGAGTTGCTCATTCGCCCATTCCGATTTGATCAGGTAGGCCAGCACCAGCTTTTGCTCCTCGGTCGGCGCGCTACCTTGAAGGCGGTCCTCAATGTGCCGGTCGAATGACTGGAACAACCTCTCCATCCGCTCGTTGAGCAATTTGCCTGCGCAAAGATGCAGGCACACCTCCTCGGTGTAGAGGCGGTAGTATGGCAAGTCGATCCGGTTCTCCAGGCACAGGTTCACCAGCGTAGCCATGCCAATGCCCCGGCCCTCCCATTTTCGGTAAACACGCAGAACGTCCGCGAGCTTCGGATTGCGCGGT
Source organism: uncultured Verrucomicrobiota bacterium (assembly GCA_903854655.1). GTDB lineage: Bacteria > Verrucomicrobiota > Verrucomicrobiia > Verrucomicrobiales > Verrucomicrobiaceae > CAINXC01. The sequence goes on along the minus strand of CAINXC010000241.1, from coordinate 10,732 downwards.
TTCGCCTCCGGGAGGATGCGCCGCACAGGGACCGGGTTGTCACCATCCTCGATCATTAGGTTCTTCCTGAACGCGCCGGGATTGCGGATCGCAATATGCACACCGGGCTTGATGGCGATGACGACCTGCTTGTTGACGGAGTAGTCCCGGTGCGCCAGCGCGTTGTTCACCGTCTCGCGCAGCACCTCCTCCGGATATTCCGGGAGCGCCGTGCCGCCATGTTCGGCGCTGATGCCCACATGAATGTTTCTCAGTAGATAGCCCAGGCTGGAGTCCATCAACGACAGCACGTTGTCCACGAAGTCCTGTTTGTCCTGGGCGATCAAGTGAGGCACGTCCACATAACCGTGTACGTGGCTTTTGAAACCCAGATGGTCGCCTGGATGCTGGCCGCACACCAACGCACCAAGCACCGTCATGGCACCGTTTTTGAGAAAACATCGCCGCTCCAGGAATGGGCGGGCCGAGTTCAAATCGGGCTTCAGTGTCTCGATCTGCTGGGCTTGGTTGAGCTGTAAGATGAAGTGATTGAGCTTGCCCAGGTCCACATCCGCCTCGGTCATCCCTGGCACCACCTGCAATTCCTTCGCATGGACGGCCTCTTCCCTGAACTCCTCCTGCGCCTCCACCTCCCGGTCGGTGATCTTGTGATCGCCGGTGAGAACACGCTTGTAGGCGCTGCCCTTGAAAAACACAAACTTCTGGTCCGCTGCGAGTTCGTCCACATAGACCACCGCCACGCGTTCTCCCAGAAGCGGGCGCAACTCCATTGGCGGAAAGCAGTGGCTCAAATCCTGGGCGACACCTTTTCGATCAGTGAAAAGGCGCTGGAGTTCCTTGAGGTTCGGTTCAGCATGATCTTTCCAACCGCTGAGAACATAGCGGCGAGACGATCCGGCTCCTTCCTCTTTGACACCAAGGATCACGATGCCGCCACGGGTATTCAGAAAGGCGTTGACGCTTTTGTGGCGTTCCTTCCAGTCGCCACCGTCCGCTGGCACCGGCTTGATTTCCAGGCCCTCCGTCTCCAATTCCACAAACCTGCCCTGCTGGATCAGTTCAGCGAGTTTTGCCAGGGTTTGGTCGACGATTTTCATGGGCTGGCTTAGTGTAGTGATCTTTCGAGTGCTTGCATCACGGTTATTTTTGCTGGTCCCGAGTTTTTGTCGGCTGATTTCGCCGACCTCTTGGAGCACAACCGCGCCTAACCGAAGAGGAGGTTGCAGCGGCGGCCGGAAGGTGACAGAGCTTGGTACAGCGCCTATCTGCTGATGGAGGTCCTTGCGGGCTGCCGCCATTGACGGCTATCGCACCCCCGCTCACTTCACCGTCACGCGCCGGCTTTCCAGCATCCATTGCTGGGTTTTGGTGACGAACTGCTCCATGGGCAGGGCGAAGGTGGTCACGCGGTCCACTCGGGAGATGTTGAGGCCCAGGGCGTTGCCTTCCAGATCGAGCAGGGGGCCGCCCATGTCGTTGGGCTGCAGGGGGATCTCGTGCTGGATGACCTCCGGGAAATTGTCGGTGCGCAGGGACACACCGCCGTTGGCGTAGTCCTCGCCATCCCAGTTGGAAATGACCTTGCTTTTGCTGGCCAGGCGCACCCGAAAATCGGTCTCCGACTCGCCACGGCGCACGCGCAGTTTGACTTCTTCGCCAGCGTGGAATTGCGAGATGATCTGCCGCACCTGATCGGAGCGGGTGATGGGGGTGTCCTGCAGCTCGATCAGGAGGTCGTCCTGCAACAGTCCTGCGGCCTCGGCCGGGCTCTCGCTGGCGACTTCGACAATGAGCACGCCTTTGCTGAGGCGGGTGTCGTTCATGCGGATGCCCATGGCCACGCCGTGGTCGGCAATGGGGCGGCGGCGGGCGCTGGGGACGCCGAGCCGCAGGCTGCTGCCGTTGTCGCGGGGCGTGCTGGCGGCCACCACCCAGTCGCCAGGGTTGAGCGAGGTGGAGGACTTCCAGGTGATGGGGATGCCGCTGGTCCTGGGGGCCCTGGCCAGCAGCAGATCGAGGCCGGGATCGCTGTGCATGCGGCGCGCTTCGCAGCGGCTGCCATCAGGCCAGGCAACGGTGAAGGTGCTGGTCTTGGGTGCCTCGCTGGCCTTGGTGAGGAAGTAGCCGTCATTGGAAACGACCACGCCACGCGCCAGCAGCTTGCCGTCGCCATCCAGCACCTGGACGAGGCTGGGGGCGGAGGCTTTTTCCAGCCAGCTCAGTGCGGTGAGCGTGTCCTCGCCATTGGTGCGGCGGGCATCGGGCAGCGCCTGAGTGGTCTGCGCCCGCACGCCTGCGCTTGCGCACAGAATTGCGGCCGCGATCCACGCCAGTGCGGTTGGGGTGCGCCGGGCCATGACCTAGTCTGGCGGGCGCTGCCCCAGCTTCATGGTGATGATGCGTTCGCCGGAGCGGTTGCGGACCACCAGCACCACGGGATCGCCGGCGGCGCGGGCGTTGACCATGGCGCTGAAGAGCGGGCGGTCGCGCAAGGGTTTGCCATCAAAGGAGACGATCGTGTCGCCGCTGCGCATGCCGGCGCGTGCGGCGGGGGAGCTGGGGGCCACCTGGTCCACCTCAAGCTGGCCGCCTTCACCCAGGCGGGTGGCCACGCCCAGCCAGCCACCGCTGCCCTGGTTCCACTGGCGCACGACCTCGGAGGCGCGCATCACCTCCCAGGAGCGGAAAAACGGGGCGAGCGAGACATGCACGTTCTGGTCGCGGCCCTCCCAGATCTGGCTGTGAATGCCGATGAGCTCGCCATGCAGGCTGAACAGGGGGCCGCCGCTGTCGCCGCCCATCAGCACGCAGTCGGATTGCAGGCTGTTGGCGGTGGTCTTGAGCACCTTGCCCACGCGCAGCACCGGACCGCGCTCCGCGTCGTAACCGCCGGGGTGGCCGAGCGCGAAGCACCACTGGCCGGGCTGAGCGGCGATGGCGTTGCGGTTCAGGTCCACAAAGGGCCAGTCGCTGCGCGTTTCGTCGATCTGCACCATCGCCGCGTCCGTGGCGGTGTCCATGCCCAGGGCCGTGCCGGTGGTGATGTGGCCATTGCTGAGAATGATCTTCAAATGGAGCCCGGGCCTGGCCTTGGAGCCGGGCTCGCTGGTCACGTGCGCGGCGGTCAAAATGAGACCGTCCGGTGTGACGATGACGCCGCTGGCAGCCCCGTCGCGGGTTTCCAGGGCCACCACGGCAGGCCGCACGACCTGGAGCGCGGATTTCACGGCCTTCTGCACATCCAGCAGGTCCTGGAGCCCGGAGGGAGCGGAGGGAGCCGGGAGGTCACGGCCCAGGCCGATGACCGGAAGCACCACAGCGAGAGCGATGGACCACAAAATTGGATGATGTCTCCCGGGCGGCATGAGGCGAACGGCTGGCATTGTACTGTCGCGAACCCGTCTCAGCAAGGAGCAGATGCGGGGCCAAAATGCATCCTGCCGCCCGGTTTTCCCCTATTGGCTGAGACCACGGGGGATCGTACGACGGCCCTTGATCGAACATCGAGCCCAATCCAAAGCTACGCACTTCTTTGGCGCCCCTGGAAGCCTTCCTCATTGAATCCGTCGCCGACGGAAAGGCAGCCACAGCAGGCCCAGCAAAAGCAGCATGACGCGACCGGGCTCGGGAGCCAGGCTTACGATGGCAATGTTGCCGGAAGTGGTGAACTGGCTGACATCCCAGGCAAGGCCGGGGGAGCCGCTGATATCCGGGAGATCAAACTGCGAGCCGTTGTCTTGGGACCCATCACGAAAATTGGTGCCGAGGTTAAAACCGCCGAAGTTCGCCGCAATCATTGCGTTCCAGTCCACCAAGTTGAACACCTCGCCCGCCGCAGGGGTGAAACTGATGCCCTGCACGGTGAGATTGCCGCTGAAGGTGAGGGTGGACCCCGCGCCGCCGCTGAAAGCCAGCAGGTCGTGATTGCCGGAGCCGGTGACCGCATTGATGAAGCTGTCATACCCCGCCGACCCCACGGCGTTGCCGCCGAATGTGGGATCGGTGGTCGTGGCGGTGGTGATTCCCAGGAGGGTGGTGGAGCCGCTCTGCAGGTTGTAGGCTGCAGTGGCAGAGGTGGCGAAGGTGAGCTTGCCATTGCCGGTGGTGGCGCCGCTGGTGATGTCACCCGGCTGCAAGGTCGCGCCGCTGCTGAGGGTGAACGAGGAGCCCTGCACGGTGCCCGTGCCCACGAGTTGTCCCGCAAGCACGTTCACGGCCCCCGTGCCCGACTGGCCCACGCCGGCAAGGCCCACCTGCAGGATGCCCGCGTTCACCGTGGTGGCCCCGCTGTAGGTGTTGGCCCCGGAAAGAGTGGCCGTGCCAGCCCCCCCTTTGATCAGGGCGAATCCGCCGGAGATGGGTGACTGGATGGTGAGGTTGCCGCTGCCACCGATGGTGGAGTCGGAGGCCAGAACCACGGAGGAGATATTGGCCGTGGCGGTGGCTGTCCCGCCGGAGACTGTAACACCGGGCGCGGCGGTGTAGCCACTGCCATTGCTGGTGATCGCAATTCCATTGAGGGCAAAATTGGTATTGTTGGCCGTGACCGCCGCGCCCGTGCCACCAGTGATGGTGACGGTGGGTGCGGAGGTGAAGCCCGTGCCGGCATTGACCACCGTCAGCCCCACCACGGTGAAGTGGCTGGAATTTCCGGCTCCGGTCGGGAGCGTCGTGCCGCTGGTGATTGTGCCGCCCGAAAAGGTGACGGTGGGAGTGGTGGTGAATCCCGTGCCCGGACTGGTGACGGTGATTCCCGTGACGGTGCCGCTGGTGCCGCCCGAAAGGATGGCAGTGGCCGTGGCTCCATTTGACAGGGTCACGGTGGGCGCGACGGAGTAAACATCGGTGCCCGGGGTGATGGTGAAGGAAGCGGCCGTCACCCCAATCTGCGGCGCAATAACCGCTCCCGAACCGCCGCCGCCGGAGACAGTGACCACGGGGGTGACGCCAAAGCCGGTGCCGCCGCTGGTCAGGCTGAGGCTGGCCTGGGTAATTCCCAGCAGGGCCGAAGCGGTGGCCGTCACACCGCTCCCCGGCGCACCGAGGGTCACAGTGGCGCCGCCAGTCCAGCCCGTCGTGGTGGCGGCCACGTTCAAGGACGAAACACCATTGCCCAGGGTGGCGGGAGTGCCGCTGTTGTTGACCAGCGCCCCGGCGCCGCCCACGCCTGAGCCGTTCAAGGTGATGATTTCATTGACATTAGTCTGGCCGTTGAGGTCCAGGGTGGCCCCTGCGGCCACGGTGGTGCCGCCAGTGCCTGCGGCAATACCCGCCCCGCCATTGCCCAGCGCATTGGCATTGCCCAGCATGAGGGCGCCGGTCTTCACGGTGGTGGAGCCGTTGTAAGTATTAGCGCCGGAGAGCACCGCCGTTCCCGCCCCGTCCTTGATGAAGCCCAGGTTGTTGTTGGAATTGTTGTTGTCCACCCCCGTTCCGCCAAGGAGGCCGCCGTAAGTCTGGCTGCCGCTGGCCACATTTACAGTCAGCAGGGCGGTCGAGGTGCTGCTGCCACCGGTCACCTCATTGGCGGCGCCCGTGCCGGAGGTGGCAAGGCCGGCGATGGTCTGCGTGAAGCCGTTCAATTGCAGCACACCCGAAGTGGTGCCCGTTCCCAGCGTCACGTTCGTGCTCACAGGAAGGCGGTCGTTGCCCAGATTGAGGCGAAGCGTGCCGCCTTGCACGGCGGTTCCGCCGGAGTACGTGTTGTTGGCGCCGGTCAGGATCAGCAGCCCGTTGCCACCTTTCATCAGGGCGCCCGACCCGGAAATGTTGCCGCTGAAGATCAGGGTGGAAAGGCTGCCTGCGGCGGATCCATTGTCGGTCTGAATGAGCGAACTCGTTTGCAGAACGATGTCGCGGGGCATGGTGGAAACGGGGTCGTTGGTCACGGCGGTGCCCTGGGTCTGATCCGTGAGATGGAACGCACCGGTGCCGCCGACGCCCGTGCCATTGAGGAGAAACTGGGCTCCGTTGGCGGCGAACCAGGTGCCGGTGCCATCGTCGTTGATATTGTAGGCGGCGCCGCTGGCCACGGTGATGGTGCCGGCGCTTTGCAACTGTGCGCTGGTCATGCTCAAGCTGCCTGCGGCGATGTTGATGGTGCCGCTGAAGGAACTGCCGTTGGCCCCCACGGACCAGTTGCCTGCGCCGGTCTTGGTGAGGGGGCCCGAGCCGTTGAACCCGTTGCCGCTGAAGCTGATGGAGGCAGTGAAGTTGAAGGTGCCGCCAGCGGGGCCGATGGTGATGATGTGGCCGGTGCCGCTGGCGACAGTGATCGAGCCGCTGGGAATGGCAAGGGTTCCGCCGTCGAGCGTGATCCCGGAAGTGGCCGCTCCCAGATTGGAGGTTGCCGTGATCGACACCACACCGTCATCAATGTAGGTGCTGCCGCCATAGGTGCTGGTGGTGGCGGCGAGCACCAGCGTGCCGTCGCCGGTCTTGGTGAGATTGGTTCCGCCGATGGCGGAGTTGATCGTGAGGCTGCCGGAAGTGCTCTGCTGGTGGACGATCAGTTCGCCGGTGGTGGGCGAGATCTTGCCAGGTGTTCCGGCGGCGCCGATGCTGGTGGCGCCGGCGGTGGAGGCAACGAGGATGCCGCCGCTGTCCAGTGTCAATGTATCGGCGCTGGCGCTGAAAGTGAGCGCCGCGGCACCGGTGAACCGCAACGTGTTTGCAGTGGCCCCGCCGGCGGGAAGCAGGGTGCTGGCGCTCAGGCTGGTGTGCAATCCGCTGCCGAAGCTGGTGGTGTAGCTGGCGGCGGGGAGGGCGATGATGTTGCCGCTGCCGTCATTCGCAGCCCAGTCATTTAAATTGAAGGTGGCGTACCCTCCCAAAATGCCGGCAGCGGTGTTGGCCGTGGCGGTGGCGATGCCGGCCGTCCCCGTTCCGGTGTTGACGCTGGAGAAATTCACCGTGGCCCCAGTGTTGCGGGTGATCGCCCCCAGCGCCAGCGTCACGGTTTGATTGAGGCCGCTGGTGACTGTGATGCGGGCATCACCGCCAAAGGGCGCGGCGCTGTTCCCCAGCGTGAGGCTGGCGACGGCCTGCGAGGAAGGCGCGCTGCTGTTGCCAAGAAGGCTGAGCGAGCCGCCGTTCAGCGTCAGCACTGCGGTGCTGCTCAGCTTGCTGCCGTTGTTCGTGGCATCGTCCAGCAGCAGGGTGCCGTTGTTCACGGTGGTGGCCCCGGTAAAGGTGTTGCTCCCTCTCATCGCGACGGTGCCGCCGCCCGTTACGATCACCGCATCCGTGGTTCCCGTGGCCCCGGCTGCCCGCAGCAGATTGCCGGTGAATTCGGTGGTGCCTCCTGGTGCCGAGTACAAGGTGACGCCTTTGGCGGCGCTTGCATCTGTGCCCAGAGTCACGTTGCCGCTGTAGGTCACCGTGCCGGAGGTATTGAGGCCTCCGACGGTGGAGGTGCCGGTATTGCCCGTTTGGACACGGATGTTGCGGCCAATGCCGACACCTGCCGTGTCGATCATCAGGGAGCCGCTAAGCGCGGCGGTCGTGTCCCCCACCAGCACCTCGGAGGTGGCGTTGCCCAGCGCGCCCGCGCTGCCGCTGGGCGCATTGGCCGATACGACAAGAGTGCCGCCGGCGACAATCGTGGCGCCCGTGTAATCGCTGGTGCTGCCGGCGAGATCCAGCGTCTGGCTGCTGGCGGACAGCGTCAGACTGCCGCCGACGCCCGAGTACTTGCCGGAGAACACGTAGTTGCCGGTGGCCTGGGCGGTTACGCTCACGGTGGAAAGGATGGTTCCCGCGCCGGAGATGCCCCCCATGAATTCTGTGTTGCCATTGAAATCGAAGGTGGCGCCGGCCAGCACGTTGAGGATGGTCGACAGGCCAAACAGATCCCCGCCGGTATTGCCGACGAAGCGCACCGTGCCTGTTCCTCCCACGTTGAGCGTCAGGTTCGTCAGGGAGCCGATGTTGCCGATGTTGAAGCTCCCGGTGGCGGGGTTGTTGTTGATGAGGTTGAGCACGAGCCCGTTGTTGGCGCCCGTGTTGGCGTAGGTGATGGCGTCAGGCAGCGTGATCGTGCCGGTGCCGGTGTTGATGAAGGTCTGCTTGGTGCCGTTGGCAAACGTCTGGTTGCCGCTGAAAGCGAGGGTGCCCGCGCCGGAATTGGTGACGCTTGTGTCGGCGTTCCAGATCACCGGGGAGGAGATGGTCGCCCCTCCCGCTCCCGACAAGACGAGGGTGGGCAGCGCGGCATTGCTGGAATTGAGGAAGGTCAGGGCATTGGTCGTTGGTGATCCGGCCAGGGTCACGGTGCCTGCCGTGTTGGTGAACAGCAGTTGGTTCAGGCTGAAAGCGCCAATGTCATTGGTGGCCGTGTAGTTCACGCCGCCTCCAAAGGTTAGAGAGGTGGTGCTGGCGCTGAGCGGAGCAGCGGCCGGCGACCAGTTGGCGGCTGCGCTCCAGTTTCCGGTTGTGGAGTTCCATACAGACTGCGCTCCTGCCGTGCCGGCAGCGAGGGCGACCATCATAGAGACGAAAACGAAGGAGCGAGTCAGAAGGAAAAAGGGGGAAGGCATCAAGGCGCTGGCAGTTGTGGAGATGCCGCAGGCCGGGACACCCCCGGACTGCCGCAACTCACGGGCCGCCCCTCCCTTCGCAGGATGCGGCCCAGCCACAACGACCCTAGCCTGACACTATCGTCACCGGGCCGGCCTCATAAACTGCGTCGGTTCTTGATTGCGCGCGCGCCGCTCGCTAGAGTTGGCTATTCTACTTATGTCTCTGGAAGCCTCCCTCACCCACGCCGTCGCTGAAGGCCTGCTCCTTCAAGCCAGTTTTGACAACATCAACGCCCTGCTCAGCGCCAGCACCAATCCGCTGTACCGCCAGAGCATCGAGGAGCTGGCCGGTGCGGGCCAGTGGAGCGAGCTGAACGACCGCTTCTTCCAGACCCTGAAGTTCGGCACCGGCGGCCTGCGCGGGCGCACGATCGGCAAGATCGTCACCTCCGGGGAGCGCGGCAACGCCCCCGCCGATCAGCGCCCGGATCATCCCTGCGTGGGCACGAACGCGATGAATTTCTTCAACGTGCTGCGCGCCACGCGTGGTCTGGTGCAGTACTGCATCAACTACCGCAAGGCGGACGGCGTGGCGGGCAAGGCCAGCATCGTCTTCGCGCATGACACCCGCCACTTCTCCAAGGAGTTCGCGCAGTTTGCCGCCAAGATCGCCACCGATCTGGGAGCGAACGTGTACCTGTTCGACGGCTGCCGCGCCACGCCGGAAATGAGCTACGCGGTGCGCATCCTGCGCGCCGATGCGGGCGTGATGCTCACCGCCTCCCACAACCCGGCGCACGACAACGGCTACAAGGTGAACTTTAACGACGGCGCGGGCATCGTGGAACCCCACGCCACCGGCATCATCAAGGAGGTGAACGCGATCACCAGCGAGACTTACGAGGCGCTGCCTGAAGCCGACCGCGGCAAGATCACCCTGCTGGGCAAGGACATGGATGAGGAGTACCTCACCCGCGTGCAGACGCTGATGCTGAAGCCCGAGCTGCTGGAGAAGGCGAAGGGGCTCAAGATTGTCTATACCGCCCTGCACGGCACGGGCGGCGTGCTGGTGCCCACCATTCTCGGCAAGCTGGGCTTTGATTACGTCACGGTGCCAGAGCAGGACATTCAGGACGGGCGCTTCCCCACCGTGGAATCGCCAAACCCCGAGAACGCCCCGACCTTGAAAATGGCCGCCGATCTGGCGGACAAAGTCGGAGCGGACGCCATCATCGGCACCGATCCCGACTGCGACCGCATGGGCGTGGGCGTGCGCAACAAGGAGGGCAAGCTGGTGCTGCTCACCGGCAACCAGATCGGCTCGCTCATGGCCTGGTACCGCACCAAGACGATGTTTGAACTGGGCTGGCTCACCGAGGCCAACAAGTCCCACGCCGTGCTGCTGAAGACCTATGTCACCAGCCCGATGCAGGACGCCATCGCCGCCAAGTTCGGCATCAACTGCGTGAACACCCTCACCGGTTTCAAGTGGATCAGCAGCAAGCTCACAAAGTATGAGTCCGCGCTGGGCCTGGGCGACAAGTATCGCGATCTGGACGAGACCGGCACGCGCAACATCCGCCTGGAGAAGAGCCAGTTCCTGGTCTTCGGCGGCGAAGAAAGCTACGGCTACATGGGCAGTGATTTCAGCCGCGACAAGGATGGCAACGGCGCGGTGGTGATGTTTGCCGAACTGGCCGCCTTTGCCGCCTCGGGCAGCCAGACAGTCGCGGAACTGCTGGACGAAGTGTACAGCGAGGTGGGTTACTTCCTGGAAGTGAACAAGAGCAAGACCTTCGAAGGCGCCTCCGGTGCCGCCAAGATCGCCAAGCTCGCCGACAGCTACGGCAGCAACCCGCCCACGGTGATCGACGGCGTGCAGGTGACCAGCGTGCGCGACTTCCGCAAGGACGTAATCCACGACGAAGAAGGTGACCGCGTGCCTGCCGAGAAGATGCTCTTCGTGGATCTCGCCGATGGCCGCAGCTTCGCCGTGCGCCCCTCCGGCACGGAGCCGAAGATCAAGTACTACATGTTTGGCCGCAGCGTTCCCGCAGCGGGCGCGAAGTTCAGCCCGGATGAACTGGCGGCGGCGAAGGCCAAGGCGGATCAGGGCCTGAAGGACCTGTGGGCCTGGGTGGACGGGGACATTGACGTGCGCCTGGCGTAAAGGCCATGAGCGCTCTGCAGCATCGCGGCGTCCAGGCTCTCCT
>CAINXC010000240.1 GCA_903854655.1 uncultured Verrucomicrobiota bacterium | reverse complement strand
GGAGAGGGAGTTTGCGCCGTGGCATTTTGCAGTATGGGAAAACTCATCAGCACCCCAGTTTCAGGCCCCCTCTCCCGGCGGGAGAGGGATGGGGTGAGGGGCACGCTTGGCAGCACCATTTACCTGTTTTCACCTGAGGTTAGTATCACTTCCCAATGGGAGGCGGTCCGCTCCTGCTCGCGGCTTCAGGTCGCGCGGCCAGCAGGTCGCCCAGCAGTCCGCTGTCCTTCGGCAGCATGGTCACGCGGGCGCCGCTGCCGATGATCTTCTGCGTTTCAAGCACCTCGAACATCGCCTCTGCGACGTCGTCGTCTTCCGAGATGCGCTGGAGCGATTCGCCGACGATCTGCGGGCGGACGGCGGCGGCCTTGGCGAACTCCACGGCGGCCTGGCGCTCGGCGGTGCTGGTGATGATGCTCACCTGGTTGGCCCCGTCCTGCTTGATCGCCGAGGTCACCTGGCGCAGGCGGTTCACCACCTTGCTTTCGATCTGGCGGATCATGCCGATGTCGCGGAAGTGCACCTTGCGGATGTACACGGAGCCGAGCTTGTAGCCCCACTCGTGGGACTTTGGCGAAACCTCATTGCGCACGGTGTCGCTCATCGAGTGACGGTTCACCAGCATGCTGCCCAGCGGCATGTTGCTCAGGCAGCGCACGGTGGAGTTGCTCACATTGGCGGCGAGAGAGCCGCGTGGATCGGTGTTCTTGAACAGGTAGGCGACGGGGTCGCTGATATACATTTCGTGCCAGATGCCGATGCCCATGGGCGCGCCTTCCTCGGAGTTCACCGGCTGGCTGCGCAGGTACTCCTGGTCCAGCCGCATGTCGAGCACATGGCAGCGGCCCAGCCAGTTCACCAGAAAGGCGAGCGGGCCCAGCTTGAACGGCAGGATGTGGAGCCCGGGCTCGTCGATGCTGGCGAGCACCTTGCCGAACAGCACGAAAACGAAGCACCGGCGTTCCGGCACGATGGCGTAGATGCCGATCATGCGCATGAGCGCAAGTAGGGTGGGCATGCCCACGGAGCAGCCGATGAAGGTGGCTGCGGCTGCGATGAGGAAGTCGATCATGTTATTTCTTTGCCTCCACGAAAACTTGCTGGGCCTTCTCATACAGCGAGAGCTTCACATTGCGCACGTAGGCGCGCAGGGCTTCGGCTCCGCTGGCCTTCAAATCCTTCAACTGGGCGGCCAGGCGTATCAGCGGCTCGACTTCGGCCTGGGCCTTCAGGGTCTCAATTTCCACCGCCCGCCGGGACTGCACGATCTTCTGGTCCGCGCCCGCCTGCGCCAGGCTGATGTCGGACGAAACCTGGTTGTACGCCGTGTTGATCGCCGCCAGCGCCGACTCCACTTCCTGCGGAGGATCAATGCCGGTGATCAGCGTGGCATCCAGCACCATGCCGTACCGCGCGGCGGAGGACGTACACTCATGGTCCATGTGCTCGTTGAGGTCGCGCAGGTTCTTGCGGATGTCATTGATCGAGATGCCGATCACGGCCGCCGAGTCCGGAGACTCATCGTCGCGGGCGGCAGGCGGGGCTTCAAAGTTGGCAATGCGCTCGCGCAGCACGGAGACAAAATAGCCCATCACGTGCGCCATGGGCTTCTTCACACCGAACAGGAAGGCATACAGGTTCCGCTCCGAAACCCGGTAACGGATCTGCCCGGTGAGCCCCACATTGAGCTGGTCCTTGGTCACGGCTTCAAGGAGGGTCCCGTTGACGTTCGCCGTGGGGTCCTCCGGGTCCCAGGCCATGTTCACCGTGCCGGTGGCGATGGAAACCTTGTACACCTGCTCCCAGGGCCATCGAAAGTACGGCCCGCCCGGGTGAATCACCCGCACCTGAGGATACACGTAGCGCGATTTCTCATCGGCGTTGAGCGACTCCGAGATCGGGTCCTCCAGGGTGGTGAGGTTGTTGATGCGCTCCACCCTGCCGAAGCTGGTCTTCAGCGCCCGCTCGTTCTGGTCCACCGTGTAAAGACCCGCCAGAAAGTAGCGGGTCCCAAACCAGACAATAAAACCAACGATGACACCAAGGGAGATAGACATAATAACGAAGGTTAAGATCGAACACAGCGTGGAGGACACGCCGTCCGATGCCAAGTACAATGTCGCGCCAAAATTATACGGCGGCCCTGCGAAACGGAAATTCCCTGGAGAATCATCCTCCGCCTGTTGCAGGATTCACCTCGCCACCACGTATGATGTTGACCCTTCGGGGCCAACTTGCTCCAATCGCCACCGCTCATTATGACCAAGCTCACACTCTCCCTCTTCTCACTGCTTGCCTTCGGCAGCGCCGCCTCCGCCGAGGTGGCTTACGAATTCGCCCCCAACTTCATCCAGCCGCCTCCCGGCAAGGAGACCATTGGCAACGGCCACGGTGAAATCGCCGTCGACTCCGCTGGAAACGTCTATGTCTCCGTCCAGGAAAAGGACGCCGGCATCCAGGTTTACGGCCCGGACGGCAAGTTCATCAAGGCGCTGCCCTTCCCGCCCTCCGTGCACGGCTTCGTGATCCGCAAGGATGAGGGCCAGGAGTACATCTTTGCCGCCGTGCTCGGTGAGGCGCGGGTGTTCAAGGCCAAGCTCGACGGCACCATCGTGCTTGAGATTCCGACAGCTTCCTTCCCTGCCGCGCAACGCGACGCCGTCAGCGTTGAAACCATGGACAACGGGAAGAAGAAGGTCGTGGCCGGCCTGAAAAAGAGCGAGACCCCGAAGCAGATCACCGTGCAACTGGCGAACGGCACCGATGAGGTGATCGAGAAGACCAAGGACACCAAGGTGGCGGGCGGCCTGAAGCTCACCAACTGCGACATCGCACCCAACGGCGACATCTACGTGGTCGATGGCTACGGCAAGAGCTGGATCTTTGTGTTTGACCGCGAGGGCAAGTACAAGAAGGTCTTCGGCGGTCCTGGTGAGCCGCTGAAGCTCGCCAACGCCCACAAGATTTTCATCGACAAGCGCTTCGAACCCGCGCGCCTGATGATTTGTGACCGCGGCCACAAGCGCATGCTGCACACCGACCTGGACGGCAACCTCATCGGCGTGATCGCCGAAAACATGCGCAACCCAAGCAGCGCCAGCTTCTACGGCGACCTCATGTGCGTGGCCGAAATCGCGGGACGCGTGAGCGTGTGGGACAAGAACAACAAGATGGTCGCCGAACTGGGCGCCAACCCAGAGACGACAAACAAGCCCACCATTGCACCCAAGGACTGGCAGCAGGGCATCGTCACCTCCCCCCATGGCATCACCTTCGACAACAACGGCAACATCCTGGAAACCGAATGGAACCAGTGGGGCCGTGTGCTGCGCTGGAACAAGAATTAATGAGGTTCCGGCCGGCCATCATTTCGCTGCTTGCAGGGGGGGCCACGATGCTCCCCATGCTTGCGTCCGGCCACGGCATGGAGCTCATCCAGGCCCGGCTCCAGTTCAACCGGGC